>JAGHER010000250.1 GCA_017889125.1 Lachnospiraceae bacterium
AAGGTCTGGAAGAAGGCAGATCAGTACATCGAGAGCATTATTGATGGGGATGAGACAAAGGAGACGCTGCAGCAGAAGCTTTTGGATCGGGCGAATGTGATGTGCAGTTTTCGGTAGGTGAGAATGATGAAAAGGAGAATGCCATGATTAACGGAGAATTGATTGTCGATAATTTTGCTGGGGGTGGCGGAGCCAGCACGGGGATAGAGATTGCAACAGGATACAGTGTTGATATCGCCATTAATCATGATCCAGAGGCTATCCGGATGCACAAAACCAATCATCCCAATACAAAGCATTATTGCGAATCTGTTTGGGATGTTGATCCGGTAAATGTATGTGGTGGATATCCGGTGGCGCTTGCGTGGTTTTCACCAGACTGTAAGCATTTCTCGAAGGCCAAAGGCGGAAAGCCGAAGGATAAAAATATCAGAGGCCTTGCATGGATAGCCTGTCGGTGGGCTGGGCTGGTCCGACCGAGGGTAATCATGCTGGAGAATGTAGAAGAATTCAAGACCTGGGGGCCGCTGAACCGGTCTCACAGGCCGATTAAGAAAAAGCAGGGTGTAACCTATCAGAAATTCATCAGCCAGCTTCAGGATCTGGGATACGAGGTGCAAACACGGGAACTGGTAGCTGCAGACTATGGAGCGCCGACAATGCGGAAACGATTCTTTTTGATTGCCCGGTGCGATGGAGGCCCTATCACATGGCCGGAGCCGACACATGCGCCGGCAGATAGTGAAACGGTGAAGGCCGGCAGGCTGAAACCATACACCGGGGCCTATACGCAGATTGACTTTTCCATGCCGTGTCCGTCCATTTTTGACACGTCGGAAGAAATCAAAGAGAAATATGGCATCCGGGCGGTGCGGCCGCTGGCAGAAAAGACTATGCGGAGAATCGCACGGGGCCTAAAGAAGTTCGTGCTGGATAATCCGGATCCATTTATTGTGAACCGGAAAGCCTATGCATTGATCCAGTATCATTCGGAAACAGGAGCGCATGAGGTGCGGGGGCAGGGCATCAAAGAGCCGATAATGACGGTGGACGGATCAAACAGATATGGCCTTGTTGCAGGTTTTTTAAGCAAATTCTATAAGTCTGGGACCGGTCAGGACCTGCGAGATCCCCTTCATACCATCACCACATCACCGGGGCATTTTGGGGAGGTCAGAGCGTTCCTTGTGAAATATTACGGGCAGGGAACGGGACAGGCTGTTACGGAGCCGCTGGACACGATACCAACGCATGATCGGTTTGGTCTTGTGACCATACGCGGTGAATATTACGCGATTGCAGATATTGGATTGAGGATGCTGGAACCGAAAGAGTTATACGGCTGTCAGGGCTTTCCGGATGATTACATAATTGACCATGATTACACCGGGAAATCATATCCGCGATCTGAACAGGTAAAACGGTGTGGAAATGCGGTATGTCCGCCAATACCGGCGGCATTGGTAAAATCAAATTTACCAGAATTATGCGTGGCGAAACGGGTAGGAAACATTGTAATTGAGCAGGAACGGACTGGACAGTTAAAATTTGCATAGGAAGGGGGGAGGTTAGTGAAAAATGAATTTCGTAATGGCGAAAAATACCATGATCCGACCGCTGGGGAAGCTATTCGGGAGGCGGACAAGCCACCGGAGCACGTAAAGATGGCCATCCGGCGCATGAAAACGGTGGCCCGCTGGCATGGCCTGGAGGTTGAGGGCCGGATTACGCTGCGGGATCTGCTGACCGGGAGAGAGTGGAAGTGAACCGGAGATGCCACTGTGACGCGCAGAAATGGCCTTTCCCGCGACTTTAACGAAAAATTCGATAAAGTTATTGCTGAAAGTAGAAAATGGCGTAAATGAGGAGAATTGGAGGTGATGCCGGTGGACAAAGAACTGACGGAGAATGAAAAGAAAAAGCTGTTCCTGAAATCCTATCTGCGAGATAAACAGGCAGTAATTCGGATCGAGGAGCAGCTGGCAGAGCTGCGAGCCAGTAAGATCTCTCCCAGCCTGATTAGTGACGGGATGCCGCATGGGACAAGTTTAAGCGATCTGTCAGATTATGCAGCGAAGGTAGATGAACTGGAAAGGGAGCTGATCCAGAAGCGATATGACCGGATCTGCTCCTTCCAGAGAGTGCAGACAGCCATCGAAGCCGTAGAGGATGAAGCTGAGAAGGACCTGCTTACATACCGATATTTGAGAGGAATGAAGTGGGAAGAGATTGCGGTTAAGATGGGGTATACATGGCGCCATACAATTCGTGTACATGGGCAGGCGTTAGAGAATTTTAAGATGTCATAGAATGTCATATTGATTCTGTGATATGCTTAAGCTACCATGAATGGATGAAAGCCATTAACATTTATCCCCTACATGACGGCCGCCAGGGGTCACAGCCTGGCGGCTGATTTACCTGGTTTCGGACTCTCCATCCAGACATTCCAGGTATGAAGAGGCACCCTAGAGATAGGGTGTCTTTTTGAGTTTAGCATTGACAAGCAAGAACAAATGTTCTATAATGGAAATATATTCCAGAAAACGACGTCATATTATACAATTTGTATACTCTATTTTTGACAAGCATTGATTAGGACGATATGTTATAATCGAAGAAAAATGTCGAAAAGGAGAGAGGGATATTATGTCTGAGAAAAAGCAGATGTCTGTAGGTGATTTGAATGTCGTTTTCGGAAAGCATGAAGAGCCGTTGTTAGAATGGTTAGACGAAATAATTTTACCAGCCTTAAATAGTGGTATTATCAGAATAGCATCAGAAAATACTCGTTTTATATTTGAAGAGTGTGAAGTTGTAGAATTTGATCATGAATTAATATTAAAAGGAATATTAATTAAAGACACTATTTTGGACGTAATGTCAGAATATACTGAGGATGGATTAAAGAAAACAAATAAGCATTTTCCATCTTCACCATATTCTGTTTTTATGATTTTTTTAAAAAATCATAGAATGTTAATAGTGAAAAATCAAAGTGGTAGTCCAGATATAAGAAGTTTTAAAACAACATTTACCTATGTAGTTAAAGAGTATATTTACACTCAAAATTTAATTAGAAAAGAAAATAAGATGGAGCTTCTTCCTTTTGTAAGAGTTAATGTGTCTGGGATTAAAACTTCACAAAGTGTAAAAACTGCTTTACAAGATGTTGAAAGGATAAATGAATTAACATTTCAATTTTATCCTTTAAATGCAGAATGGGATTATAACCCTATTTTTGGAGGAATAGATAGTGCAATAAGGCGTGTAATAGGTAGCAAGAGGGGAAAAATGGTTTTCCCATCTCCTACTTCTAAAGATGGGGTTGCAGAAGTTATTGAACAGACAGAAGGTTTAGTAAAGGCTAAAATGAAAGTTGAGTATAAAGAAGATTCAACAACAGGAAAGCGAAAAAGAAAAGGCACGATAAAAGATAATGAAATATCAGATGTAAGTAATATTGATATCGAGGGGGAATTGGCTGATTCATTTTCTGAGATTTATAAGTATAAAAAAGATTATAGGTCATTAAATGTACAGAGTGAAAATAACTTAATATTATATGATGAATACCTGAAAAGGAGAAAAAGCAAAGGTGATGTTTGATGTATGAACAAGTTGTTGAAAATGTGAAAGAAATTGCAAATCATAAAAACATAGAGCATTTATTGAAGGACAGTTTGTGTGAAATAAAGTTTAGCAGAAAAAGTTTGCTCCAATATTGTTTTTCAATCACGACAGCAATGATTTTATCTTACATTATAACATATAAAAGTAATACTGTAGAGCTTATGCTGGAATCTGTCGAAATAATTAATGGAGTAGCTTTGGCATTTATTGCTATTATTTTTGGAACGTATTCTATTTTTCAGGCATTAATGACAGATGATGTAATATGGGCATTAGTTAATGAAAAAAGTAATTTGTTAAGTATTGGTAATAAATCCTTTTTGCATTGGATTTTGTTATATTTAATAAATATTATAATTAATGTTATATTGTTAATTGTATTGAAATGTATACCAAATGATTTTTGCTTTTTTGAAAACGTGAATATAACGAATGCTACGGCATTTGGTTTGGAATGTATTTATTTTGGGTTCTGCTTTTTGCTTTTTTTCGAAATGAAAAATTTTACCGTAAACATGTATCAAATGTTTAATGTTTATAATAGTTATAGAACATTGGAAATTTTAAAATCAAAACTTTCCGAATTGCCGGAGGATGAATAGAATAATACTTTTTTTGAATGTTTTTCAGAGGTGGCTCGTCCGCCTCTTTTTCCTTACCTAGAAAAACGAAACGAATGAGAGGTGGTGATACATGGCCAGAGCGCCGGATCCGAAAGCCGCACAGGCAAAGGAAATGTTCCTGGCAGGCAAAAAATTAATCGAGATTTCCGCAGCACTGGACGTCCCAGAGGGAACGGTTCGGAGCTGGAAAAATAGGTACGGCTGGGCAAATGCAACGTTGCAAAAGCCAAAACGCAACGTTGCGAGAAAGCGCGGCGGTCAGCCCGGCAATAAAAACGCCGTCGGCCACGGCGGCACCGGCCCGCCGGGGAATAAGAACGCAGTTACTACAGGAGAGTTTGAGACTCTCCTTTTTGATTGCCTGGATCCGGAGGAGCGGCGCCTGGCTGATGCCGTGCCGGCGGATAAGGAGCAGCTTATTCTGCAGGAGATCCGCCTCCTGACTGTCCGGGAACACCGGATGCTTCGCCGGATCGAGAACCTGCGGAAAGCAGAAGAATATTATAACAACGGAGAACTGGCCGCCGGCATGACGATGGTCAGCCGAAAATCGGGAATAGAGAAGGATCATGAGACTGATCTGAAAGAATTCCAAGGAAAGCTTGGCCAGATCCAGGCCGTAGAGGATGCCTTAACCCGCGTCCAGGGCCGGAAGCAGCGGGCTATCGAAGCGCTGCATAAGTTCGGATTCGACGATGCCCGTCTGGAGATCGAACTGGCAAAGGTAGAGCTGGCTTCCCTGAAAGTCGGCGGACAGGAGGCAGAGGAAGAAGACGATGGATTCCTGGATGCGCTGAATGCTCAGGCTGGAGATCTGTGGGGTGATGTAGATGCGGGTGAATGATCGTATTGCGGATCTCCGAAAGAGGATCCACGGACTGAAAGAAAAACGCAGCATTCTTACCAAGGTGCAGACGTTCCGATTCCAGCCGTTTTCCCAGAAACAAAAGCTGGTACTTACTTGGTGGCTGCCGGACAGCCCGGTAAAGGATTATGATGGAATTATCGCGGATGGCGCAATCCGATCCGGAAAGACCGTCTGCATGTCCCTGTCCTTTGTTTTCTGGGCTATGAAGTCTTTCAATGGCCAGAACTTTGCCATGTGCGGCAAGACCATCGGCTCTTTCCGCAGAAATGTGCTGTTCTGGCTGAAGCTGATGCTGCGGAGCCGGGGATACCGGGTAACGGATCACCGGGCGGACAACTTGGTAGAAATCAGCCGCGGGCAGGTCACCAACTACTTTTACATTTTCGGCGGCAAGGATGAGCGCAGCCAGGATCTGATCCAGGGTATTACTCTGGCGGGTTTGTTTTGCGATGAGGTGGCGCTGATGCCGGAGAGCTTCGTGAACCAGGCAACCGGCCGGTGTTCGGTGACCGGGTCAAAGTATTGGTTTAACTGCAATCCGGACGGCCCGTATCATTGGTTTAAGGTTAACTGGATTGATAAAGCCATCGGATATTTAGGCAAGGTAAAGGTAGCCAAGATCCGGGAGGAAGCAGAACAGGCGGGGCGGGATCCGGAACTGAAAAAGATTCTGTACGTCCACTTTACCATGGATGATAACCTGAGCCTGTCTGAAGAGATCAAGGCCAGATACCGCAGCATGTACACCGGTGTATTCTTTAAGCGCTACATTATGGGACTCTGGTCCATGGCTGAGGGCATCATCTATGATATGTTTGACCCGGACAAGCACACGGTGGACACAGAGGCCCTGGCGGCTGCTTACAGGGCCAGAACCGGTTATCCTTTTTGGACCGGGGAAAGGTATGTCAGCTGTGATTACGGTACACAGAACCCGACAGCGTTCCTGCTGTGGGAGAAGGGCGCAGATAAGAAGTGGTACTGCCGGCGGGAGTATTATTATTCTGGCCGGGAAAGGGGCCGCCAGAAGACCGATGCGGAGTTCTCTGCAGACTTAAAGGCATGGCTGTGCGGCCTGGAGATCCGGGCGGTGATCCTGGATCCGGCGGCGGCAAGCTTTAAGGCCCAGCTGGAGAAGGATGGATTTAAAGTTAAAAAAGCGAAGAATGATGTACTGGATGGAATCCGGTTCGTGGCTACGCTGCTGAACCAGAGTTCCATTTTTATTGATAAATCCTGTGAAAATCTGATCAAGGAGTTTGCTTCCTACATCTGGGATGCGAAGGCCGCAGAGAAGGGAGAGGACAAACCGGTGAAGGATCATGATCACGCTTTGGATGCCCTACGGTATCTTTGCATGACGGTGATTCGCATGCGGCCGGGAATCCGTATTTTGAAGTGAGGTGGAGGAGATGGATATTGTTTTTAATCCGAACATTAACCGCATGACGAACATGCAGCTTTGCCGGCTGTACATGGATGAATTTGTAAAGTCGAAAGAGCGGAAGTGGATGCTGGACGGCGAAGCTTACTATGTGGTGGATAACCCCGGCATTATGAACCGGAAAATGTTCCGCTATCAGGAGAATAAAGCCACGGGAAATATAGAGGCCGTCCCTGATCCGGCCAAGCCTAACAATAAGCGGGCCCATGGCTTCATGCATATTCTGGTGGAGGATAAAGTGAATTACCTGTTATCCAAGCCGTACACGCTGACCTGCGAGGAAGCAGAGGAGTATCTGGAGCGGGTAAATGATGTGCTGGGGAAGAAATTCCAGGAAAAGCGTCTGATGCGACTGGGCGTGGATGCGTCCAACGGCGGCATTGGATGGCTGCATCCGTATATCGATGAAGAGGGGAAGTTTAAGACCATGATCATCAAGCCGGGGCAGGGTATTCCCCTCTGGCATGACAACGACCATGAGGAGATGGATGCCTATATCTGGTTTTATGATGTGGAAGTGATCGAAGGGCAGGCCCAGAAGACGATCACAAAGGTTGAGTACTGGCTGCCGGATGGCGTGGCCTATTATGTATCCGATTCCGAGGGAGAAGGTTGGGACCTGCGCCTGGATTCAGAACGGTATCTGACGGCAGTCAGTGAAGATGACGGGGAGATGATGGAGCATTTTCAGGTAGGAAGCGCTCCGGGAACCTGGGGGAAGGTGCCTTTTATCCCGTTTAAGAATAATGACTATGAACTGCCGGATCTGAAGTTTATTAAGACCCTGATTGACGGCTATGACAAGGCGCGGTCCGATGTGGCCAATTTCCTGGACGAGGTACGGTCTATCGTGTACGCCCTGAAGGGATACGGCGGGACCGATCTGGGACAGTTTATGCGGGATCTGAATTACTTCCGGGCCATTTCCCTGGATGAAGACGGATCTGCAGAGGCAATCAATACCAGCGTGGATATTACGGCCGCCAAGGATGATTTCGAGGCGCTGAAAAAAGATATTTATGATTTCGGCCAGGGTGTGGACAAAAACAGCGATAAGCTGGGGAACAGCCCTTCCGGGATCGCACTGAAATTCATCTATTCCGGACTGGATCTGAAGTGCAACCGGATGGAGAACGCCTTCAAGGATGGCATGGAACAGCTTTTCTGGTTTATCAACCGTTATCTGGAACTGACCGGACAGGGCAGTTATTACGATCAGGAAATCAATATTACCTTTAACCGGGATATCGCCATCAATGAAAGCCAGGCCATCACGGACTGTCAGAACAGCAAGGGAGTAATTTCCGACGAGACGATCATAAAGAATCATCCGTGGGTAGAAGATGCAGAGGCGGAAATGAAGCAGTTGAAGAAGCAGGAAGAGGCTGCAATGAAGGAAATCACTGACATGCTCCCAAAGGCTGGACAGGATCCGGAAGGCGGTGAAGCATAATGAGCTTCTGGGAGACGCGGCAGGCAGAAATGTATCAGGCCGGGGAGATGCGGGTAAACCAGTACTTTACCAGACTGGAAAAAGCCTTTAACCAGACCAAGCGGGAACTGCAGAAAACCATTGAAGCGTTTTACTTCCGGTATGTCAAAGAAAATGGTCTTTCTTATGCAGAGGCCCAGAAGCGCCTGGATAAAGAAGAACTGGGGGAACTGAAGGACTTTATTGCTCTGGCGATGCAGAATATCGGAAAATATAACCAGACTGTCAATAACATGTCCATAAAAGCCAGAATCACCCGGTATCAGGCGCTGGAAGCGGAAGTGGATGCGATCCTGCGGCAGCTGTACGCCGTGGATTATCAGGCTATGGCAGAAGAAACCATGCGGGAGGTCTATGAGGAATCGTACTACCGTACCTGGTACAATATCGATCAGTACCGGGGCTTCCATGCAGCATTTTCCAAGGTGGAGCCCCGGACTGTGGAGACATTGCTGGAGTATCCTTTCAATGGTGCGAATTTTTCCAGCCGGCTGTGGAAACAGAAAGATCACCTGCAGACGCAGCTGATGGAGTCGCTGACTACAATGATGATTCAGGGAAGGCACCCGAGCACTCTTGCAAAGGACTTCGCGAAGAAGATGCAGTCCAAGAAGTTTGACGCTTACCGTCTGCTGCATACAGAAAGTTCTTTCCTGATGAGTGAGGCCACGCACGCCGGATATAAGGAGGACGGGGTAGAGAAATACCAGATTCTGGCCACGCTGGACAGTAAAACCTGCGGGGTATGCGGGGAACTGGATGGAGATGTACATGAGGTAGATAAGGCGGTGGTGGGCGTAAACATGCCGCCGTTTCATCCGCTGTGTCGGTGTACGGACACGCCTTACTATGATGATATGGATTTGTCGGATATGCCCAGAGCAGCAAGGGATCCTGAGACCGGGAAAACTTATGATGTGCCGGGGGACATGACTTACAAGGAGTGGAAGGAACAGTTTTTGAATGATACCGGTTCCAGTAAGAAAAAGAAACGTTCAAAGACAGAACTTCAGGCAGCAGGTGAGGAGGCTCTGGCGCTTACAGAAAAATATAGCACGAGAGAAAGTAAGTGGAGCGGCAGAATCGTAGTAGACGATAATAAGTGCAGAAAAGAACATATCGCTGGCCGAAAATTATGGAACTGTGATATACTGTTAAAAAGTACTGCTGTTGATAAAACAGTAATCCATGAACAGCTGCACGCCCGTTCCGGAAGTTATATGAATCCGATCACAATCATTCCGCATTCCAACATGGAAGAGGCTTCGGTGGAGTTATTGGCTCAGGAGATATGCCGGGCAGAAGGAATTCCGTTTCAGGATTCGCTCAATGTTCGGGTTGATGCTTTACGGAAAATCAACGCAATAGCCGGTATTTATGAAAAGGATCTGGATTTTGCAGTCGCTTTATTTGCGAAGGATATCCGGAGGCGATACCAATGGCTTGAACGTCAAGTTGAGAAACATAGTGGCGAACACTTAGAAGACCAGGAACAGCTGAGGGAGCTGCTGGATTTAGTGAAGGGAATGAAAAAATGAGCAGGTTGACACC
>JAGHER010000251.1 GCA_017889125.1 Lachnospiraceae bacterium
GGCATAAGGGCTATAATCTGTACAACGGCGGCCTGGCCTTCGGCCTTTTCGGCTTTTTCCTGTACAATCTTTTGTATGAGACCCTGGGGGTGGAGGCGGCCGAGTCGGTCACCAGAGGGAATCCCATCTACGAAAGCTTCGGGCGGAATTACCTTCATTTTTCCACGATTTGTCTGCTGTGTGCCTTTGCTGTCTGTATTGCTGTGGGGTGGTTTTTAAATGGCAGAAGCTTTCAGGGTTACAGGAAGCTTCTTAAGGATACGGGATATACCAGCGACTTCGCAGAGAAATACGGCATGCCCATCTGCCTGGTGAATCTTGGCTGCAACGGCACGCTTTTTTTGCTGTATATCCGCATGATTACGTATTTTACCGAGGGAGCAGGCTTTACCGGCCCCACTTTGGGGGTGATCCTGGCGGCCCTTACCTTTAATGCCATGGGACAGCACCCGAGAAATGTGTGGCCCATTATCCTGGGCTATCAAATCCTGTACCTTTTGACTCTTTTATCCTGCCAGCTTCACGGGAGGGAGATTACCTGGACTATCTCCACCCAGGGCTATATCAATGGCGTGGCTTTTGCCACCGGCCTGTGCCCTATCGCAGGGCGGTACGGGGTGCGTGCAGGAATGCTGGCCGGTTTTGTCTGCGCCGCCATGTGCACAGCTACCGGCGCCCTTCACGGCGGCCTGGTGCTGTACAATGGCGGCTTTACGGCTGGGATCGCGGCCCTGATCCTGGTTCCCATGCTGGAGCATTACGTGCCCGCAGCAAGGGAAGAAATCCGGGATCAGTCCATCGACTGGCGTTCCATGATTACGGTAGTGGGAAATGAGGACGAGCTGTAAAGAGAAGCCAGCCGCGTCCGATATAAAAAGCCAGCATCCTAATAGGCAAAAAGCTCTTCAGCCTGGTTCTCTCCGGCCTTTAACAGAAGCCTGCGGCTGCCTTCTCTCTGATATCCAGGCCGCCAGCCCATGTCCCGCTCAGGAGTGCGCAGAGAATCTTCTGCGGTAAAATAAATATCCTCGCCTACGATTTCCAGATCCCGGATTAAGGTCAGATGATCCTCTGAACCTCCGGGATTTTCTATGCATCCCAGAGAAGAAACCAGCTCTTTAGGAATGAGAATTTTGTAGGCTGCCTGATTGTCTTCCATGGTACAGATGGCGCCGTCCATAAAGACAAAGGAGCCGGGGCGGGACAGGTGGAAGACGGAGGATTCAGTCTGGCCTGTGGTGAGATTTTTTACGGTGCAGTCGGCGTAGGGATAATCATCCCAGAAACCAACGTAGGAGCCGTTCGCTTCGGTAATGTAATGAAGGAGAATGTCATCGCCCAGCTTCACCACGGCAAATTCCTCTGCGCTGATGGAGTCCACACATGCGCTGTGATTTACGGGAGCACCGCTTTCGTCCAGCTCCACGCAATTGATGCCGCCTGCCTGGAAGAATCCGCCGGTTCCGGCATAAAATCCATAGGAATAGTACAGGCAGTTATCCAGCAGGGAGATTTGTGTGGCGTAAACACTGCCGCTGTAAGAAGACAGCGAATCCCCGGTGAGCGAGAAGCGGTCTACCTCCCGAAGGTTTCCGGAACCATCCAGATTGTACTGGTAAAGGACAAACTCCTTAGTGTTGGAATCAGCGGCAGAATAGTAGACAAAGCCACCGGCTGACCCGGCATAAACGGGGTAGCTGTTTTCTGTTCCAGCCAGGGTTTCTGCGGCTCCCGTGTTGCTGGAAATCACCTGGACACCCACAGCCGCACCGGCGGAGCCGATTACCAGTCCGGCCTCCGGATTAGAGTCCCAGATGGTAAAATACTCGTAGTCAAGGCGGTCGCTTCCGTCCAGATTTACTGAATACATGCTGCCGGAATTGTTCAGGTACATGCGGTCACCGGCAATGTAGATGGAGTCACTTCCTGCCGCAGTAAAGAGAACCTCTTCCGTGCCATCGGGATGGCGGCAGACCATCTCATTGACTGCGTCCTGCTGGAAGGAATAGCGGGCAAAAAGCCCGTCCTCTGCCGCGCTGTCCGGCCCGTATTTCCAGTAATAATCATTGCCCTGAATGCGGACAACCGTTCCGCCATTATTCAGGACGCCTTCATCGGAAGCGGGGGCTGTGTCTGAAGCCTCGTCCTCTGCCAATTCTGCTCCGTCTAAAGCGTGTTCATCCAGACTGTTCCCGTCTGCGCCTTCCTCGTCCCGGCTGTCTTTGGCCAGCGCGGTCTCCGAATCTGCATCGGAATCCTCTTCGGGAAAAAGGATTTCGGCCAGGTCACCGGCAGTGCCGGGAAGCTTTTTGGCTGTGTCTTTCAGGCGCTGCAGAGCGCTGTCTGATGCGGAATTTCCGGCGGAGCATCCGGTGAGTCCTGAAAGGGACAGGCACAGGGCCGCCATTGCAAAAAAATGCAGCTTTTTCATCGTTTCATATCCTCCAATTTATTTTCCCTCCCATTATAGGGAATCCTGGAAAAAAACACAAGAAAGGACGCAGAAAAGGCAGGAAAAGCGGCAGAAAAAGGTTACAGTTCACGCTAGGCGAGAACTGTAACGGAATCCAGCCCATTCCAAATCGCCTGCGGCGATGGGCTGGATTCTTTGGCTGCTTTTCATGTATTGGTCTGGCATTTTCAGCAAGTGAAAATGCCAGCCATGAACAGTAACAGAAAAAGCCCCACAGAGATGTGCGGAAGAAAAGGAGACAAACCGGGAGGAAAATTGCGCCGGAGGAATGACATTTTTCTGGTTTTGCGGTATGATGAACAGGAACAGGATGTGCCCGGTCTTAAGGCCGGGGCTTTGCAGGAAAAAGGAAAATATGAGCAGAAAGGCGCATGACAGAGAAATGGACAAATTGGATAGACTAAAGGGAAACAGTTACGCGGCGGCAGGAGCCATCGGCTGGGGGATATCCGGCGTCTGCAGCCAGTACCTGTTTTTGGAATACCGGCTGGACTCAGGCTGGCTTACGGCGGTGCGGATGATTTTATCCGGCATCCTTCTTTTGGGATTAGCCTTTTCCCGTGAAGGGGGAAGGATTTTCGGCGTAATTAAGGATAAAAAGGACAGACTGTGGCTTCTGGCCTTTGCCATCATTGGACTTTTATACTGCCAGTACAGCTTCCTGGCGGCCATTGCCGCTTCCAATTCCGGCACGGCCACCATACTCCAGAGCCTGAATGTGGTGATGATGGCGGTGGTGATGGCTGTCTGGAACCGCACCGGCATAAGCGGCCGACAGGCGGGGGCCATGGTTCTTGCGGTGGCAGGCACCTATCTGGTGGCCACCCACGGGAACCCGGCGGCGATGATGATTTCCCCGGCAGGACTTGCCTGGGGCCTGTCGGCGGCGGTCGGCGTGGTGACCTACACCCTTCTTTCCCGTCCTATTGTGGGCCAGCGGGGGAACCTGGCGGTGACCGGCTGGGGAATGCTGATCGGCGGAGCGGTGCTGGGTGCAGGGCTACAGGTCTGGCGGATGCCGGAAAATATTGACCTTTTGGGGGCGGTGATGATTGCGGTCATTGTGATAGTCGGCACGGCTGCCGGATTTTCCCTGTTTCTTCAGGGAATCCGGTATATCGGGCCGGTAAAGGCTACCCTGATCGGCTGTCTGGAACCGGCTGCCGCCACCCTTTTGTCGGCGGTATTTCTGGGGACAAGGTTTGGGCTGATGGAGATGATTGGGTTCGGTGCCATATTAGGAACGGTATTCCTCTCTATGGGCGGGCCCGGGAAAGGTGACAGGACATGAAGGAAAAGACGTATCTGGCCATCGACTTAAAATCTTTTTACGCTTCAGTGGAATGTATGGAGCGGGGGCTGGACCCCATGACCACTCATCTGGTGGTGGCGGATCCGGAGCGGACGGAAAAGACCATCTGCCTGGCCGTTTCGCCTTCCCTCAGGGCCTGCGGCGTTTCCGGCCGTGCCCGGCTGTTCCAGGTGGTGCAGAAGGTGAAGGAGATCAATGCCCTCCGCAGGCAGGCGGCTCCGGGACACAAACTGCAGGGCTCCTCCTGGGATACAGAGCAGCTTTCAAGGGAGCCCTCCCTGGCCCTGGCGTATGTGGTGGCCCCGCCGCGGATGGCCCTTTATATGGAGCGGAGCAGGCAGATTTATCAGGTGTATTTAAAGCACATCGCCCCCGAGGATATGCATGTGTATTCCATCGATGAGGTGTTTATGGATGTGACCGGGTACCTGGATACCTATGGTCTTTCCGCAGAGGAGCTGGCCCGGCGGATTATCCTGGATGTGCTGGAAACCACCGGCATCACTGCCACGGCGGGCATTGGACCTAATCTTTATCTGGCAAAGACGGCCATGGATATCGGGGCCAAGCACATCCAGGCTGATGAAAACGGTGTGCGGGTCGCCCGGCTGGATGAGATGAGTTACCGGCGGATGCTGTGGGATCACCGGCCGCTGACGGATTTCTGGCGGGTAGGCCGGGGATATGCGGCAAAGCTTGAGGAGCAGGGGATTTTCACTATGGGAGATATTGCCCGCTGCTCTGTGGGAAAGGAGAACGATTATTATAATGAAGAGCTCCTCTATCGGCTTTTTGGCATCAATGCGGAGCTGCTCATCGACCATGCCTGGGGCTGGGAGCCATGTACCATTCAGGATATCCGGGCCTACAAGCCGGAATCCAGCAGTATTGGCTCCGGCCAGGTGCTTCCCTGCCCCTACACTTTGGCCCAGGCCCGGCTGGTGGTGCGGGAGATGGCTGACCAGCTGGCTCTCGCCCTGGTGGATAAGGGGCTGGCGGCAGATCAGCTGGTGCTCACCGCAGGCTACGATATTGAAAATCTGAAGGATGGAGAACGGCGCAGCCGCTACGCCGGAGAGATCACAAAGGACCGATATGGGCGGAGCATCCCCAAGCATGCTCACGGCACCATTAATCTGGAAAGGCCTACTTCATCGGCCAGGGCCATTACCCAGGCGGCCCTGGAGCTTTTCGACCGGATTTTAAATCCGGAGCTTCTGGTGCGGCGGCTGTATCTGACGGCCAATCACACCCTGCCGGAGGCGTCGATACAGGAGAAGGAGACCTACGAACAGCTGGAGTTGTTTACTGATTACGGGGCCCTGGAGCAGGAGCGGAAGGCTAAGAAGGAGCAGCGGGAAAAGGAGCGGAAGCTTCAGGAGGCCATGCTTTCCATCAAGAAAAAGTATGGGAAGAACGCCATCTTAAAGGGAACCAGCCTGGAGGAGGGCGCCACGGCCAGGGAGCGGAACAGGCAGATTGGAGGGCATAAGGCATGAGCAGAGAAGAGCAGAAAAGAGAGAGGAGCCGTTACGAAGATATTATCGGTCTGCCCCATCACGTTTCCCTTCATCATCCGCAAATGTCCATGGCCCAGCGGGCAGCCCAGTTTCTGCCCTTTGCGGCTTTAACCGGCTATGGGGATGTGATTCAGGAAACGGCAAGATACACCGGGGAGCGGCTGGAGTTCGATGAGAATGAGCGGGCCCTGCTGGATCAGAAGCTTGGGCTGCTGGCCATTAGGGGCCGGGGACAGAGAATCCTCGTCACCTATTTCCAGCCGGACAAGAAAAAGGAAGGCGGAAGCTATGTGACTGCAGAAAGCCGTCTGAAAAAAATTGACGAGGTTTCCGGCGGGCTGGTTCTGGAGGACGGGAGAGAGATACCGGCGGCGGATATCCTGGATTTCTCCTTTGCGGATGAAGGAGATGGGGCTGCAGAGAACAGCGGATAGCGGCATGTTTACCGCACGCCAAAGATGCCGGGGCGATTGAAGCGGGCGAAAAGACAGAGATCAAAAAGACAGCCGACAGAAAAAATGGGAGGAAAAGAAGATGGATGAGCAGATGAGAAGAGAGACGGAGGAGGCCCTCCAGGCAGGAAGAAGGGCGTTAAGCAGCCTGGAAAAAGCCAGGGATCAGTTAAACAGCGCGTCAAACTGGGGACTGTTTGATATGCTGGGCGGCGGGCTGCTGGCC
>JAGHER010000040.1 GCA_017889125.1 Lachnospiraceae bacterium
CGGTTCATCTCCACGCCGGCCAGCTTTAAGCCGTACATGAACTTGCTGTAGGATAAGCCGTTGATTCTGGCTGCAGCGTTGATACGTGCGATCCACAGCTGACGGAACTGTCTCTTTCTCTCCTTGCGGCCTGCGTAGGAGCTGGTCAGTGCTCTCATTACAGACTGCTTTGCAATACGATACTGCTTGGAACGGGCGCCTCTGTAGCCCTTTGCCATCTTTAATACTCTATTATGCTTCTTCTTAGCATTTAAACCGCCTTTAATTCTTGCCATCGGTAATTCCTCCTTCTCTTAACTAAACTTACAGATATGGTAAAATCTTCTTCATTACCTTGGAATTGGTAGCATCGGTAACGATATCTTTTCTAAGATTTCTCTTTCTCTTGGTGGACTTCTTAGTTAAGATGTGAGACTTGTAAGCTTTATTTCTTACCAGCTTTCCGGTTCCGGTCTTCTTGAAACGCTTTGCAGCAGCTTTGCTTGTTTTTAACTTAGGCATTGTAAAATCCTCCTTCAATATCTTCTATTCTTTAACGTTTTGCAGTTAAGAACATAACCATGCTTCTTCCTTCAACCTTGGAAGGCTTGTCGATTACCGCGATATCCGACAGACTCTCAGCGAATTCGTCCAGGATGTACTTTGACTGGTTCATATGAGCCATCTCACGACCACGGAAGCGCAGGGTTACCTTTACCTTGTTTCCCTTCTCCAGGAACTTTCTGGCAGCTGAGGTCTTTGTGTTCAGGTCATTGGTGTCAATATTCGGAGATAAGCGAACTTCCTTGATCTCGATTACCTTCTGCTTCTTCTTCGCTTCCTTCTCCTTGCGGACAAGCTCGTAGCGGTATTTGCCGTAGTCGATAATCTTGCATACCGGCGGCTTTGCAGTGGGGGCAATCTTTACCAGGTCAAGATCCGCTTCCAAAGCCATCTTGTAGGCCTCCTTGGCAGACATGATTCCCAGCTTCTCCCCGTGTTCACCGATCAGCAGAACCTCCCTGTCTCTGATCTGTTCGTTAATCATTAACTCGCTAATAGTCGTACACCTCCAATAATTAATTCGAAATCAGCAGCGCCTGTAAACAGGCAAAAATAAAGTGGATAGACAGACTATCCACTATTTAAGCACATCAATACCGAAACCAAAGCTTTCGCCCTGTACCGGTGATCTTAAATATGAACCCAGGTCACTGCATCTTATGTAAAATGCTACCGTGCCAAGGTGAGGTGGATACCTGCTTTCCTGAAGTTGTTCTCACAACTTTCATTACTATACTACAGCTGATTTGCGTTGTCAACTCTTTTTTCAAATTTTCCAGTTACATTTTTCCAGTCCGATTTTCCAGCGGTCACTTTTTCCGGTTCTGAAATTTCCCCGCTCTCTCCACCAGATCTGCGAAGATCCGGTTCATCACCGGCGCTGAGTCGATGAGATCCTCCGGATGCCACTGGGTGCCCACAATGAGCCCCTCTTCATCCTCGATGGCCTCTACGGTGCCGTCACAGGCCCTGGCGGAAACCTTCAGCCCCCGGCCCAGCCTGCGCACCGCCTGATGGTGCATGGAGTTGGTCTCCTGCGTTCCGGCGCCGATCATGGCCGCCATCCTGGTTCCCGGCTCCACCTCCACATGGTGGCTTAAGTAGCTGCGGTTGTATTTCTGCATATGCTGAATCACCGGCCGGGCAAGCTCCTTTTCCTGGAGAGACATGTCCTGGTAAAGGCTGCCTCCAAGGGCTACATTGATGGTCTGGTGGCCCTTGCAGACGCCAAGCACCGGCATCCTGGCGGAAACCGCATAATCCATGGCCTTTAACCAGGCCTTGTCAATCTCCGGGCGGAATACGCCGATAACCGGAAGAGGCTCCTCCTCATAATACCAGGGAGTCATATCCTCCCCGCCGGGAAGCAGAAGGCCGCTGCATCCAAAAAGGGCTCCCTCCGGGTCCTCGGCCAGGGAGGCGGCGGGAACCAGCACCGGGATTCCGCCGTTTCGCAAAATTGCCCGGACGTAGGTGCTTCCGCCAACCACACGCTCACCGCTGATAAATCTGCCGGGATCTGAGCTTGCGGTCAGACCGGCAATTCCAATCACTGGTTTTTTCATCTTTTCTGCCTGTCTTTCTCTATATTGTTTTCTTACATTATTTTTTCTGTTCCCCAGTCCTTAAAGAATATCCTGCCGCAAAATATGCCGGATCCTCTCTTCATCCATCTCCCGGATCACCCGAACGGCTAACTCCACCGCCGCCTCCAGATCAGCCTTTGCACAGAAATTATAATGGGTGTGCACATAGCGGCTGGGAACGCCCAGTACGAGGACGGGAACTGCCTTGTTGGTCAGACTGATCCGCCCGGCGTTGGTGCTTCCGCCTCTCCGCACCGCCTCCTGATAGGGAATGTGGTATTTCTGCGCCAGCTCAATGGCATATTCCATAAATGCCGGGTTGGATACGTAGCTTTTGTCCATCCGGCGGATCTGCACGCCGCCCTTCATCCGGCCCTGGGCCTGGGTGACGCTGAAATAAAAATCATCGGAAGGAGAGCCTTCAAATACGATGGCCATATCCGGCTTTACCACCTGGGCGGTAACGGCTGCGCCGCGGGTGCCCACCTCCTCCTGGGATGCAAAGGCGCCCACCACATTGACGGCCAAATTGTCCCGCTCTCCATACAGACGGTTCATGGTGTCCACGATGCATGCGCACCCGGCCCGGTTGTCAAAGGCCTTTCCCAGGCAGATTTCATGCTCTGCATCATAGGAAAACTGCACATCCGGCATCATGGGATCACCTACAGAAACGCCGAACACCTCTTCCGCCTCTTTCCGGCTGGTAGCGCCGATATCCACATAAATGCTTTCGATGTCCAGGCTCTGGGAGGCCCGCTCCTTGTCATTCATAAAATGAACCGGTTTGGAGGTGGTGATACCCCGGATCTTCTTTCCGCTTCTGGTGCGGATCACCACTGTGTGGGCCGGGACATTGGACAGCACGAAGCCGCCCAGCATAATGATTCCCAGACAGCCGTTGTCATGAATGGTCTGTACCATGAACCCGCACTCATCGGTGTGGGCATCCAGCTGAATCACCGGCTTTCCCTCCGGCGCACCCGGCATCCGCACATACAGATTATTCATCGCATCATTTTCCACTTCAAAGCCTTGACAGCAGCCTGCAATTGTACGGATTACCTCCTCCTCAAAGCCGCTGGGGCCAAAGGCATCGGAAATCCGGCCAAACATTTGCATATCCATGTTTTCTTCCTCTCATTTCATTCAATGTTGGGATCTATTTTTAGTAAACCACAAAGCTGTGGGCCGTCACCACATCCATCCAGCTGTCTGTCTCCAGACGATTGGTGAAGGTATCCACGGATTTCATGCCCGGATAAAAGGACATCTGATACGCCCGCTTCCAGTCCTTAAAGGTCACCTCATAGACAAACTTCTCCGGCAGGGAAAGGCGGCAGGCGGAAAAATCTTTCTCCAGCGCTGCCTTTACCCCCTGGCGGATCCGCTCAAGGACAAGGGGCTGGGGCTGGCACACTGCCGCGCCTCCCTCTCCCCATTTGGATGCCGCCGTGGTGATTTCCGGCACAAGCTCCTTCGCCAGGCTGCAGATGGCCTCATCCCCTGACAGGAAAAGCACCGGCACGCCGCAGCTTGCCGCCGTATAGGTATTCAGCATAAATTCGCTCATATACCGGCCGTTAAGCCGGAGATAAAGGCTGTTTCCCGTGGAGGTGTGGCTGACGGAAAAGCGGGGATCTCCCGCCGGGGCATGGTAGCCGATAAAAAGCACCCCGTCAAAGGATTCGTCGATCCCCCACATCATATTATAAGGGTGTCCGCTTTTTCCGCGGATTAAGGTCACGTACTCCGGCATCTGAAAGGGATCGATATTGCAGGCGTCCCCGTGGCCATCCTTTACCACGATCTCCTCGGCCCCCATCTCATGGGCCGCCTCGCAGGCCGCCAGCACCTCTTTCGTCATCTCCTCGGCAAAGGGCCGGTAGATGCTCTCCTGCTTGTGGGTTTCCGCAGGAAGCACAAGGCCTGCGCAGCCCTCAATGTCCGCGCTGATAAACAGTTTCATGATTGTCTTTCCTCCAAAGCTCAGCTTTTGATCTTATCGTCATACAGATGGCAGTATACGTAATGATTCTCGCTAACCTGGTAGCGCTTTGGCGCCTCGGTCTTGCAGCACTCCATGCAGTTGGGGCAGCGGGTGTGGAACTTGCAGCCCGTGGGCGGATTTAATGCGGAGGGGATGTTTCCCTCTAAGATCACCCGGTCCTTCTTGGCCGTGGGGTCCGGAACGGGAACAGCGGACAATAAGGCCTTGGTGTAGGGATGAAGAGGATTGGCATAGAGGCTCTTCTTATCGCCCACCTCCACGAAATTCCCCAGATACATCACGCCTACCCGGTCGCTGATGTGCTCCACCACGCTTAAATCGTGGGCCACAAATATGTAGGTCAGATTAAATTCATTCTTTAGCTGATTCAACAGGTTCAGCACCTGAGCCTGGATGGATACGTCCAGAGCAGACACCGGCTCATCGGCGATAATCAGCTTCGGCTCCACCGCCAGGGCTCTGGCGATTCCGATCCGCTGACGCTGGCCGCCGGAGAACTCATGGGGATACCGATTTGCATGGTAATCATCCAGTCCCACCTTCCGCAGAAGGTCAAGGACTCTGGCCTCCGTCTCCTCCTTGGTTTTCGTCAGCTTGTGGATAACCAGAGGCTCCGCAATGATATCAAACACGGACATCCGGGGATTTAAGGACGCATAAGGGTCCTGAAAGATCATCTGTACCTTCTTTCGCACAGACCGCATCTGCTTGTCATTGTATCCGGAGATATCCTCCCCGTCCAGGACGATCTTCCCTGCCGTAGGCTTTTCCAGCTTGCAGACGGCACGGCCCAGAGTGGACTTTCCGCATCCGGACTCGCCTACGATGCCGAAAACCTCACCCTCCATGATCTCAAAGGAAACGCCGTCCACTGCCTTCACATACTCCTTGGTGCCGATGCGCTTTCCGGCCACCGGATAGTAAAGCTTCAGATCCTCTACCTTTACCAGAACATTTTCCATCACTTTTCTCCGCCTCCTTTTTCGCAAAGCCAGCATCTGCAGGTGTGCCCGCCGCCCAGGTCAAAGAAGCCCGGCTCCTCCTCCTGGCATTTCTCGGTGGCCATGCTGCACCGCGGCGCAAACTTGCAGCCTTTAGGCATGTATTTCGGATTCGGCACATTTCCCGGGATAACCTCCAGCTCATCGGCCTCCTCTCCCAGCTTGGGGATAGAGCCTAAGAGGCCTCTGGTGTAGGGATGGGAGGGATTTTCGAAAAGGGAATACACATCCGCCTTTTCCACCACCCGGCCGCAGTACATAACCGCCACCTCATCGCAGACCTCGGCCACCACACCAAGATCGTGGGTAATAAAGAGGATGGAGGTTCCGATTTCCTTTTTCAGGTTGTTCATCAGATCCAGGATCTGGGCCTGGATGGTCACGTCCAGCGCCGTAGTGGGCTCATCGGCAATCAGGATCCTCGGACGGCAGACCAGTGCCATAGCGATCATCACTCTCTGGCGCTGGCCGCCGGAAAGCTGGAATGGATATTCATTCATCATCCGCTCCACACGGGGAACGCCGGTCTTTCGCAGCATGTCCTCCGCCTTCTGCCAGGCCTCTTTCTTGCTGATCTTTTCATGCTGAAGGATGCACTCCGTCAACTGCTTTCCGATCTTCATTACCGGATTTAAGCTGGTCATGGGCTCCTGGAAAATCATGGAGATCTGTCCGCCTCTGAGGCGCCGCTTCTCCTCGTTGCTGATATGGGCAATATCCTTTCCATCTAAAAGAATTTCGCCCTCGGTCACCTTTCCTGTGGTTCCCGTAAGAAGGCCCATGATGGAGAGGGAGGTCACGCTCTTTCCGCTTCCCGACTCGCCAACGATCCCTAAAGTGGAGCCCTCCTTCAGGGTAAAGTCCACGCCGTCCACCGATTTTACCACACCGTCATCCATGAAGAAACAGGTGTGCAGGTTTTTTACTTCTAATACATTCTTTCTTGTATCTGCCATAGTTGCTTCCCCCTTCATCAATCCGTCAGCTTCGGATCAAGCGCATCCCGCAGGCCGTCGCCCAGAATATTAAAGCTTAACACCGTCAGGAATATCGCAAGACCGGGAAACAAAGTCGCGTGCAGGCTGGTCAGCATGTAGTTTCTTCCGTTGGAAAGAAGAAGTCCCCACTCCGGCGTAGGCGGCTGTGCGCCCATGCCAAGGAAACTTAAGGAAGAGGCTGTCAGGATGGACGAGCCTACGGACATGGTAAACTGCACGATAATTTCCGGAAATGCTCCCGGCAGAATGTGCCTGAACAGGATCCGGGCATCCGATGCGCCCAGATTCCTGGCGGCCTGCACGAACACCGAATGCTTCAGGGCAAGGGTGCGGCTTCTGACCAGACGGGCAAAGGTAGGCGTGGAGAATACGGCCACGGCGATCACCACATTGCCCAGGCCGCTTCCCAGGATGGCCACAATGGCGATGGCCAGGATGATTCCCGGGAAGGCAAAAAGCGTGTCGCAGATCCGCATGATAATGGAATCCACGATGCCTCCGTAATAGCCGCCTAAAAGCCCCAGCACCGTCCCGCAGACTGCGCCTACGGTAACGGCAGAAAGGCCAACCGCCAGGGAAATCCTCGTTCCGCAGATGATGCGGGAAAATAAATCCCGGCCAAATTCATCGGTTCCGAACCA
Organism: Lachnospiraceae bacterium; assembly: GCA_017889125.1. Lineage (GTDB taxonomy): Bacteria > Bacillota > Clostridia > Lachnospirales > Lachnospiraceae > Caccovicinus. Next base: position 6,781 of record JAGHER010000040.1, read on the forward strand.
GTGAGCCATGCTGGGCCCCTGGAGGATGGCAGAGTAATCGTATTCATTGATGCCAAAGGGCACGAGGTATTCGCCCACCAGGGCGATAATCACCAGAACAATAATGAAAAACAGGGCAACCACCGCGTTTTTCTGTTTTTTAAACTTCCGGATCATCTCGGATACGGGAGTTTTGATGTCGGTTCGTTCATTCATCCCGGCACTGCCGGATGTTTTCTTTTTCGCCATGTTCCCACCCTCCTAAGATAACTTGATTTCCGGATTTAACGCCGCGTAAAGGATATCTACGATCAGATTGATGACGATAAACTGCAGGGAGAAAATCAGGATCAGCGACTGGATCGCCGGATAATCCCGGTAGTTTACCGACTCAATCAGGAGAGAGCCAAGACCCGGATAAGCGAACACCGCTTCCGTAACCACAGAGCCTCCCAGCAGGAAGCCAAACTGCAGTCCCACTACAGTAACCACGGAAATCATGGAATTGCGGAAGGCGTGTCCCCAGATTACGGTTTTCTCCCGCAGACCCTTGGCTCTTGCGGTGCGGATGTAATCCTCCTTTAAGACCTCCACGATGGAGGAACGGGTAAAGCGGGCGATAATGGCCGCAATGCTGGTTCCCAGGGTAATGGCCGGAAGTACAAGGTTTTTCCAGGTTCCGGCGCCTGTGGTGGGGAACCATCTCAACTTAACGGAAAAGAGCATAATCAAAAGGAAGCCGATCCAGAAGTTAGGAAGGGAGATTCCCGATACCGCCACAGTCATTCCCGTAAAATCCTGCCACTTTCCCCGGTTCTTTCCGGACCATACCCCAAGGAGCACGCCTGCAATGGTACTCCAAACAAGGCTGGCCGCCGTAAGAGCCATGGTATTCCAGTATCTTGCAGACACCTCCGTCAGCACAGGACGGCTGGTGCGCAGGGAGGTTCCCAGATCTCCCTGCAGAAGACCTGCCACGTATTTGAAGTACTGAATATAAACGGGCTGATTTAACCCCAGCCTCTCTCTTACTGCCTCCACGTCCTGGAGGGTCGCCTGCTCGCCGGCCACCAGACGGGCCGGATCTCCGGGAATCAGGCGGACGAAAAAGAATACAAACGTTACCACGATAATCAGCGTTGGGATCATTCCCACAACACGTTTTACGGTATATCTTAACATGCGCCGCTATCTCCTTCCTTTATCATCAGAAGGGCGCTGCAAGCTTTTCCCTTTTTCGGCATCCAGCTTGCAGCGCCCGTTCATGGTCCTTCAAACCATTTGCTTTTCCTTAGTTTGTCATCTTGGCATTCTTCATGTTGATTGCACCGTCCGGATAAAGCTTTACATTCTGAATATTGTTGGCTGTTGCCCAGACATTGGAATCCACACACAGATTAATTAACGGACACTCATCCCAGACAAGATCCTGCGCCTTTGCGTAAGCCTCGCGGCGTACCTCATCATCTGCGCTGGATAATGCAGCCTGGATATAACCCTCCAGCTCCTCATTCTCAAAGTAGCTGATGTTGTAGCTCATGGGCGGCTCGGACTCGATGGAAAGCAGCGGGCGGATACCCCAGTCTGCGTCGCCGGTGGAGGGAGACCAGCCGATGATGTAGAATTCAACCTCAGCCTCAGATCCGGGAACATTCACATCCTGAATCCGCTCGTTTAAGATGGCGCTCTCCATACCGTTTAATTCCAGATTGATGCCAACCTGAGCTAACTGCTGCTTTAAGAATTCTGCCTGCTTCTGGTTTGCGGTGGTGTTGGAATACATAACCGTGGTGGTAAAGCCATCGGGATATCCGGCCTCAGCTAAAAGCTCTTTTGCCTTCTCCACGTCATACGGTCTCACCTCATTGCCCTTGTGGTACTGTACAGCCGGGGCGATAACGGAATCTGCCTTGGTGGACAGGCCGTTCTTTACTACCTGGATGTAAGCATCCTTGTCGATGGCGTAATCGATAGCCTGACGAACCCGCTTGTCGGTGTAGGGCTCCTTCTGGGTATTTAACATGATGTAGCGAACCACAAGGCCCTCGTCGGTGTAGGAGGTTACATTAGGATCAGCCTCCAGCACAGATACGCTCTCGGTGGGCGTGGGCCAGATAATCTGGGCATCCCCGGACTGAATCATCGCTACACGGGTAGCGCTCTCCGTAACCGGACGGAAGGTAACGCTGTGGAATCCTGCATCAGGATCTGCCAGAGCGGTGCCGCCGCAGATCTCTGCGTCATAGCCCCACCAGTCGGGATTTAATTCTACGGTTAAGTGGTCGCCTTCAATCCACTCAACAAAGGTGTACTGTCCTGTTCCTACCGGCGCCTCTGCACATGCCTCAACGCCTGCCTCGATCTGCTTCGGGCTCATAATCACGCAGGCCGGATGGGCCAGGTTGCTGATGAATGCGCCGAAGGGCTCAGTAAGGTAAACCTTAATGGTGTAATCGTCTACCTTCTCAAAGGAATCCAGCACGCTGCATAAGAATGTGGTTCTCTTTAAGCCAAGAGACTCGTCATCCCACTTGGCAAAGTTTGCCAGGGCTGCGTCTGCGTTCCAGGGAGTGCCATCAGTAAAGCTGATACCCTCACGAAGGGTAATGGTAAACTCGGTGGCGTCCTCATTTGCCTCATAGCCGGTAGCCAGCATGGGGTAAATCTTCATGTCATCGTCAAAGCCGAAAAGTCCGTCCATAATCATCCGCTGGATGCCGCCGGACAGGGTGTCGCTGGTGTCCATGGGATCCATAGTGGTGAAGTCAACGTTTACTGCTGCCACCACATCCTGCTGCTGGGAAATGGATGCTCCCTCGGGGATCTCTGCCTGGGTCTCACCGCCTGCTGCCGCCGTACCGGAAGCTGCCGTCGTGCTTCCCGAATCTCCTGAACCGGAACATGCCGTCAGTGCGGTCATCGCTGCTGCCATCAGCAGGGCCATAAGCTTGTATCCTTTCATTCTCATCTTTCTCCTCCTTTTTCTTCCGAAATAACAAAAGCAAGGGTTGTCTGTCCGTTATGCAGGCACCCTTGCCATTTCTGCCATTTTATCCCTGTTTGGCCGCTTTGTCAAAGTAGAGTGATAACTTTTTGCAGTAGGGTTGGTTTTTCCGAAGAATATTAAGTAATCTGGTTGATTAATGTGTTAATATTTTGTTATAATCTTCCTAAACCAACCAAACAGGAGGTACACCATGTCTGAATTCCAAGCAAAACACAAGGTGCTGATTGTCTGCATCAATCCCTATATCCGCATTGAATTTCTCGATTACCTGACTTCCTATCTGGGAAGCTACATCGCTTTTGACACTGCCGCTCCCTCTGAGCTTAAAGAAGCCAGCCAGCTTAAAAGTTACGGCTGCATCCTGTTTTCCAGCCCCGCTGTGCAGTCCGCATTTCCTCTTCCCATTCCCCCGGGCACGGCCCAGCTTGTCTGTTCGCGAACGTTTAATCATGCCTACTTAGACCAGCTGATCCGGATTCCGCCCCTGGAAAAGGTCTATGTGATCAACGATACCCTGGATTCTGCTGCCGCCATCATCGAGGAATTCCGCCAGTCCGGCCTTTCCCAGCATCAATACATCCCCTGGGGACCGGACTCCGTCAATGCGGATCTCTCGGTGCGCTATGCCATCACCATCGGCGAGCCGAACCTGGTGCCCAGCCATATCCGGAATGTCATCAATATCGGCAACCGGATCATCGACATTGCCACCATCAATGAGCTGTGCATGACCTTTAAGCTGCCCACTAAGCTGAGCAACCAGATCACCAAAAGCTATATTTCCCATATTTTAAAGGTAGTAAAAACTGCCGGAACCAGTTACAGCAGCTATGTGTTTTCCCAGCAGCTTCTGGATGCGGTGGCCTCCAACCTGCCCTTAAGCATCTGCCTTACGGACGCTTCCGGCCTGATCCTTTTGGCAAACAAAACTTTCTGCGCCGAGTGGTTTTTCTCTGCCTCCTAGGCCGTGGGCAAATCCTTTTCCTCCTTCCTCACAGAGGAATCACCGGAGATTTCCTTTCAGGAAACGGCGGACTACCGGATTTACAACCAGAAGGGAACTCCCCTTCTTTTAAGCGTGATGGAGCTTTCCTTTCCCAACCATGAGCCGGTCTGCCTCCTTACCAGCAAGCCTGCCCCGCCCATGGAGGAAAAGGAACGGCGGGCCACGGATGATGGCACGGCACTGATTGAGCGGCAGAGAAGCATCTTCCAGAACATCATCACCGCCTCCAGCCGCTGGAACCATGTGCTCTCCCACGCAAGGCGCCTTGCTCTTTATGATTTTCCCGTCCTGATCCACGGGGAAAACGGGACCCAGAAAAAGATGCTGGCGGAAGCTATCCACAAAAGCTCCAGCCGGAGAAACAATGCCATGGTAAACCTCAATCAGATGCTGGCCCTCTCCGCCGGAAGTCCCCAGCAGATCCTGGAGACCGTCAACCACGGTACCCTTCTGGTGGATAATATCGAGCATCTTTCCCTGACGCTGCAGGATTTTCTGATTCAGATTTTCCAGAGCGGCGCAGATACCTCCGTCTTTCTGCCCAGGCATTATGATATCCGGGTGATTGCCACCACCGCAGCTGATCTCCACGAACGGATGGAGCAGGGCCTGTTCCGGCAGGAATTGTTTTACCTTTTCGGAGGCGCTTCCATAGAAACCATCCCCTTAAGAAACCGGCGTGAGGACATTCCTTTGCTTCTGGATCATTTCTTCCAGAATCTTTTCGCCAATCCGGATTTCCGGGCCAGGGATATCCTGTCCGAAAGCCTGTATGAATTGATGATGACCTACGATTACCCGGGAAATGTCCAGGAGCTTAAGAATCTGGCCCGGCATCTCTTTGCCCAGTATGCCGCCCATCCGCTGATTATTGCACAGCTGCCCTCCTACATCCTGAAGAGGCTTCCCACAGCGCAGACCCTCCAGAGCACCCTGAAAATACAGGTGCTGGCCATAATCCAGGCATCCCCGAAAAGCGGCCGTGCAGCCATACAAAAAGCCCTCGCAGATTCCGGCACAGAGATCAGCGACGGAAAGCTGCGGGGGCTCTTAAAAGAGCTTGCCTCAGAAAATTTAATTTTGGTTCATCGAACAAAGGGCGGCTGCGAGATCACAGAAACCGGAGCGGCGCTGCTTGCGAAATAACAGGCCCTTTCGTTTCTTTAAGAAGCTGCGGCAGGAAAGCCGAAAGGCTCCAGTACATCTCGCCGCCGATTCCCTGCGCGCTGCCTGCGCAGGCCATGGAGTTTAATATGGCTTCATGGGCCGCCTCGGCCGCGGCCTGAAAGGCAGCATTAATGGACTCCTCCGGAATCATGGAAAAGGTCAGAAGCTTTCCCTGGCCTGAAGCAGGAATCCGGTTTGCCGTGGTAAAACCGATCATTACCTCCCCGCTGCCGTGACCGGTGTAGGCCCCGGTGCGGGCGATGCCCACGGCGGTTCTGCGGATAATCCGCTTTAACTGGCGGCTGGTTACCGGAAGATCCGTGGCCAAAATGGTCATGATGGAGCCTTTATCCTCTTCGTCTGTGTCCATTGGACGGGGCGTCATCTTTTCCGCTGCCTCCATCTTTTCCATTTGGTTTCGCATCTGGATAATCTGCTGTCCTGCCATAGTTCCATTCAGCACCAGATCCATGGCCGCGCCAAAGTTGGACTGCACCAGAACGCCTATGGTGTAGGTTTTCCCGTCCAGAGTCAGGGTTCTGGAGGCAGAGCCGATCCCGCCCTTTAAACCGTAGCAGATGGTTCCTGCACCTGCACCCACATCGCCTTCTGCAAAATCCTCCCCGGCTCCTTCGATGGCCTTAAAAACATGCTCCATCTTTACTGCACGGTTCTGGATGTGGTTGATGCGGCTGTCATTGCACTCGCCCACCACCGGATTAATGCTCAGCGCCGGGATGCCGTCCTTTTCACACTGCCTAATCACGTACTCTGCCAGGCTGTCCCAAACGATTCCTACATTCAGCGTATTGGTCAGGGCTATGGGTGTCTCCAGCACGCCCAGCTCCTCGATCTGCATCAGGCCGGCACTTTTTCCAAAACCATTATGGACGTAGGCCGCTGCCGTATATTTGCGGGAAAAGCAGTTGTCCTGCCCTGGGAGGATAACTGTCACTCCCGTGCAGTTCTCTGGATTTTTGATGGTGCAGTGCCCCACCTTAACGCCTGGCACATCGGTAATCTTGTTTCGCTTTCCGGTTTTCATGCGCCCAGTATCGACGCCGTAGTCCCGGATTCTCTTCTTTTCCATGGTTGTCCATTCCCTTCTGCGATTGTTTTTCATCTTTTCAGTGCCTGCTCTTTTCCGGGTTTTTCTACTTACCGATTTCGCTCAGATAGCAGTCACGAAGCTTTTTCACCAGCTCCGGATTCTTCATTCCCACAGGCTTTCCATCCATCATCTTCACCCGCATGCTGGGATGGCTGGTGCTGGAAATGATGATCTCGTCTGCCTGCTCCATCTCCTCCGGGGTAAAGGCCCGCTCCTCCACCGGGATGCCCAACTGAGCGCAGTAGCGGATCATATGCTTCCTCTCTGTACCCGGCAGAATCAGATTGTCCAAGGGATGGGTAATAAATACGCCGTCCTTGATGAGGGAAACATTAGAATGAGCGCCCTCCGTCACCAGGCCGTCGCGGACAAATACCGCCTCATCGCAGCCTGCCTCCTTTGCCTGCTGTGCAGCCATCACATTGGGAATCAGGTTCACGGTCTTGATGTTGCAGTGGAGGAAACGGGTATCCTTTACCGTCAGAATCCGGTACTCGTCAGACATCTCCACGCCCTTCCATGGCTTGCTGTACACGTAAAGATTGCTGGGAACGCTTTCCCCGGGGAACATATGATTTCTGGGGGCAGTTCCTCTGGTAATCTGCCAGTACAGGAACTGGCAGCTGCTCTCCAGCTTTAACGCCAGCTCAGAAAGAAGCTTTCCGATCTCCTCCTTGGGCATGGGAAGGGCAATCTTTAACTGCGATGCACTGCTCTCCATCCTGTCCAGGTGGTCAGAAAGGGCGTAAATCTTGTAATCAAAAACCATCGCCACCTCATAAATCCCATCGCCAAAGTAATAGCCCCGGTCATTGGCCGGAATCATCATCTCGTTGATGGGCGTAATCCTTCCGTTGTAATAAGCCAGATCCTTCATTTTTTCCATAAATGATTCACTCTCCTTTTGTATAAAAACCTGCCTCTTAATGGGGCAGGCTGCTTTCTTTCAGCTGGTATCAGTATACCCTTTGTTCTTTTGCTTGTAAAGCATTTCCATGAGCATGATGAATATCCCGTTGCAGTCCCGTCACTGCATTGATTTTCGTACCAAGCATTCTCTCCATTTGCTCTGTGGGTGAGCAAAGGAAAACGCAAAAATGGCGAAGTGCTTACCGCAGCACTTCGCCAAAGGCCTAATCGGTTTGCGCATGATAAGCTTGATTAGGTCTGTACTGATATATTATGCAGTATAACTCATCTTAAACACACAAATGTGTTTTCCAATCTGTGGGCAGATTCATCGCCGCAAGACTAATTACATTGCTATTATTCTGGAACAACTTATCTAATTTGTCTACAAATAATGTCCATTCCTCATCAGATGATCTAAGATATTTCATAGCCAGCAAAATTTGATATAAACCATTATGTACTGGTGGAGGTGTAATTTTATCTACATCCAGAATTTCTGGCGCGGTATGTATTGTTCGATTATATATTCGTGAATTATGCGCACACATATTCCGCAGTACGGAAACACTCTGTACCCATGAAGCAAGCATTTTCTGTGAAGGATTTACCAAATTTCCCTTTTTCGAGATATATCGGTAATTGGCTGCCAGCATTGAATACGAGCTTCCTGCACCTGTTTTCAAATTCTTAATTATTTTCGATAAAGTTCCAAAAGAAAGCACTTCTACGGCTGCCCATACGGGTACTTCACCTTCATGTTTATCAAAATTATGTTTAATAAACACGTCATTAGAACGAGCAATTTCTGATGCAATTGTAGACATATTCTGCCAATACATTTTTTTCTCTTTAAAGATTGACGAATCTTGTAAAATCAGCGCATCTCCATTTATAAGTAATGCTTCCACCAATCGCACTCTCAATGCCACTTCAATCTGAGAAATCGCCGAAAAAATCAGAACAGCTAATTCCTGATCAAAGTGATACAACTTTAAAATATCTTCAAATTTGGTTCCTGGAACATACTTTTTTATAGAATTATCATACAGTTGGAAAGAATACCCCCGTAAACGATAAAATCCTATAGCTTTTAGTGCTTTTTCTATATCATCACGAGAAGAGACTATCATTCCTGCATCAATGTAAGACTGCACTTGCTGTGCTATTGTTAATATTTGTTTTGGATATTTGTACATAAAACACTCCGCAAATAAAAAAGTCCCACCGGGTTGCGCATAAAAATCAGAGGCGTGGTGGGTTCTGTTGTCATCATTATACAACATTTAATACGATTGTCAAGAAAAACCGGCACGCCAAACAAAATCTGCCTGGCGTGCTGGTCTTCATTATCCTGCTAAGGAAACGCTTTAATCAGCGTTTCCCTAAATCTTTACGATAAACATCCTGCCGCCGGATAGACAGCATGCAGGTTTACTTTGCCCGGAAGCTGCTGCACTGGGTCTGGGAGGCCTCACTGGCTCCGTCGCCTGCGATGCCGATGTGCTCGGCGGAACATTTCCGTCCCTGATTATACACGCAGTTGACGGCCTCGCAGCCTACATCCAGCTTCTTCTCCGGTGTCTTAAACAGGTTGGTAAAAGCACCGCCCTTATTCTCATCGAAGCTGCCGCAGCAGGTCTCGCAGGGCTCCTTTGCCGAAGATCCATCGACCATAATCTGGTTTTTGCAGCAGCAGTTGTCTGCATTGTGCATACAGCTGGTTACATTGCAATCTAACTTTGTCATATCATTTCCTCCTTCAATGGATTAAGTCTTAGACAAAGTTAGTATGAGTCAAAACCGCGCTTTTATGTATGCCTCCACGCGGTAAATTGCGACAGTCACTGCCCAGGTAACTGCAAATACCAGAAACAGTACTGCCAGGATTTCCCTTGTGCTTAAGGACGGGCCGTCAAAATGCCCGCAGAGAATCTGGCTGACCATATGGTGGGTCAGGAAAATTCCGTAGGTTTTTCCACTGATTTCCAGAATAATTTTCTTTCCGTGCTTCATCCGCTCCACATATGGGGCGATGCCTATACAGAACACATAGAAAGCACAGGTAGTTAATAGAATGAAGCTTTGGCGCAGGAGCATCCCCGCTCCCCATGCCTGGGCAGAGACGGTAAGCTCCATGGTGGGAAGGCCCTTGGTCACCGGTACAAGGAACCAGATGGCAAGGATGACTATGCTGGCCAGCCAGAGAGCCAGGGCTGCGCCGGAGCGGCCGGAACGCAGCGCTTTTCCAGCCGTTGTGCGCCCCGGCTTTCCGTATTCAGGCTTTCGTCCCCCACTGGGTTTCCTGCCTGCCGCCGTCCTCCGCTCTTCCCTCTGCCCCGCAAGCCGCCCGCGCACATCCTCAATCCAGGCTCCCAGCAGGAAATAAAAGAAATCCACCACCGGATTCTGCTTGATATCCATAGGAAAGGGATGATACCAGAAGAGAGCCAGGGCCGCGGCCAGGGACAAAAATATCAGCGCCCGCCGATTTTTCCGCCAGCACCATCTTGCCAGAGGGAACACCAGATACAGCATGATGATGCTCCCCAAAAACCACTCTCCTACCATGTAAAAAGTAGGAATCCAGTTCACAATCCAACCGTCCAGCCCCAAAAAGGACCAGATAAAGGACCAGGTGGGGATATCGTAAAAATGCCCCAGCTGCCAGTACACCGCAAAAAATCCCAGGATATAGGCAATCCAGAAAAGGGGATAGATGCTTAAGAAGCGCTTCTTATAAAAGGTCTTCACATCCAGCCGTTCCTCCCGGCCGTAGCGGTGAAAAAGGGCCGCGCCGGATACCATAAAAAAGCAGTACACCGGCGTCATCCCCCAGCTGCCGTTTACCGTGCCGTGAAGGGGATCCACCGCCCCGCCCAGGGAGAAGGGAAAGTGATAGATTACAATCAGGATGGCCGAAGCCACCCTGATCAAATCCAGATAAAACAATCTCTGTTGATTTCTGTTCATAAAATCGGCCTACTTCGAAGCTTCCACCTTACGGATAGTTTTAGTATCAATCTCCTCCTGAATAGCTGCAATAAACTCATCCAGGCTTCTGGCGCCCTCGTCACCGGCAAAACGGCTTCTCACGGATACCTTGCCCTCTTCCTCCTCCTTCTGGCCGACAACCAGCATGTAGGGGATCTTCTGGGTCTGGGCTTCACGGATCTTGTAGCCGATCTTCTCGGAACGGGTATCCATCTCCGCACGGATGCCGGCCTCATTTAACTGGGTCAGAATCGTCTTTGCGTAGTCAGCAAACTTGTCGGAGATCGGCAGCACCTTCACCTGCACCGGAGCCAGCCAGGTGGGGAATGCACCGGCAAAGTGCTCGATCAGGATGCCGATAAACCGCTCGATGGAGCCGAAGGCAACCCGGTGAATCATGATGGGACGGTGCTTCTCGCCGTCTGCGCCGATGTACTCCAGTTCAAAGCGCTGAGGCAGCTGGAAGTCTAACTGGATGGTTCCGCACTGCCAGGTACGGCCGATGGAATCCTCCAGATGGAAGTCGATCTTCGGGCCGTAGAATGCGCCGTCGCCTTCATTGACCACATAATCCAGGCCCAGCTCATCCAATGCGGAGCGCAGGCCATCGGTAGCCATCTCCCAATCCTCGTCGCTTCCCATGCTGTCCTCCGGTCTGGTGGAAAGCTCCACATGGTACTTGAAGCCAAAGAGGGAATAAACCTCATTAATCAGGTGGGCAACGCCCTTGATCTCGTCCTTAATCTGATCCGGCGTCATGAAAATGTGGGCATCATCCTGGGTAAAGCAGCGCACCCGCATCAGGCCGTGAAGCTGGCCGGACTTTTCATGACGGTGAACCAGTCCCAGCTCGCCCATGCGCAGAGGCAGGTCACGGTAGGAACGGGGTTCAGAAGCGTACACCAGCACGCCGCCGGGGCAGTTCATAGGCTTGATGGCGTAATCTTCCTCATCAATCACCGTGGTGTACATGTTGTTCTTATAATGATCCCAGTGGCCGGAGGTCTCCCACAGCTTCCGGTTCAGGATAATGGGCGTGGAAATCTCCACGTAACCGGCCTTCTTGTGAATCTCTCTCCAGTAGTCTAACAGGGTATTCTTCAGCACCATTCCCTTGGGAAGGAAGAAGGGGAATCCAGGGCCAGCCTCATGCATCATAAACAGGCCAAGCTCTCTTCCTAACTTTCTGTGATCGCGCTTTTTGGCCTCCTCCATCATGGTGATGTAAGCGTCCAGCTCATCCTTCTTCTGGAAGGCCGTCGCGTAGATACGGGTAAGCATCTTGTTGTGCTCATTTCCTCTCCAGTAAGCACCGGCAATGCTGGTCAGCTTGTAAGCCTTGCCCACATCCTTGGTATTCATCAGGTGAGGGCCTGCGCACAGGTCGGTAAATTCGCCCTGCTTGTAAAAGCTGATCTCCTCGCCCTCCGGCAGATCCTCAATCAGTTCTACCTTGTAGGGTTCATCCTTCTCCTTCATTAGAGCGATGGCCTCCTCTCTGGGAAGGGTAAAGCGCTCGATGGGAAGGGCTTCTTTGATGATTTTCTTCATCTCCGCCTCGATCTTAGGCAGATCCTCTGCCGTGATGGGCTGTGCCGGGTCTACATCGTAATAAAAACCGTCGGCGATGGAGGGGCCGATGGCCAGCTTGGTATCGGGATACAGGCGCTTGATGGCCTGGGCCATTACGTGGCTGGCAGAATGGCGGAGAGCCGCCAGTCCCTTCTCATCCTTAGCCGTGAGAATGTTCAGACTGCAGTCCTGGTCTAACACCGTCCGCAGATCCTCGCTTTCTCCATTGACCTCACCCACACAGGCCATGCGGGCCAGGCCTTCGCTTAAATCCTTTGCAATGTCAATGATGGACATTGGCTGTGCGTACTCCTTCACGGAGCCGTCTTTTAATGTAATCTTCATGACTGTTCTCCTTTTTGTCGAATAAATTTTCTGCTGCCAGACATTTTCCGCCGCTTACTCTGAAAGTCCTGCCGCCGAGTAGGCGGCATGTATTCAGGGATGCCCCATGCGCCCGCCAAGACTTTCATGGATTGGTGGTGCAACCGCCCGCCGGGCGCATGCAGGTTTACTCTGAAAGTCCTGCCGCCGGGCGCATGCAGGTTTACTTCCACGGGTAGAATCTACAGAAAAAAGAAAACGCCCCATGCAGTGCCAAAAAACACTACAAGGGACGATCATTCATCGCGGTTCCACCCTGGTTGCAGCTTCGCATAGCGAAGTGCCGCTTCATTTGATGATAACGGAATCACCGTTCCCGATTAAGGGACGCTCCGAGCTGGTCTTCACTTTCCTTCCCCGTAAGGCATTCCCAGCAATCCTGCCTCTCTCTGGACGGTTCTGTCAGCTACTGGTCTCGTCAACGCTTTGTCTGTACGAATTAGTCTAAGGAAACGCTGATTAAATCATCGTTTCCTTAGACCCTCCGGTGGATGTGCACGGATTTGCAAGGGAAATTGCTGCTTTGCAGCGCAAATCCGGCACGGGAAACGCTTTAATCAGCGTTTCCCTATGGCTTATCGGCTTGAAAACACCTCGCCAAGTGCCCTTATTATACCATGATGGATAGTTTTGTCAAGAACCAATTTCCACATCTTCAGCCATCGCCAAGGCCCATCCCGGCCAGCACCTCCAGTGCCCTTTCCCGATTTTCGGCAGCCACATAGATTTCCTCACCGCCATTGGAATAGCCGCCGTAGATATTCATCACCGAGGCGTAGCCTAAATCCTTTTTGTATGCGGGTATGCCATTGCTTTTCAGTGTCTCCAGAATCATACCGGCCTGAAGACTGTCCTGGGCTGTGTAAATCTTCACTTCGTTATTTTCCATTCTGTACCTCCTGATAAATCCTCTCTGCCGCCTCCTCGGCGCCAATTTCTCCGGTAAAAATCACCTCGCCGGGAAAATGCAGGTAATCCTTCTCCACCCACCAGCGGCGCATGGCCTCCTCGCCAAATTCCGCCTGTTTATCCCGCGTCCGGTGCCTGGCCATAGTCTCCTCAAAGGTCAGGTCATAATAGTAGGCGTAAATCTCCTGTCCGTAGGCCTCCCTTGCCAGATCGAAAAGGGGCGCATACCACTGGGAATGAAGGATTCCCTCCAGAATCACCGCCTCGCACCGCTCTTTCCCATACAGAAGGAGCGTTTTCAGAAGCGGTATTGCCCGGTTATCTGGCCCATCCTTTACCCAGAGCATCTCCCGGCGGACAGCGTCCTGGGAAATCAGCAGGGTATTGTGTCCAAGCTTCTTCTGCAGAAGCTTTGCTACTGTTGATTTTCCGCTTCCGGAATTCCCACGGATAATAATCAGCTTTGCCATGGTTTTCTCCTTTTATCCTTCGCTCTGTCATTTCCCAATAAATGAAAAGTAATCATTAAAATTTTTCTAACTTTTTAATTTAAATTCACTTTTATCATTCCTTTCATTTTACCACAATTCCGAGAGCATGAAAACAAAACATTTCGCACATCTCCATTTCTTGTTTGGAAACTTAAGCATCCACAGCTAGGACTATCGCCCCATATCCACACAAAAAGCCGCCGGTCATCCCAGCGGCTCAACGCATCATATCTGCTTTATTCCTCCTAAAGAAGAGGCTTAAGAAGGGGCTTAATCAGCTTTTCATACTCGCCCTCATGGCGGCACCATTCTTCCTCCCGGATAAGCACCGGCTCGCCTTCCAGTGTATATCCCTGAATGAAAGGCGCCCTGCCAAGCTCCTTTTTCTCATATTCCTCCAGAGGAATGGCGATCATCCGATCTACCTCTTCCCCAGGGGCAAATTCCGGCAGCTTCAGCTCATAAAGGTAAACCAGGCCAATCTCCCGGTCAAAGAAATCTCCTTCGTGAATCTCTTCCCGCACCTCTCCCGCAAAGGTAAGGCATCCGGGATCCATCGATGCGCCGGTCTCCTCACGCACTTCCCGCAAAACTGCGGCTCTGTGCTCCTCCCCGGCATCCACATGGCCGGTGGAGGCAAGATCATAAAAACTGGGGAAGTCCTTTTTCGATGCAGCCCGCTGCTGGAAATACAGCCACACCGTATCCCCATGCCGGGCATACATCCAGCAGTGCACCACTTGATGCCAGAGACCCAGACGATGAACCTGGCCCCGGCTCATTGAACCCAGACCATTCCCCTCCTCGTCAAAGACGGAGAAAAGCTCGCGCTCTCCAGGGAGCTCTGCATCCCCTTCCTCCTGAAAATATTCCGGGAAGGCTGCCTCAATAATCCCGGCAGCGCTGGCCACCATTCTGGCGCAGGGGCGCTTCTGGTAATACTCTGGCGTACGCTCTGACGGAGCGGCGCTTTTCTCCGCAGCCCGGAGACCGAGAATCTCCCGGCAGATGATGGTCTTATGCTGGGCCTTAAAGGCGGCGGCAAGCCTGCGCACCGTCTCGTAATTTCTGGTCTTTGCCGCCTGATCTGCCGGGTCGGTATTGCCGCAGGCCAGTCCGGCAATGAGGAACATGGCGGAAGCCGCCCCGCACACTTCCCGCATACGGCCCATACCGGCTCCAAGGGAGCAGGAAAGCCGCAGGGCAGTCTCCCTATCCATGCCGAACAGGTCGCTGTAGGCGGCAAACACGGACTGGCAGCAATTGTAGCCGGACATAAACAGCCCTACTGCCTCATCGACTCTGCTCTTCATGGTCATTTCCTCCCTGCATCTTTTTATACGTTTTATTTTACTTCAACGCTCCAGCCTTCAGGACCTTCGATCTTTCCTAACTGGATACCGGTGATAGTATCATAAATCCGCTGGGTTAACGCCCCAATCTGATTATCGCCGATGGGCATCTTCTCATTTTCAAAGCGAAGCTCGCCTACAGGAGAGACAACGGCGGCCGTGCCGGTGCCGAAGCACTCTTCCATCTCGCCGTTCTCCGCGGTCTTGATTACCTCATCTACGGAAATCTGGCGCTCCTCCACCGGGATTCCCCACATCTTGCACAGCTGGATAGCGGAGTCTCTGGTTACGCCGGGAAGGATGCTGCCGTTTAAGGCGGGGGTAACTACAGTGCCATTGATCTTAAAGAAAATGTTCATGGCGCCCACTTCCTCAATGTACTTGCGGTGCACGCCATCCAGCCACAGAACCTGGGCGTAGCCCTCCTCGTGAGCCTTCACCTGGCTGGCCAGGGACGCTACATAGTTTCCGCCGGTCTTTGCCTCGCCAATGCCGCCCTTTACGGCTCTCACGTACTCGTCCTCGATCCAGATCTTTACCGGATCCAGGCCGCTCTCGTAATAAGCGCCTACCGGGGACAGGATGATGATGAACTTGTAGGTGTGAGACGGACGGACGCCAAGGAATGGATCGGTGGCAATCACGAAGGGACGGATATAAAGAGCCGTGCCCGGTTTGGTGGGAATCCAGTCCGCGTCAATCTTTACTACGGTCTTTAATGCCTCCAGGAAAATGTCCTCGGGAATCTCCGGGATGCAGAGTCTGCGGTTGCTGCGGTTGGCCCGCTCAATATTTTTATCCGGACGGAACAGAAGGATCCTTCCGTCCTCTGCCTTGTAAGCCTTCAGTCCTTCAAACATCTCCTGGCCATAGTGGAATACCATGCAGGAGGGCTCCAGCACCAGGGGCTGATAAGGAATGACCCTTGGATCATACCAGCCCTTATCCTCGCTGTAATCCATCACAAACATGTGATCGGTAAAGATCGTTCCGAATACCAGCGGATTATCCTGGGTTGGCTTCTCCTTCGGAGCAGTGGTTTTTTCAATTCTGATGGTCTGCATAATTTATACTTCCTTTCCCATGCCTGGCTGTATGTCAGTCAATTGATTTTGCTAACCATTATCGCCCCAAAATCCCCATCTGTCAATACTTCCCAGTATGAAGTTCTGTTATATTTTCCTTTCGCTGCGGTTATATTTCGCTATTTTTCGCTGTTTTTCTGCTGTTTTTCGCGCTCATCCGGGACTGGACGGAAGATCCTGTCCGGTGTATAATATCTTTTTACAAATGAGAAAACGATCTGCACTGCAGGCAGAAGGCTGGCCTGCAGGCGCAAAGGAAAGAGGGGCAACTATTCATGAGACATTCTGCAGCCGCCGGGGAATCCAGCAGCAAAAATGATTTTTCCAAGGGAAGCATCGTGGGGGCGATCCTGAATCTGGCCCTGCCCATGACCACAGCCCAGTTAATCAATGTTCTTTATAATATCGTGGACCGGATTTACATTGGAAGGATACCGGAAAATGCCACGCTGGCTCTCACCGGCCTGGGACTGTGCCTTCCGATCATCTCCATCGTCATTGCCTTCGCCAATCTTTTCGGCATGGGCGGCGCCCCCCTCTGCTCCATCCAGCGTGGGAAAGGAAATGTAGAGGAGGCGGAGGCCATTATGGGCAACTCCTTTGTGCTGATGCTTTCCTGCGGGCTGCTGCTGACGGTGCTGGGGCTGATCTTTAAGCGGCCTCTTCTGTATCTTTTCGGTGCCTCTGATGCCACCATCTCCTATGCAGACGAATATGTAACTATCTACCTGCTGGGCAGTATCTTCGTCATGGTGGGCCTGGGAATGAACAGCTTCATCAATTCCCAGGGCTTTGGAAAAACCGGCATGATCTCCGTGATCGTGGGGGCGGTGGCCAACATTATCCTGGATCCCATCTTCATCTTTGTGTTAAACATGGGCGTTAAAGGGGCGGCCTGGGCCACCATCATCTCCCAGTTTCTTTCTGCGGTATGGATCGTCCGCTTCCTTACGGGAAAACGGACAATATTAAAGCTTCGCCCCAAGGCCTTTAAGCTGAAGCGAAGCCGTGTGTTATCGATTATGGGACTGGGACTCAGCGGCTTTACCATGTCCGTCACCAACAGCCTGGTGCAGATTATGTACAATGCCAGCTTATCCCGCTGGGGCGGCGACCTGTACGTGGGCGTCATGACGGTAGTCAACTCCGTCCGGGAGATTATCTCCCTGCCGGTAAGCGGCCTGACCAACAGCGCCCAGCCGGTCATGGGCTTTAATTACGGCGCAGGTGAATACCGCCGGGTGAAAAAGGCCATCGTCTTTACCTCTGCGGTATCCATCCTGTACACGGTGGGAGCCTGGCTGCTGGTTCACGGCTTTCCGGAATTTTTCATCCGCATCTTTAATCAGGATGCAGAGCTGGTGACCGCCGGCGTACCGGCTATGCAGATTTATTATTTCGGCTTTTTCATGATGTCCCTGCAGTTTGCCGGTCAGGCTGTGTTTGTGGCTCTGGGGAAATCTAAATACGCGGTGTTCTTTTCCATTTTCCGGAAAATCATCATCGTTATCCCCATGATCCTTATTCTGCCAAACCTTTTTGGCCTGGGCACAAACGGCGTCTTTATGGCGGAGCCCATCTCCAATTTTCTGGGCGGAGCCGCCTCCTTTGGAACCATGCTCTTTACGGTGTGGCCGGAGCTGACCAGAGGTGAGAAAGACGCTGCAGGAGCCCGATAATTGCCCTTTTCCCCAGGCAATCTGTTCACTGCAAATCCTCTGGATAATCAATATCTTCAAGCTCCCGTTCCCCGGCCGCGTACTCCATGACGCGTTCGGGGAATTTTTTCATAATCCGGCTTCCGCCCTTATCGCCGGTGAGGGCCAAAAGCTGCTTCCGATAAGTCCGGTCAAAGAGCACCGGATTGCCCCGGCGGCCATTGCAGGTAAGGCAGCTGATATCCTTCTGCCCTGGAATCAGCCCATCCAGATGCTGCCTCAGCAGGCCTCTCATGGTTTCCAGGGAAAGCCAGGGCTGATCCGCCACGGAAAATAAGTATCCGTCAATTTCCTCCCCGGCGGATTTTACGCCCAGACGAAGGGAGGAGGTGATTCCTTCCTCTGCACTGAGGTTTTCCACCGTCCAAAAATGAGGCGGTTTTTCCAGCGGCTTCCCGCTCATCATCTCCCGCTGCCAGTCTGCAGTTTCTCCCTGCCAGCCCGCCTTTTCTCTTTGCCAGTCTGCGTCTTCTCCCTGCCAGTCCGCCTTTTCCCCTTGCCAGTCTGCCTCTTCTCCTTCTTTAAGAAGCATTCCTTCTTCAAGGATTTCCTGATACTGGCTTACCACCAGAATCTCCAGCTGAAGGTCCTCCCGGGCCATCTCTTCCTTAAGAGTTAAAAATAAATCCAGGCCATGGCGGTAGAGGGGCTTTCCCCAGTACGGCTTAAGAAGCTTATTTGTGCCAAAACGGCTTCCGAAACCAGAGGCCATATAAATCACGGCAATCCGCATGGGGCGGAGGCTGCACAGGCGGCAGTCCCAGCCTTTTTCATGCAGGAAGCTTTGCATCTGCTCCCCAGCCTTCCGCCGAAAAGCCGTGTCCGCCTGGTTTAAAAACAGGATAACCGGCGCCGAGGGAAAACGGTAGCGGATAGGCCGCAAGTAGCCCCGTTCCAGGAAATCCGCCGCAAGTGACGGCGTGACCGGGACTGACTCAGATTTCTGGGCAATCAGGTCTGTCCCGGCCCTTTTTCCCAACCCAAGCTGCCACCGGTGACACACCGCAGAAAGAGGCTGTCCCACAGCGGACAGGCCAAACATCACAAAAACCGCGTCGGTATTTGCGGGAATCACCGGCTCTCTGGGCCAGTCCGGGAATTTCATGGGAAGACAGCGGGAACCATCGGCCTCCACCAGCACAAACTCTGCCTGGCCGCAGAGATATTCGTAGGCTTCCTGGCCGGGAAAAGTCATCTTGCCCTCCGCCTTTCCCTGACCCGCCTGACCGTAATACAGGATTCCTTCCTCCTTAAGCAGGCGGGCCGCCTCCTGCAGTGTCTTTCCCACTCCGCTGTGCTCCTTCGGAAGCCACATGTGGGTGGTGGTCATTACCGCTGCATTCCGCCCTGTTCCCGAAGCAATCTGGGCTATGCGCCGGATCATGGAGGTCTTTCCTCCTGCGCCCACCAGGGCAATCACGTAAGATTTTTTCATTCGCCTCCACGCTCCTGTCTGCCATCATTCTCCCCGGCAAAATACTTTTCAAAAAGCCGTCTGGATTCAGCGGAAAGCTCCGCCTCCATGTCCAGATACCGCCTAAGGAAATCCCTGCACTGAGGCGTAAGCTGGGAAAAGCCGCCTTCCGCGCCGCCTGACCTGGTGACAAGGAGAGGAAATCCCAGCTGCTTTTGGGCATCCTTCACGATCTTCCATCCCTTGCTGTAAGACATGTGCATCTGGCGGCAGGCAGTCTGCATGGATCCGGTGTGATCCACAAGGCTTAAGAACTGGGCAATCCCTGGGCCAAAGAAAATCTCCTCTCCTTCCAGATAAAGGCGGCAGACACTATGGAGAGTAATCCGGCTTTCCTTCCGATTCTCCCACCCCTCATCGCTCTCGATCGGCATGATAATCCCCTGGTCCTCCACCGGAAGCTCCTCCACCAGCGGATGAATGTCCGGCTGCCTTAAGGCTCCCCGAAGCCCCTGAGACCCATCATAGGAAAGAATCCCCGGAATCAGCTCCGTAGAAATGAGAACCGGGTGACCGCGCCTGCCATGATAAACCGGGCAGGCAGCCTTTCCTTCCGTCTGCAGGAGCCGCTCCACCGTATCCGCTAAAAACAGGGGATTCTTTACCGGAAGGATCAAAACCCGCTGGCAGAGCCCTTCAATATAACGGAGGCCCATTTCCACGCTGTCGAACATCTTCGTGGTCTCGTAAGCCTCATTCCGCAGGCAGATGACGCCCATCTTCGCCACATGCTTTTCCAGCCGGTCTCCATCCTGGCCGGTAATCACAACAATCGGCTCCACACCGGCCTGCTTTAAGGTAATGATAATCCGGCGGATTACCGTAGTCCCGCCTACTGAAAGCATGGGCTGAAAGACAGCCTCCCTGCTGCTGTGCCCTGCCGCTGATATCACTGCGCCTGTCTTCATCTTCTTCCTCCCATGCTGTTTCCCAGCTTAGCTGTTTTTCTCCCGGCTGTCTATCAGCTGTTTCCATTCTCTCCCTCAAAGCGACCCAGGAACAGCTCATTCTTCTTCGGCTCCTGGCAAACCTTTTTCAGCTTCTGGGATACGGCCGCCAGCATCAGCTTATTTAACTTTCTGGCGTCCCGCGGACAGACTTTGATGCACCGCATACAGGAAATGCATAAGGAAACGTCCGTTTTGGCCGGGTTGTCCGCCGGGATAGCGCCCACCGGACATTTTTTCACACAGGAGCCGCAGCCACTGCACTCCCTTCCGCCTTCGGGATGCATGGGGATAACGCCAAGCTTCCGGTAAGGCCGGTTCCCCGGCACTTCTGCCTCCTCTGCCGGCGCCTCCCCAGTAAGAAGCGGACGGATCCTGGCAGCAAATTCCTTTAATTCTTTCTCATCATCTCCATCAGGCCTTCCCGCCGCAAACTGCCTTGCGATGGAATGCTCCGCCACCGCACTCACGGCGGCAGCACAGAAAAAGCCAGCCTCAGTCATCACATCCTTAAGCTCCACAAGGGTATCCTCATAAGCCCGGTTGCCGTATACGCAGACCAGCACCGCTTTCGCGCCCTTTCCCTGAATCTGCCCAAGACGGGCAGACGCCGCCTCCGGCACTCTTCCTCCGTAGGAAGGAACCGCCGCCAGACAGACATCCTCCGGAGAAAGACAGATTTCAGCAAATGCTGTATCCCTCTTCGTCAGATCCACAATCTGCCGCTCCAGGCCCATAGCTTCCGCCAGGATATCCGCGACCTTTTTCGTCCCGCCTGTGGGGCTGAACACCATCTCATATAACTTCATAAGAATCCCTCCTCCAATTTTTTCTGAAGCTCTCCGTCTATTATAGCAAATTGGCGAGCCCATCGGGCAGATTTTTTCAAATTGTTTTCTAATTGCTTTTTAAATTATTGGTTAAAACCATTGCCAGCGGCCAGGATTCGTTTTATAATTAATCTTGCTCACCAGTTCCGGGAGGAGTGCAGCTTCGGCTGTATAGCCGGTGTCCGGTCTCACACTGATTATCCCGGGAACACGCGGCTGCTGGGGAGCTTTTTTTCTGTCTGTCACCACATATAGCGCATGAGAATATAGCTCTCCGGGCTTTCCTGAAAGCCCAGCTTCCTGTACACCGGATATCCGCTTTCCGTGGCCTTCAGCTGGAGATAATCAAACTCCTGCTCCTTTGAAAAGGCAATCAGCTCCTCCATCAGTCTGGTGGCTATTCCTTTCCGGCGGTATGCAGGAAGAGTGTAAACGCTTAGCACCTCTCCAATCCTTCCCCGAATAAATTTCGGACTGCAGGGCTTCATGACAAGCACCAGAAGTGCTGTGGCAATGATCCTGCCATTCTCCCTGGCCACAAAGACAAATACATCCTTTTCTATGTGTTCAGCAAAATAGCTGGGCAAATTGGCCGCGATGGCCTGCTCCGTGTCAGCTCCTATTTGTCCAAAATCCGTTTTTAGATAGTCCAGTCTCAGCTGAGTTAATTCCTGAATATCTCTTACATTGGCTCTGCCATATTCAAGCATATAAAGCCCCCTTCTATTTCAGAAATAATTTGTTACATGAAATACTTATCCATAGTACAACGAAAACTCCCCTATTCATCTCGAAGAAGCAGCACCGCCTCCGGCTGCACTACAAGCCACTCAGGAATCACCCCGGCGCTTGAATGGGTGTGAATGGTCTTTTCCACCTTCCACCAGAGGCCATTCTCCAGGGTCACATACCACTCGAAGGGCATCTCCGTGACAGAGGGATTTCCCACCGGGATCCGGTTGATGCCCTCCCCATCAGAAACCGGTTCCAGATCATGGGCCCGGATTCCAATGGAGGTAATCTCCGGCCCCACCTCCTTTTCCACCGTAAGCACCAGTCCATCCCAGTCTAAGGCACGCACCTGATGGGCGCCCAGCCGCTCAATGGAGGAAATATTCTTGCATCCGGTGAGTCGGGCCGCCTGGCAGGTTCCCGGATCCTGAAAGATCTCCCGGGTTCGTCCGGCGGTAAGCACCCGCCCATTGTCCAGCAGAAGCAGATAATCGCAGAGCTGGTAAGCCTCATCCCGGTCATGGGTTACCATAACGGAGGCGCCCTCATAGCTGCTTAATACCTTGGCCAGTTCCAGGCGGAGCCCCTCCCGCAGGTAGGTATCCATGGCGGAAAATGGCTCATCCAGAAGAAGTACCTGGGGCTCATAAGCCAGAATTCGCGCCAGAGCTGTCCGCTGCTGCTGACCGCCGGAGAGCTGTCCGGGATAGCGGTTTTCCAGACCTGACAGCTGAAAACGGTTAATCATCTCATCCACGCGGGCATTCTGCTGCTCCCGGCTCATGGGCTTTTCTTTTCCGCCGCCAAATCCCTTCCTCTGGGCATGGCTGCTTAAGCCGGAGCGGATATTTTCCTCCACTGTCATATTTGGGAAAAGGGCATAATTTTGAAACAGGTAGCCCACCCGCCGTTCCTGTGGCTTCAGATTGATTTTCTGCGCTTTGTGAAAAAGAATCTGTTCGCCTGTCTCCCTCATTCCCGGCGCCCGAAGCGCAATCCTTCCCTCATCCGGCGTTACGATGCCGGCGATGGATTTTAATGTCATGCTTTTTCCGCAGCCGGAGGGGCCAAGGATTCCCAGGCACCCCCGGCCGCAGGAAAACCGGATTTCCAGACTGAATTCCTTCAGTTTTTTTCGGATATCCACCTCCAGAAGCGCTTCGTTTCCGCTGTTTTCCATGCTGCACTCTCCTTGTTTCATTTTTCTTATGATCCTGTATTCCCTTCAATGAAGCTGCCTGCAGGAACCTCTGCACCGGTTACCGCCGCCGGTTTTCCGTCCGCATGGCTGCCCAGTTCATCAGCATCACCGAAATCAGGGCAATCACCACAATGACCAGCACATACTGGTTCGCTGCGTCCATATTTCCGGCCGCCACCTCCGAGTAGACAGCCATGGGAAGCGTCCTGGTCTTTCCGGCAATGTTTCCGGCAATCATGGCTGTGGCGCCAAATTCTCCCAGCCCTCTGGCAAAGGCCAGCACCCCGCCACTTACCACGCCGGGAATCGCATTAGCCAAAAGAACCTTTCGGAAAATTTCCCACTCACTCATGCCCAGGGTTCTGGCCGCAGCCGTCAGATTCGGATCCACCTGCTCAAAAGCGCCCCGGGCCGAACGATACATTAACGGGAAGGACATAGTCACCGCCGCGATGACCGTGGCCCCCCAGGAAAAGGCAATCTTAATGCTGAAAAAATCCAGAAAAAATTTCCCCAATGGCCGCTTCACGCCAAAGAGATACAGCAGGAAAAAGCCTGCCACCGTGGGGGGCAGCACCAGGGGAAGGGTGAGAATTCCGTCCAGGATCATCTTAAGACGCCCATCCCGAATCAGCACCACTGCCCAGGCTGCCAGAATTCCCAGAAAAAATGTAATAAAAATCGAAAGACTTGCCGTCTTCATGGATATCCAGATCGGTGACCAGTCCATATTTTCAGCCTTCGCCTCCTGCTGCAAAGCCGTAGGCCCCAAAGACAGCCATGGCCTCTTCTGTCTTTAAGAAATCCACAAGATTCTGGGCAGCCTCAGCATGTGCCGTATTCTTAACCACGGCTACCGGATAGATAACCTTTCTTTCCAAACTTCCCTCCGGCGCCTCTGCCACTACGTCCACCTGATCTTCCATGCTGGCCGCATCGGTGGCATACACGATTCCCGCATCCGCACTGGCCGCTGCAACCTGGTTCAACACCTCCGTTACGTTGGTGCCAAAGCTGACTTTGTCCTGGATTCCATCCCAAAGCCCTAAATTAGTAAGGGCCTCCTCAGCATACTGACCTGCCGGTACACTGGCCGGATCGCCCAGGGCGATGCTCTCTGCATTGGCAATATCCTCAAACGCGCTTAA
>JAGHER010000252.1 GCA_017889125.1 Lachnospiraceae bacterium
CCACGCCCATCGGGAATCCGCAGAATCTTTACCTGTATTCCGCCTCCGGCATTTCCATGGCGGAATTTTCCCGGGCGGTCCTTCCCTTTGCCGGACTGTCGCTTATTCTGCTGATCGCCGTGATCTTTGCGGAAAAGGATGAACCCCTGGACGGCTCTCTGTCTGGCCAGAATGGATTGGATCAAATGGAACGGAAAGAGAATTTCCTAACTTCCCTGCTTCCCTTTCTGGCGCTGCTTTTCCTGTGCCTGCTTGTGGTTTTCCGGGTGCTTCCCTATGTGCCGGTTCTCTTTTGCGTCGCGGCGGCAGTACTTTTCCTCAACCGCAGGCTGTTTCGGTCGGTGGATTATTTCCTCCTGCTGACCTTCCTCTGCTTCTTTATCTTTATCGGCAATGTGAAGCGGATTCCGGAAATCAGCAGCCTCTTAGTCTCCTTGGTAAATGGCCATGAGCTTTGGGCAGGAATCCTGGCCAGCCAGGTGATCAGCAATGTGCCTGCGGCCATTCTGCTGTCTGGATTCACGGAGAATTTTTCTGTTCTCCTTACTGCGGTCAATCTTGGCGGACTGGGAACGCTGATTGCCTCCCTGGCCAGCCTGATTTCCTTTAAGTTTTATACAAAAATATTCCCTGAGAATAAGGGGAAATTTATGAAGGTGTTCACCTTCTGGAATCTGGCATTTCTGCTGGTTCTCATCGCTGCGGCGCTCCTTTTGGTACGGTAAGGAGCGCCGTTTTTCCATTATTATAAGAGAAGCGCCGCTACGTCAACTTCCCTTTCCAGCCCAGCAGGAAGGCCGAATGGACGATGACAAAGACAGATCCTGCATTGTGTACCAGGGCGCCTACTACGGGATTGAGAATTCCCGTGATTGCCAGGATGATGGCCGCAAAATTCAGCACCATAGAAAAGGTGAGATTGCATTTGATAACAAACATCATCCGACGGGATAGGCGGATCAGATGAGGGATTTCCCGGATTTCATCGTTGACCAGGGCAATATCTGCCGCATCTACCGCGATATCGCTTCCAATTCCGCCCATGGCGATTCCCACATTGGCCCGCTTTAAGGCCGGGGCGTCATTGATGCCGTCACCGATCATGCAGACCTGTTCTCCGGCATCCTGCAGCTGCTTCAGATAACGCAGCTTATCCTCCGGCAGGCACTCCGCCTGCACCTGGCTGATGCCCAGCTGCCTTGCAATATGCCTGGCAGCATTTTCATGGTCTCCGGTGAGGAGTACCGGCTGGATCCCTGTCCCCTTTACCGCAGCGATAGTGTCTGCCGCCTCCGGGCGCAGAGTATCTGCCAGGCCAAGAAAGCCTGCAGCGATTCCGTCAACTGCCAGATAAATCACAGTGCAGCCCTCCCGGCGGTACTCCTCCGCCATGGAAAGCTCCATTTGCGAAAGAGCAATACCCTTCTCCCGCAGCATCTCCTGGCTGCCGGCCAGCACCTCTCTTCCATCTACCCACGCCTTTACCCCACGGCCGGGAATCATCTGAAAATCCTCTATCGATAGGGGTGTCTTTTTTATGACTTCTGCTGTTTTTGAAGCTTCTTTCTTCCCCAAATCATTTTCCAGTTCCTCATTCCAGCAGCGCACCACCGCCTTCCCCAGGGGATGCTCTGAGCGAAGCTCTGCTCCGGCACCGTATCGAAAAAGATTTTCCCGGGAGATTTCCGGCCGGAAGCTTTTCACCGCAATAACCCTTGGCATGCCGCAGGTGAGGGTGCCGGTCTTGTCAAAGGTGATCCGCCCCACTGATGCCAGCCGCTCCAACGCATCCCCCTCCCGCACCAGAAAGCCGTGCTTTGTGGCATTGCCGATGGCGGCCATAATCGCCGTCGGTGTAGCCAGCACCAGGGCACAGGGACAGAACACCACCAGTATGGTCACGGCACGGATGATTTCTCCTGTAAAAAGCCAGGTCAGAAATGCCGCTGATAATGCGATTACCACAATCCAGGTGGCCCACCGATCCGCCAGGCCCACAATCTTTGCCTTTCCCGCATCGGCAGACTGCACCAGGCGGATCATCCGCTGGATGGCGCTGTCCTCCCCCACCTTCACCGCTTCCATATCAAAGGCGCCGAACTGATTCACCGTGCCGCTGGAGACAGAATCTCCCTCCTTTTTGTCCACAGGCAGAGATTCTCCGGTCATTATGGACTGATCCACAGCCGTCTGTCCGGCCCGGATTATGCCGTCCGCCGGAATCATCTCGCCGGGAAGGACCCGCAGGAGATCGCCAACCTCCACCTGCTCTGCGGCAATCACCGTCTCCTTCCCATCCCGCACCCGTCTGGCCGTGCGGGGCGTCAGGTGCACCAGCCTTTCAATGCCTGCCCTGGCCCTGGCCACCGTCAGCTCCTCCAGAAGTCCGCCAAGCTGCATGATAAATGCCACTTCACCAGCCGCGAAATCCTCCCCGATAATCACTGACGCGATTAGTGCGATGGATACCAGCACGTCTGCCTTTATGTCAAAGGCGGTCACCAGTCCCACCACTGCCTCCAGGATAATGGGAATCCCGCACAGGATAATGGCTGTCCATGCCGCGTCAAAGGGCAGGGGGAGCAGGTCAAACATGCTGATGAGCAAAGCAGCACCTGAAAGCACCAGGCACACAATATCCTTCTTTGTCCCGCCCCATTCCAGAAATTCTTCAATCCGTTTCATTATCTCTCCTCCTTATACCTATAGGGGTATATGCATTTTATACCCATAGGGGTATAGGCAGTCAAGGAGATTTTCTTGCTGCGCCAGCAGCCATATTCCTTTGCACGGAGTGCGCCTCCTTGCGGAGCATTTTTGTTTGCTTTGGAAGTCCTGCCGCCGGATAGGCGGCATGTATTCAGGGATGCCCCCAGTTAAACAAAAAAGGCGTCCCCGCCAGACCGGCCTGTATGCCGTCTCCTGTGGTTTACGCCTTAAATGATGTTTGGTTCAAAAGGGATTTTGCCCCTGGTTCCTTAGATGGAATTACAGTTAAAAAGGGAATCTTTTCCTATTTCATATTGGCAAACCGCTCCACCGCCTTGGTGAAATTGGCAATCGTCTGGTCTGCGTCGCCGTGTTCGATTCCGTCCCGGACACAGTGTTTGATATGGCCCTCCAGCACTACCTGACCGCATCTGTGCAGGGCGGACTTAGCCGCATTGATCTGTGCCAGGATATCCTCACAGGGCACGTCCTCATCCACCATGCGGTCGATGGCCTGTACCTGGCCGATGATCTTTTTCAGCCGCCGGTGCAGGTTCTCCGCATCCATACATTGTTTCATCTGCTCACCTCCATACCATTAGGGGTATGTGTATATTATCCGGCTGCCTTTTTCATTTGTCAAGTGCCCGGAAAAAAGTTCCATCCGCGCCTATTCCTCCATGATATGATGTGGACAGTTGAATTTGATGGTACAGGTAAATCGCTGGCGGCACAGACAGCCGATACCCGGCAGGATTTACCCCATGACACCCGGGACATCCCCGGAGAAACGGAGGAATTGATGAAGAGAGAATTGATGGAAAAAGAAGGCATGAACAAAGAATCCATGAACAGTGAATCCATGGGCATGGAACCGATGCAGAACAACCAAAAAAAGAACTCAAGATGGCTCCTGACCACGCTCATCGCAGCAGCCACCGCCCTTGGTCTTTCCATGACCGCACTGGCAGGCGGCGTCATGCCGGAAGCGATTACCGGTACAGGAGGCGTAAACAGCCGTGAGGGCTACAGTAAGCTTTTTGACGCCAGTATCGGCACAAAATGGTGCACCAGCGGCACCGATCCCTATGTGATCTTTAAGCTGCCCGCGGCAGCACCCATCCGGGGCTACACCATTGTGACCGGCAATGACAACCGCACCTATTGGGGAAGAAATCCTCAGTCCTGGACCCTTTACGGCTGCAACGCCGATTCTGATCCGGCCTGGGAATACGGCGGCTGGGAGGTCATTGATTCGGTACAGGATGACGAGGTGCTACAGGACCAAAACAGCATCCCCTATTACTTCGAGTTGGATCAGCAGGCCCCGGCCTACCAGTATTACCTTTTCCAGGTGGACAAAAAGAAAGGCGGCTTCATGCAGATGGCTGAGCTGATTCTGGACTATGACGGAAACGGCCAGGTTCTTCAGAATGTGGTGGCCGGAAGCAAAGGCATGAACATCAGCGAGGGCTACCAGAAGGCGATGGACGGAAAGGCATCCACCAAATGGTGCACAAATTCCACCAGCCCCTACTTGATCGTCAAAATGTCCTCCCCGGTATCTGCAGAGGGCTACCACATTGTAACCGGCAATGACAACAGCCAGTACAAGGGAAGAAATCCCAAGAGCTGGACCCTTTACGGCTCCAACGCCGACACTGCCCCGGAGAAAAATGACGACAGCTGGGAAGTGATTGAATCTGTGGAAAATGACACCACGTTAAAGGATGTAAATGGAACGGATTTTCATTTTTCCCTGTCCCAGCCCTCAAAGGCCTACCGGTATTTTAAGTTCGAGGTAGATGAGCGGAAATCCTTTATCACTCAGATGTCGGAATTCTCCATTGAATTTTCCGGCAGCGGCTTCGGCTTTTCCGCCCTCAACGGCACTTCCGCAGACAGCTCTCAGAATAGCTCCGGCAGCGCTTCCACAGGCACGCTGCTTTGCGGAAGCTGTGCAGGCCGCG
Source organism: Lachnospiraceae bacterium (assembly GCA_017889125.1). GTDB lineage: Bacteria > Bacillota > Clostridia > Lachnospirales > Lachnospiraceae > Caccovicinus. Next base: position 4,680 of record JAGHER010000252.1, read on the forward strand.
GCGACAATCACTGCTTCGTCTGCCAGGGCCAGGGTACGGTGAATGGCGCCCTCTGCGGCAACTGCGGCGGCGCCGGCAGGACGAAGTGCACAGCCTGCAATGGGAAGGGACACCTTTGATTTCCAGCCCTGGTCTCACTCTGCTCACCTTACTCCACTGCGGGTTCCTGCCCAGTATCCCTCTGCTCACCTTACTCCACTGCAAGTTCCTGCCGCTTCTCATTCTGCTTACCCAGGATTCCATAGGTCTCCCGGATGAACACCAGCGCAAGGATAAAGGTCAGGATATCCGCCGCCGGGAAGGAGTACAAAAGCCCGTCCAGGCCGAAAAAGATGGGTAAAATCACCGGCAGGGCCACGCCGAAGACAATCTCCCGGGTCATGGAAACTACCGTGGAGGCCAGGACCCTGCCCAGAGCCTGGAGGTAAATGAAGGTGCCCTTATTCACCATGGCTAAAACCATCATGCAAAGATAAATGCGGAAGCTCTTTACGGCAAATTCCGTGTAATAAGCGCTTTCATTGGCGGCACCGAAGATGCCGATCAGCTGGGCCGGGAAAAATTCCACGATCAGCGTGGCAATGACGCCCACCGCAGCTTCCGCCGCCAGAAGGTAGGTAAACAGCTTCCTGGCCCGGTCCTTCCTCCCGGCGCCGATATTGTAGCCCGCCACCGGGATGCAGCCTGCGGCGATGCCCACCGCCACAGAGATGGCGATCTGGAAGAATTTCATCACAATGCCCAGCACTGCCAGGGGAATCTGGGAATACTCCGGCTGGCCGAAAACTGGATCCATAGCCGCGTATTTGGTGCACATATTCTGCACTGCCGCCATGGAAATCACCAGGGAGATCTGGGCTAAGAAGCTGGTAATGCCAAGAACCAGGAACCGTTTCATCAGCCCTCCCCGGAACCGGAAGCTGTCCCGTTCAAGCTTTACTGCCTTCATATGGCACAGATACCAGGCGGACAGCACCGCAGTGAGAATCTGCCCGGCAACGGTGGCCACAGCGGCTCCCATCATTCCCATTTTCAGGGGAAAGATGAAAATCGGATCCAGAATCAGATTGGTCACCGCCCCGATTACCGTGGAAAACATGGCAAATTTGGGGCTTCCGTCAGAACGGATAATGGGATTTGCCGCCTGGCCGAACATGTAAAAGGGAATGCCCAGGGCAATCCAGAAAAAATACTCCCGGGCACAGGCATAAGTCTCCAGATTAACCTTTCCGCCGAACATGGTCAGGGTCGGTTCCATAAACAGCAGATAAACTGCCGTCAGGAGGATGCTTAACAGGATGCACAGGACCACCGCGTTTCCTATGCTTCTGTGGGCATCCTCCTTTCTGCCTGCCCCCAGGCTGATGCTGACGAAGGCGCAGCACCCGTCGCCGATCATCACCGCGATAGACAAAGCCGCCACCGTCAGGGGAAATACCACCGTGTTGGCCGCATTGCCGTAGGAGCCCAGATAGGACGCATTGGCAATAAAAATCTGATCCACAATATTGTACAATGCCGCCACCAGCAGGGAGATGACGGGGGGATGGCGTACCGCTCCATCAGCCGTCCCAGGCTCTCCTTTTCCAGAAAATCATTTGTCTGTGTGTTCATTTTGCTTACCTCCTTCAGAGGCGCCTGCACAATCCCTTTATCAAAAAAAGCCGTTTTCGATAAAAGAAAAAACGATACAAAAGGCTTCCGCACTCTGTATCGTATCAGAATGCAGAACTGCACCTCTTGTATCGTGTCAAATCTTAACTATATTGAGAAACGCTGACTAAATCAGCTTTTTTAGAATACCACAAAAAATTTCGCAGAGTCAAGGGGATTTTTCATGCGCAACTGCCAGTCAGCGCTCTGCCAGAAAAATTTTCTCCCCGGCCAGCTCCTGCTCCGTCGAAAGTCATTTTGCTTCTCCCAAGCACTCCGTCAGGAAATGGGCCACCAGCGGCGCCAGCTGCTTGATGGATTTCCCGGTGGTATTGATGCACAGGTCATAGTTGAGCCGCTCGCCCCAGCGGTGTCCGGTGTAAAATTCGTAGTATTTGGAACGGTTCTTGTCTACCCGGTTGATCTGCTGCTTTAATTCCCGGTCGGAAAGATTCTCATGCTCCGCGCCCCGTTCACGGCAGCGGGCCATCTTGCTCTCCATCTCCGCGTACACGAAGATCCGGAAGGGATCCTGCTCCTTCAGGATGTAATCGCCGCACCTTCCTACGATGATACAGTCGGATTTCTCCGCCATCTCCCGGATGATCCGGTGCTGCTCCTGATAAATGGTCTGCTGCTGGTCCGTAATGGGATTTACCATAGGGTAAAAGCTGCGTCCGATGCTGATGGGGTAGGACACCACCGGCTTATGCTCGATGATATGATGAACATACTCCTCTGACATAGAAGTGCGCTTGGCAATCTCCGTCACGATCTCCTTATCATAATAGGCTATGCCCATAATTTCGGAAAGCCGCCTTCCCAGCTCTCTTCCTCCGCTGCCAAATTCACGGCCAATGGTAACAATTCGATTCATAGACCTTCACTCTCCCTTCCAAAGATTAAATTCTTTCACTCCAGTATACTACATTGGAAAGGAATTTACCAGATCTTAAGGTCACTCCCTTTTAATTTTAACAAAGCCTCAACGAAATAATAATCGGCGTAGACAAAATTAATCTCCCGGTTGTCCTTTCCATGATAAGAGCCTGTGCAGCGGCTTAAAATGCCGTCGGTCTCCGGTGAAAAATCGCACCGGTCTGCCGCCAGGGTCTTTAAGAGCTTAATGCCCGCATTCCAATAGGCCTCCTCCCGCTCCGGGATCAGCTTAGACAGCTCCAAAAAGCCCCCGGCCGCCACTGCTGCTGCCGTGGAATCCTCGATATGCGGCTCTGCAGGCTGGTCAAAGTCCACCGGAATATGCCCGTCCGCAGGAATCCGGGAAAGGAACCGGTCAGCCGCCTTTTTGGCCGCCTCCAGGTAATTCTCCTTTTTCGTGTGCAGATAGCTGATGGCGAAGCCGTAGATGGCCCAGGTCTGTCCCCTGGTCCAGGAAGTGCCTTCCGCGTAGCCCTGGCCGCCCAGCTCGCGCACCATCTCGCCGGTAAAGGGATCAAACTCCACAATGTGGCGCACAGAACCGTCCTCCCGGATGAAATTCTTTGCTGCCGTGTCTGCATGGCGCATGGCGATTTCCTTAAACCGGGGATCATCCGTCTCCTCTGACGCCCAGTACAGAAGGGGGATATTAAAGAGACAGTCGATGATCGCCCAGCCCCGGTTGCTCTCCTTCTGCCCAGGCACATTGTCATTCCATGCCCGGATAAAATTCCCCGCCGGGTTAAAGCGTCCGGCTAAAAGCTGCGCTGCCAGAAGGCCACGCTTGCGGGACTCTGCATTCTTCGTCAGCCGGTAATCGGCCACCGCCGTGGGAAGCCACATAAAGCCCACATCATGGTGCAGACCGTAATACATGGAAAAGCACCGGTCCAGCTTCTCCTCTGATATCCGGGCAGTCCGGGCATAGGCCTCATCCTTCGTCTCGTGGTAAAGCTGCCACATGATGCCGCCCCAGAAGCCATTGGTCCACCAGTTAATGCCGTTGTCCATATCCCAGTCGATGGAGGTGTCGGAACGGTCATCATAGACGCCATTTACCGCCACCGCCGGAAGCTTCTCTCCGGCCCGCTGCCGCACGGCCTCCATCTTTGTGATTACCTTGGAAAG
>JAGHER010000253.1 GCA_017889125.1 Lachnospiraceae bacterium
ACAAAACGTACTGGAGGAAAATCCCCTCCGGCAGTCGGCGGCACCATTCCACCTGTCGGCGAAGCATCAGGGCATGGCGCACAAAGCTTAAAAACAGCGAAAAATCATACATTCCCACATCCTGAATGGGCATGGTTCCGTACAAAAACTTCATCAGGAGTTTTTCCTCCTCGGTACACTCGGAGAGCTTTTCCTCAATCTCCTTCTGGAGGGTTCCAAAATAAGGGGAACGCTGAGCAAAGCGCTCCCCGGCGTACTGTATTAATTCAGCAGAAAACATTACTGCGGCTCCTTTCTACTCTCTACTTTCCACTTACTGCTTATCATTCTCTCCGCTCTCATCTCGTTCCACTTTCATTCCTATTCGTTTTCACCTGTCTCATCTTTTTTCTGGCATCTTTCTTCTGGCATCTCTATTCGCTTTCATCGATACCCCACAGCCTTTTCGATAACCTCCCTGGCTGCCCGGATCTGGCTCTCCTCTGTGCGGAAGACGGTATACTCCCCAAGACCGGGGATTCCCATATTCACGCCTTCCTTCCGGAAAACCATTCCGCTGTCCAGAGAAATCTTTCCCGACATATGGAAATTGCGGATACCGCACGTTTTCGCAAGAAGATCAATGGTCTCAGCGCAGACTCCGCCGCCGGCCATCACCGCCAGACGGCTTCCCGCTTTTTCTGCCAATTCCTTTAGCAATCCGGCTCCTTCCGGCGCGCTGTCCTTCTGCCCGGAGGTAAGTATGGTATCTACGCCGATGTTCACTGCCTCCTCCAGTGCCTGGAAAGGATCCCGGCATACGTCAAAGGCCCGGTGCAGCGTCAGATGCCCGTCCCCCGCTGCCTTCCGCAGCTTTTCCATTCTGTCCAGTTCCAGATTTCCATCGGCAGTGAGGCATCCGGCCACAATGCCGTCCGCGCCCAAAGCCCGCAGCATTTCTCCATCCTCTAAAACCATCTGAAACTCCGGCTCCGTATAAAGGAAATCGCCGTACCGGGGCCGCAGAAGCACATGCACCGGCACATCACAGCAGGCTCTTACCTGCTTAAATAAGCTGACTCCCGGCGTAGTGCCGCCGATGACCAGATTGGAACAAAGCTCCAGACGGGTGGCCCCGCCCTTAACTGCCGCCAGCGCCGATTCCACGGAATCTACGCAGGCCTCTAAAACAAAGGGATTCATCATTCTCCCTCTCCTTTCCTCTTGTGCAAATTTTCTCGAAAATGGATGCTTGTTCATGTTTTGACAAGCCCAAGGATTTGTTGGCCTTTCGGCTCTGGTATCATCATAAACGAAAAGCAGAAAAAAAGCCATGGATTTCTGCTCCCGCTTGTAGAAACCGTCCCTTCGTGCTATACTTTTTTCATCTAAAGATACCAGGATTGGTGCATACAACATCATCTGAACCGACAGGAGGAAATGCCATGAGCAAGATTTTCGAACAGTACAAGGCCTGGAGAGAGCTGACCGACGCAGAGTCCAGTTCTTCCGAGGAAATGGATGGAGATTTTGGCGATAAGAAAGCCTTTATGAAATTCGCCAAGCTGAAAAAGCTGGATAATGATGATTTTGAGGAGCTGGAGCTCCAGTATGATGAATATTTGATTGAGAAGGAAACGATGGAAGAAATAGATGAAATAGATGAAAACGAATGACAGGAGGAAACGGCTGGCTCTAACGGCAAAGTGAAGCGGGCCAGGCAATGCCGCAATTTCTACCAAAAGACGAAACAAATCGGGCCAAGCCACAACTTCAAACAGCTGCTGATAGAGGATGCCCCCTATCAGCAGCTATTTATGTTTAAATCCATGGTTAAATAAATCAACTTAATTACTTGATTGTACCGACAATTGAGATTTCTCCGCCGTCTTTAAATATACCGGAGCAATTATACTGCCAAATACCTTTTTCCAGGGCAATTTCTTCTATCCGGTTTTCGGCGCCAATGGTAATCCGCTGTTCCTTGCCGCTGGGAGCAAATAAGAATAAATCTACAGTCCCGCCTTTGATATTGGAGGTAATGTTTAAGATTAATGTCTGATTATCGTCTGCCTGGAATGCACCGGATTCGGCTATATTTGTCTGGCCAGCATTATTCGTCAGGCCAATCACCACATCACCTGCAGAAGCAACATCGCCGACAGCGGTATCCAAGCGGTTCGTACCGGAAATTAAATCAACCGTATTTTTCGTGCCGTCATAATTAACCGTGTATCCCAGCTGCTCCAGCAATTCATCCGCCGGTACGTACAGACTGGCTTCCTGCTCATTCTCCATGGTAACCGAAATTAAGGGTTTCTCAAGCGGCAATGGAGCACCATTAAGCGTGACCGTACTTTCACTCAGCACTGCGGACTGAATGCCCGTCGCCGCAAATACCGTTGTTATCCCCAGTGTACCGATGATGATTCCTGCCGCTAAACTTTTTGCATCAAACCATTTCATTGCGATTTACCTCCCATCTTAAGCCTTTGAATCGCAGCCTGACGGCTGCTGGCGCTCCTGGCACTCTAGCACTCCTGCGCCGTGTTTTCACCTTTCTTTCAGGGAACGCTGATTAAAGCGTTTTCTCAGATAATTGTATTATATCCTATCGAACTATTGCAGGCAATGTATTTAGGTTAAAACGCAAAAAAATAGAAACCACTGAAAAATCAATGGTTTCCATCCTTTTTGATAAGCTGCTGACGGGAATCGGACCCGTGACCTCCGCACTACCAATGCGACGCTCTACCGACTGAGCCACAGCAGCATTCCTTATTCTCTGGCTGTGAACCGCTTCCGTTTCACAAGCCTTAGATATATTATCATGAGCCGCAGTATTTGTCAACTATGAATTTCAACTTTTTTCGCGAAATTTTTCAGAGCGAATTTTTTCGCACTTTCTGAATCACTTTTCGAATCCTGAATCAATTCTGTAATTTCTTTCCGGTAAATAATGCTTTCGGCATATCTGGCGCCCCTGTCTAGTCAGACAATATTGCGTTGTCTTGTTTTTTCCATAGCGCACTACATATTCTGCTTCCAGCAATCGATTTAATATCTCACTTAAATAATTCGGCTGAACATGAATTTCTGCTGCAATATCCTTTTGCCGCGCATAGGGCGTTTGGTACAGATACATTAAAAGCTCTTTGACATGCTTTCTGCCCAATAAAATCTTACCTTCCTGATTAAGGGCCTCTGCCATGGCCGTATCCTGCAGATCCAGAAACACACGATATGCTCCTGCGAATGCTCCCGCTTCAAGGAAAAACTTTTCTGACTCTGTTTTCGGCAGCGATACAATCACTTTTCTGAGCTTTCGATAATGTTTCAATAAATCTTCCAGTTCTTCTGTATCTTCCTGACAAACGGCCTGAACAGATGCCTGAATATATGACTGATTTAATGTCCGCAGTTCTTCTGTATAGGCAGCAGCGAACTCCGAAATCCTTCCTTCCATTGCCCTGATCTGATTCACCAGAAAAATATCCTGCATCATTTTCTCATCTCCTCATTCCGCATTCTTTCAAAATCACGCTCGCTCATATGGCTGACAATGATACACAAAATACCAGCAAACAAATTATATAACTGTTTAATCTGCATTTGAAATTCCTCTCCTCTAAATAAAGGATATCACAAATCGCACTGTTTTTCAATTATTATTCAGTTATTATTCAGTAATCTAAAGATAGTTCCACCCTGTACTACCTTGTCCCTGTCAGTGAAGCTATACACTATGCCACAAGCAGGGACAAGAATTCCCTCCCCCTTACCTTTCCAGCACTTTCAACGATTTGCCCTTCCATTTCTATCCACTTTCGCAATATATGCAATATATATTCTTATCATTCACAATATCCGCATAGTTTTTGTCCCCACTTTTTGTTAAAATAACCGTATCACATTCACGAGGAGGATGACCTATGAAATGTACAAAACTTCTTAAGCAGGCCGGTGCAATCGGCGCAGCCTTAGTCATGACTGCAAGCCCCTGCCTGGCAGCTACTACCGACTCTTCAGCCATTGAGCCAGTACCAGGCCCTCATGGCTATTTTGTGGACACCTACAAAACAAACAGCATGGACAACATGTCCCCGGAATCCAATGCGGTGATCGGCGTACTGTCTCCTTTTTTAAGTATCTGGGCGCCTGGAGACAGCTGGAACAATGGCCAGAAGCTGGGCGATGCCGGAAAGCTTCTGCTGGATCAAAACATTCAGATCTGCATCAACATGACCAACAGCCGCACCCCGGAGCAGGGACTTACCGCTTACCTTACAGATCGCCAGAACCAGAACTGGTCAGCCCTGGATGGTCTTGGCCCTTATGAGACAGCCTTCAAGCAGCTGTCTAATGCAGGCACCTCTCTTCCTGATGCTATCCCCGCAGATGCGGAAACAAAGAAATACAGCGATAAAGGAAATGCCAATGGAAACTGGGCAGACACTGACTCGGCCCTTGGCAGCATCGTCCAGCTGGTTAATACCGTGCGCGGCCCTCATGCCAGCGGCAATCCAGCCAAAATTTACTATCAGTACATGCGCCCCTTCCGCTGGAGCAGCGCAGTCAATCTCCTTCCGGCGCTGAAGCCCTGCGCTTCCGACCCGATGACAGACGGCGGATTCCCCAGCGGCCACACCAATGCCGGATACCTGGCCTCCCTTGCCCTGGCCTATGCTGTCCCCGAGCGCTTCCAGCAGCTTCTGGCTAATGCTTCCGAAATTGGGAATTACCGGATTATTGCCGGTATGCATTCTCCTATGGATGTTATGGGCGGCCGCACCATGGCTACAGCTCTGGCTGCTGCTGCATTAAATGATCCGGAAAATGCTGACCTTAAAGCGCAGGCACGCAGCCAGGCTCTGGGAACTCTGCTGACGAATCCCGGTGCATTGGAAACCATGTATTTTGAACATGACGGCAATAACGCAAAGATGTACCATGACCGTCTCACTTACAATCTGCCCCAGACCGGCGATACCACCCGGCCTATGACCGTTCCCAAGGGTGCTGAAGTCCTTCTGGAAACCCGTTTCCCCTATCTGGACGCAGATCAAAGAAGATGGGTGCTTTACTCCACCGATCTCCCCTCCGGTTACGCTTTCCTGGATGACGCCGAGGGCTGGGGACGGCTGGATCTTTATTCCGCAGCAAACGGCTACGGTGCATTTAACGTAAATGTCACCGCATTCATGGACGCCTCCTTAGGCGGCTTCAACGCTTATGATGAATGGAGCAACGATATTTACGGCGAAGGCTGCATCACCAAGGAAGGCACCGGAACTCTGGTCCTCTCTGGAGACAACACCTATACCGGCGGCGTTTATGTCAATGGCGGTACTTTCACCGCGGCTTCCGAAAACGCCTTTGGACACAGCTCCGTAGATAACCACGCATCCATCAGCGAGACGGTAACCGGGCCGGTAACCATCTGGGGAAATTACGCCCAGACATCGGAAGGCACTCTGAATCTGGATATCAACAGCGGAACTGACACCCTGGAGATTGACGGCAGCGCTTCCTTAGACGGCGTCCTCAACGTAGACTTTACCGACTACCCCAATCCCGCGTCCGGCATGGTGCTGCTTTCTGCAGATGAGATAACCGGAAGCTTCTCCTCCATCCAGACTACCGGATTGGCGGCAGGACACACGGTAGCCGTTACGGCGGAAGGTGTTGTTGTGCAGTAAAATCCAGGGTACATTATATAATAAACTACGGCTACATTATGTAATAAACTAAGGTCACGTTGTGATCTGACAAAAAGCAGCGCCCCAGGCCCAGTCCCCTTCCAATGGCTTCTGCCATAAGAGGAACTCCGACCTGCGGCGCTGCTTTTATTTTGCTTTTATCTTCACTCTCTCCACCCCATCAATCGTATACACTGCTTCCGCACAAACCAGAAGCACACAGTCTGCATAAGAATGGTGATTGTCCACGACCCCGGATAAGAAATAAACAGGAAATGCAATGACCTGTGCTGCGGGAAAAAGACGTAAATCCACAGAATCCTGGTTCCCACCGTGCCGATGATGGATAAAATCATGGGCACGCCGGAGTGTCCCATTCCCCGCAGGGCGCCGGGAATCAGATCCATGATGCCGCAGAGAAAATAGGGCACAGTGGTAATGGAGAGAATCTCCAGACCGCACCGGATCACTTCGACATCTGATGTATAAATGTTTAAAATCCGCGGCCCAAACACCCAGGCGCCCACGCCCAGCACAATCGCCGCACCGGCAGACAGAAAACAGCAGTCGATCAGCACCCTGTCCATGCGCTTCTGCTTTCCCACGCTGTAATTCTGGCTGGTAAAGCTCATGCAGGCCTGGGTGACCGCATTCACTGCCACGTACAAGAATCCAAGGATATTGTTGGCCGCCGTATAGCCCGCCATTGCCGTGGAGCCAAAGGAATTTACCGATGACTGCAGAAGGGCATTGGAAAAGTCAATCACCGTGCTCTGGATTCCCGCCGGTATTCCTACCTGAAAAATCCGTTTTAAATACACCCACTTGATGGTCAGCCGGGAAAAGCGGATCTGGTAACTTGCCTTAGACCTGTACAGGCAGCGAAGCACCAGAATGCTGGAAATCATCTGCGAGGCTACCGTGCCTATGGCCACGCCTGCCACCCCAAGAGGAATCACCGCCACCAGAAGAATATCCAGAATCACATTGGCCAGGCCCGCCACAGTCAGGAAAAGCAGAGGCCTTTTCGTATCGCCCACAGCCCGCAATATGGCTGCACCGTAATTATACAACATGAAAAAAGGCATCCCGGCAAAATAAATCCGCATATACAGGGCAGACTGGTCAATTACATCCGCCGGTGTGCCCATCAGCCCCAGGGCAAACCGTGAAGCCCCCATGCCCACAAATACCATGGCAATGCCGCTGATTAACGCCAGACTGATGGCCGTATGTACTGCCTCCGACATCTCCTTGTCCTGCCCTGTAGCAAAATACCTTGCCGCCAGAACATTCGTCCCCAGGGAAATTCCAATAAACAGGTTCGTAAAAATGTTAATCAGCGCCGTGGTCGACCCCACTGCCGCCAGCGCCTGGCTTCCGTCAAACCGTCCCACCACAATAATATCCACCGCATTGAACATCAGCTGCAGGATGCTGGAAATCATCAGCGGAAGGGAAAAGGAAATCAGCTTGTCCAGAATCGAGCCATTGCACATATCAATTTCATATCTGCCAGTTTTCACCGTCTGTATTCTCCTCCTTAGCCTCGGCATAAATCGGCAAAAATGGATTTTGCCTCGGATATCTTACTGCTATCTGGGATGTTTCGTCAAGAGGGATCAGTTCCAATTAAAACTCCAGGCTGTCCTCATTCAAAAGAAAATATTTCATTCCCATAATAACGAACCCTTCATCATTCCGCCAGGGCTTCTTGCTGCCGCTTACAATGACAATCTTTTTGAATGAGTCGGGAATATTACGCAGAGAGTTAAATTCCTGAGTCTGCTTTTCTTCTGAAGTCATATCGTATGCGACCTGGATATAGTATCTTTGACTGCCCTGATTTGCCACAAAGTCTACCTCCAACTGTTTACGGACTCGATTCCCTTCTTTATTCTTATCGACAATCTCAACAATACCAACATCAACATTATAGCCTCGGATCAGC
>JAGHER010000041.1 GCA_017889125.1 Lachnospiraceae bacterium
AAAACGCATCCCGGAAAACACAAAAAACGCCGCAGCCCGTCAGCATTCCCTCTGACCGCCTGCGGCGTTATCTTCTATCGTCCTTATTCTTTTAACATCATCATTCTTCTAACGACATTATCCTTTTTCGTTAATCCTTGTCCCCTTAAACCTCATCAATAGCCTTCCCAATATCATGGCGCATGTACTTATTCTCGAAGGTGACCCTCTCCGTAGCCTGGTAAGCGTTGGCCCGGGCGGTCTTCAGGTCATCGCCCAAAGCAGTGACGCCTAAGACTCTTCCGCCGTTGGTGAGGAAGGTCTTTCCGTCCTCCGCTAACTTCGTACCGGCGTGGAAGACGTAGCAGCCGTCATCTCCCGGGAACTGATCCAGACCGGAGATGGGGAAGCCCTTCTCGTAATGGACGGGATAGCCGTCGGAGGCCAGCACCACGCACACAGCCGCATTGTCGGCAAATTCCAGCTCTACCTGATCCAGGCAGCCGTCTATGCAGGCCTCGAATACGTCCACAATATCATTTTTCATCCGGGGAAGCACCACCTGGGTCTCCGGGTCGCCGAAGCGGGCATTGTACTCCAGGACTCTGGGGCCTTTTTCCGTCAGCATCAGGCCGAAGAAGATGATTCCCTTAAATTCCCGGCCTTCCTTGGCCATGGCGTCCACGGTGGCCTGGTAAATGTACTTCCGGCAGTACTCGTCCACTTCCTCCGTGTAGAAGGGGCTTGGGGAGAAGGTTCCCATGCCGCCGGTATTTAAGCCGGTGTCGCCGTCTCCTGCCCGCTTGTGGTCCTGGGCGGAGGTCATGATGCGGATGGTCTTGCCGTCCACAAAGGAAAGGACAGACACCTCCCGGCCGGTCATAAATTCTTCCACCACGATCCGCTCGCCTGCGGAGCCAAACTTCTTATCTTCCATCAGCTCCTGAACACCAGCCTTCGCCTCCTCCAGGTTCTGGCAGATCAGCACGCCCTTTCCCAGAGCCAGGCCGTCGGCCTTTAAGACGATGGGCATGGGTGCCGTTTCCAGATACTCCAGAGCCGCCTGGGCAGAATCAAAGGTTTCGTAGGCTGCCGTGGGAATATTGTATTTCTTCATCAGATCCTTGGAAAATGCCTTGGACCCCTCCAGGATTGCCGCGTTCTTTCTGGGGCCGAATACCCGCAGGCCTCTGGCCTCGATTACATCCACAACGCCGCCCACTAAAGGATCATCTGGGCCGATTACCGTCAGATCGATCTTTTCCTTCTCGGCAAAATCCGCCAGCTTTTCAAATTCCATGGCGCCGATAGGCACGCACTCTGCCAGCTGACTGATGCCTGCATTTCCCGGCGCGCAGTAGATCTTTTCTACCTTAGGACTCTGGGCAATCTTTTGCACAATGGCATGCTCACGGCCGCCGCTTCCTACTACTAATATCTTCATCGTTTTCGTCCTTTCTCCTGTTCTCCTCCTGATGCAGGCAGACTGCCGCCCTGCTAAGGAAACGTTTTAATCAGCGTTTTCCTAACAGTATCTGCTGCCAACCGCATCATTCTTTCCCCAGCGGAATCTCCCCGTTTGCAATCATGTCAATGGCCTTAGGCAGGATAATCCACTCTGCCTCCTCCATCACCCGCTGCTGGAGAACCTTCGGGGTATCTCCTTCCTTTACCTCCACTGCCTTCTGCAAAAGGATCGGACCGGAATCCATGCCCTCGTCCACGAAATGGACGGTGGCGCCCGTGATCTTTACCCCTCTGCTTAAGGCGGCCTCATGAACCTTCAGTCCGTAATAGCCTACGCCGCAGAAGGAAGGGATCAGGGACGGGTGAATATTGATGATCCGGTTCCTGTAGCGGCGAATCATTTCCTCCGGGATCTTTACCAGAAAACCAGCCAGGACGATGAGATCCAGGCCATAAGAATCTATTGTTTCCAGAAAAGCGGCATTAAACTGCTCCCGGCTCTCGAAATTCTTGGGAGACAGGCACAGCGCCTCCACGCCTCTGCTTCGTGCACGCTCTAAGGCGTATGCCCCTGCATTGTTGCTGATGACTGCCTTTACCTGGGCATTCCGGATCTTTCCGCTGTCGATGGCGTCAAATATGGCCTGCAGATTGGTTCCGCCTCCGGATACCAGCACTCCGATTTTCAGCATAATTCCACGCCTTTCTCGCCCTGCTCCACAGAGCCGATTACATAAGCGGTCTCACCAGCGCTCTGGATGGCCGCCTTTGCCTTTTCCACATCCTCCTTGGCCACAGCGATAATCATACCGATGCCCATGTTGAAGGTATTGTACATCATGTGCTCCTCGATCTGGCCCTTCTTTGCCAGGAGGCCGAAAATCGCCGGAACGGGATAGCTGTCCTTCTGAATTACCGCCTTCACGCCGTCCTTTAACATCCGGGGCACATTCTCATAGAAGCCGCCGCCGGTGATGTGGCTGCAGGCTTTTACGGAAACTCCTGCCGCCTTTAAGGACTTTAAGGCCTTTACGTAAATCTTCGTGGGAGCCAGGAGAGCCTCGCCCAGGGTGGTGCCCAGCTCATCGTAGTAGGTATTCAGCCCCTCGGCATTCATCTCCTTCTCGAAAACCTTCCGCACCAGAGAGAAGCCGTTGGAATGAACGCCGGAGGAAGCCATGCCGATCAGCACGTCTCCTGCCTCCAGATTCTCTCCGGTAATCATCTCCTTCTTATCGCAGACGCCTACAGCAAAACCAGCCAGGTCGTAATCCTCCTCCGGCATCAGGCCCGGATGCTCCGCCGTCTCGCCGCCGATCAAGGCCGCTTCCGACTGAAGGCAGCCCTCTGCCACGCCCTTTACGATATCCGCAATCTTCTCCGGATAATTCTTGCCGCAGGCAATGTAATCCAGGAAGAACAGCGGCTCACCGCCGGCGCAGGCAATGTCATTGACACACATGGCCACGGCATCGATGCCGATGGTATCGTGCTTGTCCAGAATGATTGCCAGCTTCACCTTGGTGCCGCAGCCATCCGTACCGGACAGCAGCACCGGCTCCTCCATCTCCTTGATCTTTGCCAGGGAAAAGGCTCCGGAAAATCCGCCGAGACCTCCTAACACTTCCTCGCGCATGGTCTTTTTCACATGCTCTTTCATCAGTTCCACCGACTTGTAGCCTGCCTCAATATCCACTCCGGCTTTCTTATAATCCATACTGTTCTCCTCCGTGATTTTCCTTACGTTCCCTGCCAGACATCTGTTCTGGCCGGTGACACCTTCTCTGGCTGCCCACTCTGGTTGGGATTGCCTTCGCCGCCAATTACTTCATCTGTGCCAGATACTCTTTATATCCAACCTCAGCCAGCTTATCTGCCTTCTTCACCACTTCATTCTTCAGGGATTCGGTGTAATCCTTTACCTTCTGAAGCAGCGCCTCGTCAGAAGCAGCCAAAATCTTCGCTGCCAGGATACCTGCATTCGCTCCGCCGTTGATGGCTACCGTAGCCACCGGGATGCCGGAGGGCATCTGCACGATGGAGTACAGGGAATCCACACCACCAAGATCGGAGGTCTTCATGGGAATGCCGATTACCGGCATAGGGAAGATGGCAGCGCACATACCAGGAAGATGAGCGGCCTTTCCCGCACCTGCAATAATGACCTTAAAGCCCTTCTCCTCTGCCGACTTTGCCCACTGGAAGAAAATATCCGGCTCCCGATGCGCGGAGATAATCGTCATCTCGTACTCAATCCCCATCTTGTCTAAAATCTCTGCTGCCTTTGCCATAACGGGCATATCGGAATCGCTGCCCATAACAATGCCAACCTTTGCCATCTTGTTCTCCTTTCCCAAAAGAACCGGTCTTCCGCTTTCGTCACTTCTGCCTGAATATGGCATTTTCTTAAACTTATCAGGGAAAACCGGTGATTTTATTAGCTGTTCTTATTAGTATCGCTTATTAATATTGCTTTACTTATCAGTATCATACCGTCTTTTCCCAGTCCCGTCAATCCCCTTCCGATGAAATTTCATTCAAGGGCCGATTCAGCTCCTCCGTCCCCGGAAGCACGAAGCGCCCGCCCTGGATAATGGGAATCTGGCTTCCGTCTGCCCGGCAGGCAATGATGGAATCCAGCTCATCGTAAGGAATGGTGATGTCCGTATGGCAGCTGAAATAAGCCTTGGACACATCCTCCTTCCGAAGAATAGAAATCTCATTGTCCCGGGCAATCATCTCCTTGCCGTCGGGATTGTACATGGGGCAGTCCTCGGCCCAGCTGTAGCAGGTGTCGCCCACAGCAAAGTGCGGGCCCATCTTCTCCACAATCAAAATGGGCAGCCGGTCCACAATCCCGTACCGCCGTCCCACCGCATAGGCCGTGGTGTTCGTGCCGATGGCAAATTCGCCCATGGGAAGGCTTTCGTGATTCTTAAGGATCACCTGGCGCACCAGCTTCCGGTTCTCCTCAGGAGAGTCCAGGTTCTCGCAGGTGTAATCCGTCACCCGGCCATCCACGAAGCGCATGGCCAGATTTCGGAACTGGAATTCCCCGATGTAAACGCTCTTTACGAAAAGAAGGCCGTTGGTTCCCGCAAGCACCGGCGAGGTGAATACCTCACCCAGGGGGATATTCACATCGGAAACGCAGTTTTCAAAGCCGGTCTCCTTCTGGGGATCAGACAACGGATGAAGGGAAATTTCCAGATCGGTGGCATTCTCCCCTGCCCCCTTTACCTGCACCTTTTCCGCCGTGTCCAGGGCATCGATAATCACCTGCTGGATCTTCTGGTACTGGGCATAATCCAGGGTATTGATCCGGATAATCTCCCGGAAAATCTCCTCATAAGGCTCGCCGATCTCCGGCCGCGGGAAGGCGATGATGGTAAAGCTGGTCTCCTCCTCCGGCGAATACCGGTTCATCAGCTGGGTAAATTCATTATTGTAGCTGCGCACCACATCCTCCTGATGCTCGGAGAGAGCGAAGCATTCTTCCTTATTTACCGGCACAAAGCCCGGCTCGCCGAAGGTCTCCACCACCGCCGGGCCCGCATACCAAGAGGCCAGCTCCTTAAAGTCCTCGAAGGCCGTCCGCAGCACGGAAAGCTTCCGCTCCTTAAAGGTGTTTCCCATGTAAAGGGCGCTGTCATACCGGTGATCGTATTCATACTGCTTGTTAGGCGAAGAGCTGTACCAGCCCACCTTCCGGTTTGGATTCCGGTTCACCGCCGAAAGAGGCGCCCGGCAGAAAATGCACTGAAGCCCCAGACGGCCGAAGCCCTCCACCGCCATGCGGATCATCCGCTCAAAGCCCACCTCATAGCGGATCAGCACCGTTTTCTTTTTGGAAAGGTCGCGGCCCATGACCTCAAAGCCCTTGCGGAAGCCCTCCACATAGGTGTCTGCCATGGAGCGAACCGTCTCCTCCGGAAGGGAATTGAGAAAGGAAGCCACGGAAAGCTCTGAGGGGGAAATGTACTCGCCGAACCGGTACAGATACCGAAGATCCGAAAGATCCGCTTCCATAATAATGTCCCTGGCAAAGGAATAGGCCGGGTCAAACCGCTCCCACAGCCAGCTGCGCACCGTCTGGTCGGCGTAGTCGCTGACGTACCAGTAAAGCACATCCCGCACCTCTTTTGCCTGGGGAACATTCCCCTCAAAGAGATTATAAATCTCGATAAATGCCTCGCAGGCCGCCGTCACCGGAGCCAGCCGACCTTCATAGATATTGGGGATCTGGCTGCGCAGCTCGCTGTAGAGAAAGGACAGCATGGGGCCAAAATCCTTTCCAAGCTTTGCCGCCGCATAAGCTGGATTCCCGTAGCTTTCCTCGTAATGCTCCGGCAGAATGTCCCGGTACAGCCGGTAATTCATCTCCTCCAGCTCTCCCAGAGAAGCTGTATCAAGCCACCCTGCCTGGATGGCCTCCGCCGTCTCTTTAAGAAGCTGCACAAACCCAGAAACCTGGCGGAAATACTCCCGGTAAGGCTCTGCCGCCGTCTCCTCCTTGAGAATGGCGCAAACCCGCTCCATGGCCAACTGATACCGCTCTTCTGCCGCGTCATTTTCTTCTTTCCAATATTTCCAAACATCCATCTTAACTGCTCTCCTTCCTACTGCTGCTTTCCTGCAGAAAATGCTTTAATCCGCCGTTTCCCAGCTGTCCTCCAGCACATGCAGCCGATACCTGATTTATCGCATACGTTGCCGATATCTGCATCTCCCGCTCATACACATGTACTCCTACATATGCTGCAGCCCAATAATCAGGGTAATGATCCAGATTAACAGCAGCAGCCCGTCCAAAATCATGGACAGCTTTGCCAGAATGTAATTTTTCTCCTTCTCAAATAAGGCCCACACGCCGTATCCCAGGCCGCAGGCCGCAAAGAGGAAACTAGAAAAGGCCATGGCGCCCACATTTAAGAGCACGTTTCCCTGGCTCTTTACCGCCAGTCCCACTACCGAGCCGAAAAGCACCAGCGCCACCGCTGTGATTCCCGCAGCCCAGAAGCTTCGCCTGGCCAGAGGCTTCCTCACGTAATTTACATAGCTGATCTTTTTATTTTTTTCCGGCATGTCTCCGCCTCCATATCCGCATCCGCTGTACGATCCGATAGGCAATGTATCCCAGGATCCCGCCGGCTGTATTCAACATAATATCATCCACATCAAAGCTTCCCACCTTAGACACCAGCTGCACCAGCTCCACGCACAGGCTGAAGCCGCCGCTGATGAGCACCGTATTGTACCATTTCTTGCTCCGGCGGCTGACGATGGGAAGAAAAAAGCCGCAGGGCATAAAGGCCACCACATTCCCCACTACATTCAGCAGAAAGGCCCAGGTGCCTAACTTGTCCCGGTATGTCCAGAACCGGGAAATTTCCTTAAAGGGTTCCAAATTGTAGGCGTATCCTTCCCGGAGGGGCGCCTCCGTCCTCCCGAAGAATTCCGCAAAAAACAGAAAATACACCAGCAGGGCCAGGTACAAAATAAACAGTACCCAGCCCATCTTCTGGTGCCTGGTTGTATTTCTTATCATATACGCTCCAGACTGCCGCCAGCGCCGCTAAAATTCGATTTCTGATTTGCGCTTCAGTAAAAGCGCTCCCGTTACAATGGAGACGATGCCCACGGTCAGGCCCACCGTGGCAATGATGATCCCGGCGGCGATACTTCCGGCCCCGGCGCGGCTCATGGTCTTATAAACCCGTTCCATATCCATAATCCATCACTCCTAGAAAAGTCTGTCACACTATTTTGCTCCATACTGGGCATAGTATGCGTCAATGGCCGCCTTTATGTCATCATTGATGATCACCTGGCCCTGACACTCCCGGTTGTACAGATACTCCGTAACCTCTGCCATATTCACAATGGCCGCGGTGGGGAAGCCGTACAGATCCTTCACCTCTTCTAAGGCGCTCTTCTCGCTCTTGCCCCGCTCCATGCGGTTTAAGGATACGATCAGGCCCTTGATTTCCACATCTGCCTGGCTCTTTAAAATCGGGAAAGTTTCCTCAATGGACTTGCCGGAGGTGGTCACATCCTCGATCATCACCACCCGGTCTCCATCCTTTAACTTGCTGCCCAAGAGGATTCCGGTATCGCCGTGATCCTTTACCTCCTTGCGGTTGGAGCAGTAGCGCACATCCTTTCCGTACAGCTCGCTGATGGCCATGGAGGTGGCTACCGACAGAGGAATACCCTTGTAGGCCGGGCCGAAGAGCACATCAAAATCCAGGCCGAAATTATCATGGATGGCCTTAGCGTAATACTCGCCCAGACGTCTTAACTGGGTGCCGGTAACGTAAGCGCCCGCATTCATAAAGAAAGGGGACTTTCTGCCGCTCTTTAAGGTGAAATCGCCGAATTTCAGCACCTGGCTTTCTACCATAAATTCAATAAATTCCTGCTTATACTGTTCCATTATTTACCTCCTGTGGGGGACGCCTGTCCCCGCCTTTTGTCTTTAATCTTTATCTCCCAGAAAACCTGTTTATTTCACTGCACCGACTAATTCCTGGATATCCTGAATTCCATTCTTTTCCATATATGTCTGAATCCCGTCAACCACCTCTACCGTAGCGTAAGGGTTATTGAAATTCGCAGTACCCACTGCCACAGCTGTGGCTCCGGCCAGGATAAACTCCAGGGCATCCTCGCTGTTCTGAATGCCGCCCATGCCGATGATGGGCACCTTCACCGCATTGGCCACCTGGTAGACCATCCGCACCGCCACCGGCTTGATGGCGGGGCCGGACAGGCCGCCGGTCTTGTTGGCCAGGGCGAAGGTCCTGCGGTTTACGTCGATCTTCATGCCTGTTAAAGTGTTAATCAGGGAAATGGCATCGGCTCCGCCTGCCTCCGCGGCCTTGGCCATCACGGTGATATCCGTTACGTTAGGGCTAAGCTTCATGATTACCGGCTGCTTTGCGTGGGCCTTGCAAGCCTTGGTGATGGCCTCCACTGCCTTGGGATCCTGGCCGAAGGCAATGCCGCCCTCTTTTACGTTGGGACAGGAGATATTGATCTCCAAAAGATCCACCGGCTCATCCCCAAGCCGCGCTACCACTTCCAGGTAATCCTCTGTGGTCTTTCCGCAGACATTGACCACGATCTTTGTATCGTACTGCTTTAAGAAGGGGATATCCCGGCGGGCGAACACATCAATGCCCGGATTCTGCAGGCCGATGGCATTGAGCATGCCGCCGCAGGTCTCCGCGATCCGCGGGGTGGGATTTCCCGGCCAGGGCACATTGGCTACGCCCTTAGTCACCACCGCCCCAAGACGGTTTAAGTCCACAAACTCCCCGTACTCGGCTCCGGAGCCAAAGGTGCCGGAGGCTTCCATCACCGGATTCTTTAATTCCACACCGGCCAGATTTACCTTCATGTTTATCACAGCTCCACCTCCTCTGCCCGGAATACAGGGCCTTCCTTACAGATCCGCTTATTGTGTACATGAGAATGGCTGTCTACATCCTTCGACTGGCAGACGCAGGCCAGACAGGCCCCGATGCCGCAGGCCATCCGCTCCTCCAGAGAAAGCCAGCACTCCATATTCTCTTCGGCCGCCCAGGCCTTCAGTGCCCGGAGCATAGGGGTGGGGCCGCAGGCAAAGATCACATCGCCCTTAAGTCCCTGTTCACGGATGGCATCCAGTACGTTTCCCTTGGTGCCGAAGCTTCCGTCCTCCGTGGCGGCAAATACCTGCCCCACGGCTTCAAATTCTTCCTTTAAAAACATCTGGCTGTCCCGATAGCCCAGCACCATGGTCTTCTCCCCTTTAAGTGCTTTAGCCGTCTCCAGCATGGGCGGGATGCCGATGCCGCCGCCGATGAGAAAGACCCGCTTTCCCTCTGCCTCCTCTAAGGGGAAGCCATTGCCCAGAGGGCCAAGGATCTCCACCGGACTGCCCGCCGCGTAAGCAGAAAACTCCTCTGTTCCTTTTCCGGCGATCCGGTACACGATCCTCAGCCGTCCGCCCTCCTGGTCGATCTCGCACAGGCTAATGGGCCTGGGCAGCAGACGCGACCCGTCCTGGCAGTACAGGGAGATAAACTGCCCCGGAACTGCCTGGGAAGCGATGGCGGGAGAATGAATCCACATGCTGTAAACGCCCTCAGCCAGCCGCTCCTGGCTGATTACCTGCGCCGTCTCTTTCACTTTTGCCATAGGTTTTTGTGCCTCCTGTTTTATGATACTGATTACGCTGAACCTACATCACCCGGCGGATATCCTCCACCATATCAATCACCGCCTGTCTGGAGGCATCGCCGAAATGCTCCGGACCAAACTTGGCGTAGGTGTCCTTCTTGTAGGCGGCAATAATGCCTCTGGAGGAGTTCACTACCGCGCCGAAGCCGTCCTCATTGAAGCAGTACTTCAGATCCTCTGCAGTTCCGCCCTGGGCGCCGTAGCCGGGAACCAGGAAATAGGTATGGGGCATCAGCTTTCTTAAAATCCGGCTCATCTCCGGATAGGTGGCGCCTACTACTGCGCCTACATTGCTGTAGCCGCCGTCCATGGAGGCCTGTCCCCACTCAACCACCTTCTCTGCCACCAGCTCGTATAAGGGGCGGCCGTCAATCAGCCGGTCCTGGAACTCGCCGCTGGAGGGATTGGAGGTCTTTACTAAGACAAACAGACCCTTGTCATTCTCCTGGCAGGCATCAACAAAGGGCTTCACGCCGTCCGTACCCAGGTAAGGGTTCACCGTAAGGAAATCGGTATCAAAGCCGGAGAAGGTATTTCCTCCCACCTTCACCTTGCCGATGTGTCCTGCGGCGTAGGCGGCGGAGGTGGAACCAATATCGCCTCTCTTGGCATCGCCGATGACCAGAAGACCCTTCTCCCGGCAGTAATCCACGGTCTTCTTATAGACCTTCAGGCCCTCAATGCCGAACTGCTCGTACATGGCAATCTGGGGCTTTACCGAGGGAATCAGATCCCAGGTGCAGTCGATGATTTCCTTATTAAACTGCCAGATGGCTTCCGCGGCGCCCTCTAAGGTTTCGCCGTACTCGTCAAAGGCCTTCTTTACCACATGCTCCGGAATATAGCTTAACATGGGGTCCAGACCCACACAGATGGGAGCCTTGGTCTTATCAATCTTTTCCATTAACTGCTTAATCATAACGTCCTCCTTCACGCAGCCGGGTGAGCTGCCTGTTTCCAAACTTTGCATTTTCTTCTTATCCCCGTTATCTTACCATAATCCGGAAGGACTGTCTATGCTTCCGGCGAGGTTTCCTTAAAGCAGGGCGGCAAATCGTTACAGTTCACGCTGGACGTGAACTGCAACGGCAAATCTTCAAACATAAGATACAATCAGCCCCAGAGCCGTGCAGAATCCGTGAAGCAGGCTCTCCGTCTCGATCCACTCCTCCCGGGTATGCGCTCCGCTTCCTGCCACACAGCCTACCGTACAGGCAGGAATTCCCATGGAAAGAGGGATGTTGGCATCGGTGGAGCTGGCTTTTGTCCTGGCCCCGCCCTCCCAGTACCGGGAAAGAACTCTGCGGCAGCGCTCCTCCAGCTCATCAAGGGCTTTCTCATCCACATCCCCATTGCAGGGACGGATGCCCAGCGTTTCCGTTTCCACATCCCAGCCTGCCAGACGGAGGGAATTTACTGTGCCCTGAAAGAAACTTTCCATATATTGAAGGCACTGCCGATCCTCTGAGCGGAACTCGTAGGTCATGGATGCCTCCTGGGCGATGGAATTGATGGTCGTTCCTCCCTGGATGGTGCCTACATTATAGGTAGTCTTTGCCTCTGCGGGAACCCGCACCGCATAAAGGCTCTGGATCAGCCCCGACAGGATATGAATGGCATTAGGATTGCCGAAGGCCGAGTAAGAATGGCCGCCCTCCGTGCGCACAGTTACCCTGTACCGCTGAGAACCCACCGCCCGGGTTACCACCCAGCCAAGATAGCCGTCCAGGGAGTAAAATGCACCGATTTTATCCTTCCATTTTTCACAGATGGCCCTGCTCCCCTTCAGATTTCCCAGCCCTTCCTCGCATACATTGGCAGCAAAAAGGAGGCCCCAGCCCTCCCCCGGCTTTGCCTTCCGCGAAAGAAGGTACTTCACGCTCATCATCAAAAGCACAAGATTAGCCGTATCATCGCCGATTCCCGGCGCGTACATCCGCCCGGCCTCCTCCTTCACACAGAAGGGTTCCGTATCCGGAAACACCACATCCATGTGAGCCATGAACACGGCAATCTGCTTCGCCTCCCGGCATCCCATCTCATATACCACATTTCCGGCCTCATCTATATAGGCCGTCCCGGCTCCCTGACTATGCAGCCACCGCAGCACCGCCTGAGCCCGCTGCTCCTCCTCATGGGAAGGCGCAGGCAGGGCGGCCCACTCCCTAAGCAGGGATTTAACCTCCTCCAGGTGCTCCCTGGCATAAGCCTCAAAATCCTCCTGCCATTCACTTTCTGTCCACATCCGCTTCTCCTCCTTTACCTCAAACTTCCTGCTTCTATCCTACCACATCCTGCCATTCTCTGAAAGCCTGGTCTTTCGGGAAACATGGATTTCCCTGTACTTTCCGAAAAGCCGCCTTATACATTGCCCAATTATGGATAATATACATCTTACGGGGAACAGGCTTTAATGAAATCAGGAGTGATGCAAATGGTAAAATATGACCGTCTATGGGAAACCATGAAACAGAAGGACGTCAGCCAATACCGCCTGATTAAATATTACGGGTTCAGCGCAGGCCAGCTCAGCCGTCTGAAAAAGAATATGTACGTTTCCACGCATACCATTGAAGTTCTCTGCAACATCCTGGGCTGTTCGGTTCAGGATGTCATGGAAGTCTTTCCTGATGCGCTCCAGGAGCTGGAAGAAAAGAGCACGGAAAACGGAAATGAGAACCCGC
>JAGHER010000042.1 GCA_017889125.1 Lachnospiraceae bacterium
AAGCAGGCAGACAGGAGCAAGGTACTATTTCAATTCATCAATAGCAGGAATATGCTGAGGTTGAACGAAGAGAAAATGATCGTGGTGAAGTCTGCCTGTGTGGATCCCCAGGTAAGGTTACGCTATCGATGTACTGCCGGTTCTTGAAACTGGATGTTGAATATGGTAAGATGAAATCAAGAAAAAGGACGGAGTAAAGGTGGAGACGTATAATATGCAGATAAGGGAATCAGAAGCGGGAAACAGATTATCTGTGCTTGAGCAGTCATGGGAAGAGATTCGAATATCTAATGATTTTATGTTTGGAAAGGTAATGGGGAGCCATCCAGGCTTATGCCAGAAGCTTTTACAAAGGATACTGCCGGAACTTGACATTGCTCATATTGAGTTAGTGGAAACCCAGAAGAGCATCAGCAATGACATTGATGCCAGGAGCGTGAGACTGGATGTTTATTTGCGGGATGAGGCGAAGCGAGTGTATAGCGTCGAAATGCAGATGACCGATACAAAGGAACTTCCGAGAAGGAGCCGGTACTACCAGGCGATGATCGATATTTCGCTTCTCGATAAGGGAGTGAATTACCGGTATCTGAACGACAGCTATATTATCTTTATCTGTCCCTTTGATTTATATGGGAAGGGGAGGCACCAATATACCTTTGAGGGGAACTGTAAGGAAGATGCAGATATCCGGATTGGTGATGGAGCAACGAGGATCTTTCTGAATACAAAGGGGACGCAGAACGATGTAAGCAGCAGCCTGCGGGCCTTCCTGGACTATGTAGATGGCAGGCTTTGCGAAGACCCGTTTGTGCAGGAACTGGAGGAAGCCGTGTCTGAGGCGAGACGGAACCGAGAATGGAGGCATGAGTATATGACGTTGATGTTGAGAGACCAGGATAATATTGAGAAAGGGCGCGAGGAAGGGCGCGAGGAAGGGCGCGAGGAAGGCCTTCAGCAGGGAATTATTGCGCTGGTATCAACTCTGAAGGATTTGGATGTGAAGGATGAGATAATCTTAAGAAAGCTTCGTGAAAAATTTGAATTAACCTTGGAGCAAGCCAAAACGTATATTTAGAAAATATAGGACAGAATATGACTGTATGCTTTCCTGGGCTAAAAAATGAACAGAAAAGAGTTGTGCCGATAGTTCTTGCCAATTAAGAATGAAGATGCTATACTGAGACGGTTAAAACGCTGCGGCTTAAAAGCGTTAAGATGTTTTTACATGCAGCTGTGCAAAAACTGTGCAGGAGCGCGAAATGCGGCTGTGGCGAAAACAAAATAAGGTCAGAAATCCCTTGTAAAATCAAGCGGTTTCGCATCAATGACCGGTGTGTTCGAGACCTTCCACACCTAAAACAAAACTACAGGAGAAAAACAAAATATGAACAGAGAAAACAGCAAAAAAGTACAGTTCATGGCCCAGGCATCCATGATTGCAGCCCTTTACACGGCGCTGACGGTGGCTCTGGCGCCAGTATCCTACGGAGCGGTGCAGTTTCGGATTTCCGAGGCCCTGTGCATTCTGCCGTATTTTACACCAGCGGCGGTGCCAGGGTTATTTTTAGGGTGCCTGATTTCCAACGGCGTGGGCGCGGCTATGGGGACAACGGTGGTGCTGGACATGATTTTCGGCAGTCTGGCCACACTCATCGGCGCGGCTGGTTCCTATGCACTGCGGAGGAACCGCTGGCTGGTGTGCATTCCGCCGATCGCGGCCAATACGATCATCGTGCCTTGGGTGCTTCGGTATGCCTACGGCTCACCGGATATGATTCCGTACATGATGCTTACTGTGGGCATTGGGGAGGTTCTGGCTGTGGGCGTGCTGGGAAATATCCTTCTTGCCATGCTGTCACGTTACAGCGGCCGTATTTTTGGCCGGATGGCGGTGTAAGGAAATAGAGCGAAATAAATTGTGCTGGCGGTAGAGGCTGGGAAATCTACGGAGAGTATCCGCCTCATCCGGCGGCATGGAGACAGCATGAAGAGGACCTGCATACCGGCAGGTAAAAGGGCCTGAAAACAGGCCTGCCAAAAGGCCGACAAAAAGGCTTGCTTCCAAGCCGCGAAAGGATAAAGAAAAGATAAAGAACAAGATAACGAAAAGATAAGGAAAAGGGCAGAGAATCCGGGGAAACTATGGATTTTCTGCCCTTTTTGATGTATACTTAACAGGAAAAAATATAAGAATAATGGAGAATAAAAGCATGTATCATATAGATTTTAAGAAACCACAGAACGTCCATTTTATTGGCATCGGAGGCATCAGCATGAGCGGCCTGGCTGAGATCCTTTTTGATGAAGGATTTCAGGTATCCGGCTCCGATATGAACAAGTCAGCCCTTACCGAGGCACTGGAGGAGAAGGGCATCCGTGTGGATTACGGCCAGCGGGCGTCCAATATCCGGGATGATGTGGATGTGGTAGTCTATACCGCAGCTATTCATCCGGACAATCCGGAATTCCAGGCGGCGAAGGAGAAGGGCATTCCCATGATGGCCCGGGCGGATCTTTTAGGGGAAATGATGCGTAATTATAAGCACGCAGTGAATATTTCCGGCACTCATGGGAAGACGACTACCACATCTATGCTGTCAGAAATTTTGCTGGCTGCAGAGACCGATCCCACCATCACCGTAGGCGGGATTCTGCCGGCCATCGGCGGAAATATCCGTGTGGGCGGCCCGGAGATTTTTGTGGCCGAGGCCTGTGAGTATACCAACAGCTTTCTCTCGTTCTTCCCTACTATGGAGATCATCCTGAATATCGAGGCGGATCATCTGGATTTCTTTAAGGATCTGGAGGACATCCGCCATTCCTTCCGGCTTTTTGCCCAGAAGCTGGATGAGAAGGGGATTTTGATTATCAACCGGGATATTGAGCGGATGGAGGAGATCACGGAAGGCCTTCCCTGCCGGGTGATTACCTTTGGCACGGATCCGGCGGAATGCACCTACAGCGCGGCGGACATTGCCTTTGATGAGTTGGCCAGAGCTTCTTATACTTTGATGGTGGAGGGAAAGCCGCAGGAGACCATCACCCTCGGTGTGCCGGGTATGCATAATGTATACAATTCCCTGTCGACCATTGCGGCGGCCAGAGAGCTGGGGATTCCTATGGAAAAGATTCGGGCGGGGCTCCTGCATTTTACCGGAACCAACCGGCGTTTTGAGAAGAAGGGGGAGATCGGCGGCATCACGGTCATTGACGATTACGCTCACCATCCCCAGGAGATTAAGGCTACCCTGACCACGGCGAAGAATTATCCCCACAAAAAGCTTTGGTGCGTATTCCAGCCCCATACCTACACCAGGACGGCGGCTCTTCTGGATGATTTTGTTCAGGCGCTCCAGGAGGCGGATGAGGTGATTCTGGCGGATATTTATGCAGCCCGCGAGGTGAACACCATCGGCATCAGCTCGGAGGATATCGCGAAGCGTATTCTGGCAGCCGGAGGAAAGGCCCATTATATTCCGTCCTTTGATGATATCGAAACATTTATTTTAGAAAATTGTGTTCCCGGTGATTTGTTGATAACTATGGGGGCCGGAGATATAGTAAAAGTGGGCGAAAAGCTCCTTGGCATGTAAGTTATCCACATTATCCACATAGTTTTCAACATTTTATGTAAAGAAGCTATGTGGATGTTTTTATTTACATAAAAAATTAGCTGACAATTCCGGGAAACCTTGATTTTCCTTGATTTCGACAGGTTTCGTCATTCTCCGCGAAAAGTAATCCACCGTTTTATCCACATTATCCACAATATCCACATTGGAATCTGTGGATAACGGGGGCTATTTTCTTTTCCGAAGGCTTGTGATAAAATCCAGGTAGGATTACAGAATGAGGAAACATTGATTAAATCATCGTTTCACCGGAAAGGATGAATGGATATGAAGTGGGATTTTAGCAGTGAATTTCAGATAAATGCAACGCTGGTGCCGAACCGGTTTATTGATGAATGTATGGCGGGTGCCAGCGGGGAATATGTAAAGATTTACCTGTATCTGCTGCGGCACCGGGAAGAGATGCCTGACGAGGCGCAGACGGCAGAGGCCCTTCACTGCACGGAGGGAGATGTAAGACGGGCGATTGCCTACTGGCAGAAGGTCGGCGTGCTGAGCCAGGGGCAGCAGGAGGCTGAACAGGGACGGCAAGCATCCGGCCAAGGACAATATGCGCCTGATGCAGGCCAGCAGCCATCTGGTCTGGGCCAGTCTGCCCATGGTCAGGCAGGCGGGGAGAAACAGCCGTCGTCACCGGTTCCCCATCAGACAACGGCAGCGCCGCGACCTGCAGCAGTGTCAGGGGAAGCAGTCTTGACAAGCCGCAGTGCAGGCCAGGCAGGTGTTCCGGGCCAGATTGTTGTTTCTGGTCAGCCGTCTGTTTCTGCTCAGACTGCTGACGTCGGCCAGGCTGCTGCTCCAGGCCAGCTGTCTGCTCCCGCCCAGGCTGCGGGATACGGCCAGCGCAATACTTCCGCCCAGCTTGCAGGATACGGTCAGCCCAACACTCCCGCCCAGCCCACGGCATACGCCCATGCCAACCAACCGATCAAACCAAATCCCACCGCTCAGGCGCGCACCTCCCAGGATTACTCCATGGAAAATATCAGCCGCCTTACTGCCGATGAGGATTTTTCTCAGCTGCTTTACATTGCGCAGAAATACATGAACAAGGTCTTTACCCAGCGGGAGTGTCAGGTATTTGGCTATCTGTACGATGAGCTGCGGCTTCCGGCAGAGCTCTTGGAGTATCTGGTGGAATACTGTGTGCAGAATGGGCACACCAGTATCCGCTACATGGAGACGGTGGCTTTAAACTGGCATCAGAAGGGCCTTTTGACCCTGGAAGCAGCCAGAGCCTACAGCGCAGGCTTCCAGAAGGATTATTTCGCGGTGATGAAGGCCTTTGGCCTTACGGACCGGCGGCCGGCGGACACAGAGAAACGTCTTATGGAAAACTGGTTCAATACCTGGGGCTTTTCCCGGGAGGTGGTGTTAGAGGCCTGCAACCGCACCATTGCCGCCACCCACAGCCCCAGCTTTCAATATGCGGACAAGATATTGTCGGAATGGAAAAAGGCAGGGGTAAAGAAGCTTTCCGATGTGGAGGAACTGGACATGATCCGGCGCAGCCAGGAAAAGAATCGGAACGCAGGCCGCAGCGAGGGCAAAAATGGCAGTCACGGAGATGGCCGGAACGAAGGCGGGGAAGGAGCAAAATCCTCCCGAACCCGAAGCAGCAATCGGTTCCACAATTTCCAGCAGAGTGCTACAGACTACGATTCCCTGATGATGGAAAAAGTGAGGGCCCGAATGAAGGAATAGGTAAGATCCAGACAGTACAGGGGAAATGCAAAGAATAAAAGGAGCGGACACACATGGCGTTAAGCAATTCGCAGTATCAGGAAATCATGCGGGATTATCAGGCCCAGCAGCTTAAGAACAGGCACCGGCAGGAGGAGCGGGTCCAGGAGGTGTACCAGGCCCTTCCGGCGGTGCAGGAGTTGGACCAGGCGGTGAGCAGCCGGGCTGTCCTGCGGGCCAGGGAGCTTCTTAATGGAGATGAGAAGGCACTGGAGCGTCTGCGGGAGGAGATCCGTGACCTGCGGGAGCAGAAGGCCATCCTGCTGGCATCCCGGGGCTATCCGGCGGACTACATGGAGATGAAATACCGGTGCCCGGACTGCAGAGACACCGGCTATACGGAGGATGGGAAGAAATGCCACTGCTTCCGCCGGGCGCAGATCCGTCTGCTTTACGCCCAGTCCAATCTGGAAACTGTCTTGAAACGGGAGAATTTCGATACCTTTTCTTACCGGTATTTTGACGATACCCGGATAGAGCCTGCGGTGGGAACCACGGTGGCCCGGTACATGAAGAAGGTGTACGGCTGGTGCCGGGACTTTGTGGAGCATTTTGATGAGAAGGGAGGGAATCTTCTCTTTACCGGCACTACCGGCAGGGGGAAAACCTTTCTCACCAACTGCATTGCCAAGGCGCTGCTGGATTCCTATCATTCGGTGATTTACCTGTCGGCCCACGATTTATTTGAGGTCTTTTCCCGTAACCGCTTCGACTACCAGACAGAGGAGGAGATGAAGGACATGTACCAGTTCATCCTGGACTGTGACCTTCTGATTATTGATGATCTGGGCACGGAGTTAAATAACAGCTTTACCTCCTCCCAGCTGTTCTTCTGTATGAACCAGCGGCTTTTAAGCAGCCGCTCCACCATCATTTCCACGAACCTGTCCCTGGACAGGCTGCGGGATGAGTACACGGACCGGGTGACCTCACGGATTATGAGTCATTACACGGTGATTCCCCTTTACGGCGAGGATATCCGGCTGAAGCTTTAGGGAAAAGAAAAAACCGTCAAACTGTACGAAAAATGAAATTCTGTATACAAAATCCCCGCCAGCGGCTTGACGAATACAGGACGGGATGATATAAAAGAAGCGTTAAAATGCGTAAAACTCTTGGTTTTTCGCAAAATTTCACACGAGAACCTTGCAAATTTACAAATGAAAGCATTGATGATTATGGAGGGAAAACATGCTGTACGAAGAGAAGATCATTGAGACCATTCCGGTAGGCCCCCTTGGCCTGATTCCCCTGAAGAGCTGTGCGGAGCTGGGCAGAAAGGTGGACGAGTATCTGGTGGCCTGGAGAAAGGAACGGGAGAGCGAGCATAAGTCAACCATCGCCTTTGCCGGGTATCAGAGAGACAGCTACATCGTAAAGGCGAATACGCCCAGATTTGGTTCCGGCGAAGGAAAGGGTATGCTTGAGGAGTCTGTCCGCGGTGATGATCTGTATATCATGGTGGATGTGTGCAACTATAACCTGACCTATTCTCTGTGCGGCATGACCAATCACATGTCACCGGATGACCACTTCCAGGATTTAAAGCGGGTGATTGCCGCTGCTGCCGGAAAGGCCAGACGGATCAATGTGATTATGCCCTTTTTATATGAGAGCCGTCAGCACAAGCGCTCCAGCCGGGAGTCCTTAGACTGCGCCCTGGCCCTGGAGGAGCTGGTGCGCATGGGCGTGGAGAACATCATTACCTTTGATGCCCATGATCCCCGTGTGCAGAATGCCATTCCCTTAAAGGGATTCGAGACAGTTCAGCCCATTTATCAGTTTATCAAGCATCTGTTAAAGCATGAGACGGAGCTGCAGATTGACAGCGACCACATGATGGTGATCAGCCCTGATGAGGGCGGCATGAACCGGGCAGTTTACTTTGCCAATGTGCTGGGCCTGGATATGGGTATGTTCTACAAGCGCCGGGATTACACCCGGATTGTCAACGGACGGAACCCCATCGTGGCTCACGAATTCCTGGGATCCGAGGTGGCCGGCAAGGATGTGCTGATTATCGACGATATGATTTCCTCCGGCGAGAGCATGCTGGATGTGGCCAAGGAGCTTAAGAAGCGCAAGGCCAGAAAGGTCTTCATCTGCGCCACCTTCGGCCTCTTTACCAATGGCCTGGCAAAGTTTGATGAATACTATGATAACGGCCTGATTGACCGGATTCTTACCACCAACCTGGTGTACCAGACGCCGGAGCTTTTAGCACGGCCTTACTACATTGATGTAGATATGAGCAAATATATTGCGCTGATTATTGACAACTTAAATCATGACGCGTCCTTAAGTGAGCTGCTGAATCCCACCAAGCGGATCAACCGCTGCCTGGATGCGTACCGGAATCGTTAAGAAAGCGGGTAGATAGATGAAGCGATTGCTGCAGCGGATCGGCATCCTGTTCGTGATTTTTATCGCCGCAGGCGCCGGATATTTTTACTGGATGTTCAGCCGCACCGGACAAAGTGACGCCGTGTATACCTCCATGGAGGAATCGGAGCTTCCGGTGGTGTATATGAATGTGCTTGGCAGGGAGATGAACTGCCTTCACGGCTATGTGCAGGAGATGGATTCTGCCGGTCTTCGGGACAGTCTGACGGTGCTGCCTGAGGATCGGGGCCTGGACATCCGGATTGCCCGCTGTCAGGGAAATGTCACCGGCATCTATTACGAGATCCGCACCCTGGACCGAAGCCGCCTCCTGGAAAGGACCAGCGTGGAAGCCTGGACAGAGACGGAAAGCGGGACTGCGGCAGCGCTTCCCATTCAGAATCTTCTGGAGGAGGATGAGGAGTACCTGCTGACGCTGACGGTGGAGACGGATGTGAACGGCGCTGTGCGCTATTACACCAGGATTGTCTGGACGGACAATGCCCGTGTGCAGCAGATGGTAGACCTGGCGGCCCAGTTTTCCGCCATGACCTTCCAGCCGGAGCAGGCCTCCTGGCTGGCGCCCTATCTGGAAAGCGACAGCACGGGAAACAACAGCAATCTGGGGCGGGTGAACATTCACTCCAGCTCCTCCCAGATCACCTGGGGCGGCCTTGAAATGGAGGCGGCAGGGGAGGTCTTTGTGAGCCTTCGGGAATTAAACGGCGATATGGCTCAGGTTACCCTGGAGTATCTTGCCATCCGCAGGCCGCCGGAGGATCCGGAGCAGGTAGAGTATTACGAGGTGGAGGACAGCTTCACCATGCGCTGGGGTGATCCGCGGATTTATATGATGGATTTTGAGCGGCGGGCAGACCAGATCTTTACCGGAAGTCCGAACCTTTTTGCCGGCAGCCGCATCCTTTTAGGCATCACCGGCAGCGACCGGCTGCAGGCGGCCAAGAGCCCCAATGGAAAGAACACGGCCTTTGTCACCAACGGCGATCTCTGGTGCTTTGACCAGGAGGAGCGGCGGGCAGCCAATCTCTTTTCCTTCCGCAGCAGCAGCGAGCGGGGGATTCGCCCCACCTATGACCGGCACGCTATCCGTATTCTTCAGGTGGCAGATTCCGGTGATGTGGATTTCCTGGTTTACGGCTATATGAACCGGGGTGTCCATGAGGGATGCATGGGTGTGGCCATGTACCATTACAACGGCCAGGAGGAGGCTTTGGAGGAGCGGTTTTTTGTTCCGGCGGCGGAAAGCTTTGAGCGCCTTAAGCTGGATATCCAGGAATTAGCTTATCTCAGCTCTGCGGGCATGCTGTATATGAAGGTGGGCAATGGTATCTATGCGGTGGATTTAGCCAGCGGCGAATTTATGATCGTGGCAGAAGGCCTTGCGGAAAGCGCCTATGCCATCAGCCAGGGCCAGGATCATCTGGCATGGCAGGAAGGGAACCAGCTTTATCAGGCGAAAACCATCCATCTGATGAATCTGGAGACCGGAGAAAAGAATGATATCCAGGCTGACAGCGGAGAATGTCTGCGGGTACTGGGTTTTGTGGGCGATGATTTTATCTACGGCCTTGCCCGTGAGGGCAGCCAGTGGATCATCAACGGCCGGACAGAGGAGCTTCCCATGTACGCCCTGGAGATTCTGGGAGAAAATATGGAGGTGCAGACCCGCTACGAGAAGCCGGGATACTTTATTGCCGGCGTATCGGTGGGAGACAGCCGGATCCATTTAAAGCGGATTGTCCAGGTGGCCGGGGATGCATACCAGCTGGTGGATGAGGATACCATCGTGTGCAATGAGGAAATCGAGGACAACAGCCTTGCAGGAATTGGCTGGTACGCGGACGGGGAACGGCAGCGGATCCATTATGTGCAGCTGGATTCGGAGATTGGAAACGGCCGGGCCATCCGCGCATTCTCACCGGAAAGAATCACCTATGCCAGCGGAGCGGTGCTGAATTTCAGCTCCTCGGTGACGACGCCGGGAATGGAATTTTCAGCCTACGGCGGCGGACATCTCCTGGGTGTTGCCCAGGACTTTTCCCAGGCAGTGGCCCTGGCCTATGACAAGATGGGAACCGTCACCGACGAGAACGGCAGGATTCTGTGGAGCCGGGTGGATAAGCCCACATCGGCATCTGTGCCGAACGGGGCGGAGGCATCAGCACGGGTACTGTCCCATTTAAATGAATTTACCGGCAGCCGTCAGTTTTCCGACGGGCTTCTCCTTTTGGATGCCCGGGGATTAACCGTCAGCCAGATCCAGTATTTCCTGGGAAAGGGCTGGCCGGTGGTGGCTTTTGGCCCTGGCGGGGAGCGGTATATGCTGACCGGCTACGATCAGTACAATGTGACCCTTTACCAGCCGGAGACAGGAGAAAGCTGGAAAATGGGCCTGAATGACAGCAATGCGTACTTTTCATCGGCAGGAAATGACTTTATCTGCACGGTTTTTACCCAGTAGATGAAGGCAGGGAGCCTGAAAAACTGACAAAAGTGACGAAAGTCACGGGAAGCTTTACAAACGGGCACAAACTGTTATATAATGAGGAGAAGACTGTAAATCATTCAGGATATGAGACCGGCCGGAAGCTGAGGGATTTGCTTTGCGGCCCATAATTATAGAGGTGCAAAATGGAACAATATATCATGAAGGGCGGCAATCCGCTGGTAGGCGAGGTAAACATCAGCGGCGCGAAGAACGCGGCTCTGGGAATTCTGGCGGCATCCGTCATGACCAATGATAACGTGGTGATCGAGAATCTGCCGGATGTGCGGGATATTAATGTCATGCTGGAGGCCATCGAGGAGATCGGGGCCAGAGTGGACCGGATTGACCGGCACACTGTCCGCATTAATGCCTCCGGTATCGGAGAGGTATCGGTGGATGATGAGTATATCCGCCGCATCCGGGCGTCCTACTACTTTATCGGCGCCCTTCTGGGCAAGTATAAGAGTGCCCAGGTTCCCCTTCCGGGCGGCTGCAATATCGGAAGCCGTCCCATTGACCTGCACCTGAAAGGCTTCCGTGCCCTGGGCGCGGAGATCACGGTGGAACGCGGGGCGGTGATCGCCCACGCCATCGACCTTGTAGGCGCTCACATTTATCTGGATAAGGTGTCTGTAGGCGCTACCATCAATGTGATGATGGCGGCTGCCCTGGCAGAGGGCCTGACCATCATCGAGAATGCGGCCAAGGAGCCTCACGTAGTGGACGTGGCCAACTTCTTAAACAGCATGGGCGCCAATATCAAGGGCGCAGGTACAGATATTATCCGTATCCGCGGCGTAGCGCAGCTTCACGGCACGGAGTATTCCATTATCCCTGATCAGATCGAGGCGGGCACCTTTATGTGCGCGGCGGCCATCACCCGGGGAGATGTGATGGTTCGGAACGTAATCCCCAAGCATCTGGAGGCCATTTCCGCAAAGCTTACGGAGATTGGCTGCGAGGTGATTGAGTTTGACGATGCGGTGCGGGTGGTAGGAAAGCCCATCCAGCACCACACCAATATCAATACGTTGCCTTATCCTGGCTTCCCCACGGATATGCAGCCCCAGATCACCGTCACTCTGGCCCTGGCAAGAGGCACCAGCATCGTGACGGAGAGCATTTTTGAAAATCGGTTTAAGTACGTGGATGAGCTGGCCCGCATGGGCGGTAATATCAAGGTGGAGGGGAATGTGGCCGTTATCGACGGCGTGAAGAATTTCTCCGGCGCCGCAGTAAACGCCCCGGATCTTCGGGCAGGCGCAGCCCTGGTTATCGCCGGACTGGCCGCAGAAGGGTATACGGTGGTGGACGAGATCGGCTATATCCAGAGAGGCTATGAGTGCTTCGAGGAGAAGCTTCGCGGTCTGGGCGCCATGATTGAGAAGGTAGACTCCGAGAAGGAAGCGCTGAAGTTCCGCCTGCGGGTGGGGTGAGAGGAACTTGCCGCCGGGAGTTGAGAAAAAGCCGCGAGAAAACCTCTTGACAGATTACATGAAATGCCTTAGTATATGCATTGCAGTTACATAGGAATGCCCTTTTGGGCAGCCTCAAACACATAAAACAGAAAAGTTCGTAAATATCCCTTATTCAGAGTGATGGAGATGAAGGATCGGTGAAGTCACGGCAACCCCGGTTACGCAGCGAGGAAAAGGAATCGCATGCCAGGGCCGGAAGGTGCCAGCCTGAGCGAGGGCAGCGGGAAGAGCCTGCTGCGCATCGAGCAATAAGAGGATTTGAATGAGATATCTTCAAGTCCGCTCGCATGCGGACTTTTCTTTTTCCAGACAAACCAAGAAAAGGAGAGAGCCAGATGGAGAAATTACTGTTTACTTCTGAATCCGTAACCGAAGGACATCCGGACAAAATGTGCGATCAGATCTCTGACGCCATTCTGGACGCCCTTTTAGAGAAAGACCCCATGAGCCGTGTTGCCTGCGAGACGGCGGTGACCACCGGCCTGGTGCTGGTGATGGGCGAGATTACCACCAATGCTTATGTCGATATCCAGAAAACCGTCCGGGAGACTGTCCGGGAGATTGGCTATGACCGGGCAAAGTATGGATTTGACTGTGATACCTGCGGCGTGATTGTGGCCATCGATGAGCAGTCCACGGACATTGCCATGGGCGTAGATAAAGCTCTGGAGGCCAAGGAGAACGGCATGTCTGACGAGGAGCTGGATGCCATCGGCGCCGGCGACCAGGGCATGATGTTCGGCTTTGCTTCCAATGAGACGCCGGAATATATGCCTTACCCCATCGCTTTGGCCCACAAGATGGCCAGAAGGCTTTCTGAGGTACGTAAGAACGGCACTCTGCCTTATCTGCGTCCCGACGGAAAGACCCAGGTGACAGTAGAGTATGATGAAAATGGACGCCCCCTGCGTCTGGATGCAGTGGTGCTTTCTACCCAGCATGATGAGGCCGTAAGCCAGGAGCAGATCCATGCGGACATTAAGAAGCACGTATTTGACGCGGTGATTCCTCAGGAGATGGTGGATCAGGATACCAAGTTCTTTATCAATCCCACCGGCCGTTTCGTGATCGGAGGTCCTCATGGAGACAGCGGTCTTACCGGCCGCAAGATCATCGTGGACAGCTACGGCGGCTACGCCCGTCACGGCGGCGGCGCTTTCTCCGGAAAGGACTGCACCAAGGTAGACCGTTCCGCAGCCTACGCAGCCCGCTATGTGGCCAAGAATATTGTGGCAGCCGGTCTGGCAGACAAGTGCGAGATTCAGCTGTCCTACGCTATCGGCGTGGCCCATCCCACCTCCATCATGGTGGACACCTTCGGCACAGGTAAGCTCAGCAACGAAAAGCTGGTGGAGATCGTCCGCGAAAACTTTGACCTGCGCCCCGCCGGCATCATCAAGATGCTGGATCTGCGCCGTCCCATCTACAAGCAGACGGCAGCATACGGCCATTTCGGAAGAAATGACCTGGATCTTCCCTGGGAGAAATTAGACCGGGTGGAGACGCTGAAGAAATATCTGTAGGATATAAAAAGTCCCCTGTGGTTTAGCGGCCGCAGGGGATTTGCATTTCTTTAAAGACTTTTCAAATATTCCTCCACATTTCGATATTGGATTTCCCCAACCTGCTGGCTTTCACCCCGGTACAGCACATATTTTCCGGTGATGGTTCCGTATCGATGCTCTGTGCTGGCACATTTCTTTTCATCAACCAGATGGCGGTATTGCTGGGGGAGGATCTGGCTGCTGTGCTTGATTTCAAATATTTCGCAGGAGGCGGAGTCCTCGTCAAATACCACCATATCAAACTCACCGATGGCAAACTGCAGGACAAAGACGGATTTCTTTGGGTTTGCCAGCTTGGTCTCCAGAAGAACGATATCCTCCATCATTCTTCCTTTAATTTCATTCCGAATGCGCTCGGTGACAAAATTTCGCTGGGCGAGGGACAGATCGCTGAATTTTTCGTCCATCAGCAGGCTCTTGATTAATGCATCTGCCTGGGCATAACGCAGGCCTGGCTGGGCGATGACGGTTCTGTATGCCTTTCGGTCCAGGCTGGCCAAACTGATCACATCGATTTTCTCTGTCAGATCCAGCAGGCTGAGATATTCCTCGATTTCTGAGACATGGACGGCCTCCAGCTGTACCTTCTGTTCTGTCTGATTGCGGATTTCCAGCATCTGGCGCAGGCGGTCGGTGACTGCCGCCACATCAACCTGATCCAGAATATCCGTAGGACTTTTTCTGTCCCGACGAAGATTAGCTGCAGAAATGCCAAGATCATTGGAACGGAAATCTCTGGTGAGTACCTCCAGGGTGAAGCGATGGTTTATGTCCTCCACTACCCGGTTGATGGCGCTGGTCAGCTCATTTTTATTGTAAAGCTCCTGCAGGCTGCGAAAATGGCCCTCATACTGGTAGCAGCGGAGGGAGTGCTGGATGTTGCGCGCAATCGCAGAATCCACATACTCATCGGCGCTTTTCTTGCTGGCAAAGGTGGAGTGTTCATTGTAATTGACCCCGCCAAGACTCATGGTACCGCCATAGCGGATGTACTCATCGATGCCGCAGATGCCGAGAACACGCTCAAATTCCCGGTAGGGAATGAATGTGGTGTGCAGGGTGATGCAGCGGTCGTAGAGCTGTTCATCCTCCGTAAAAAGGAAGCCAAGGGAGTCTGTGCCGGACAGCACAAGCTTCATGCCACAGGCTGCGAACACATCGGAAAACAATGCCGCGCCTTCGATGAAATCTTCCATCAGCGTGACCTCATCCAGGAAGACGTAACAGTATCCATGCTGCCGGAGAACGTGTAAATCCTTATTGATATCTGCAAGGGTATTGTTAGGGGCAACCTGGATAAAGGCTGTTTTTGCTAAATCTTCGTCATTCATCTGAAGAAGGATCTGGCGGATCATCGTGGTCTTGCCGGTACGGCGCAGGCCGTAAAGGATAAATACCTTGTCGGAGATATTTCCGTATATAAAGTCATGGAGAGACTGGTAGCATTCCCGTTTGCGGTAGTGGCGGACGGACGCAGAATAGGCGCGCAGGCTTTCGCCAAGGAGAACATTGGCGGCGAAATCATGCTCTGCTGCGGGAAATTGTTCGCTGGTTTTGTGTGCTTTGCTGCGGGAAATTTTTGAAGGTTTTTTTTGCAGAGTTTTCAGTTCGGTTTCCAGTTCTTTTCTGTGCTGGATTTGCTCCTGGAAAGAATTGACCTCTCCTAAGGGAATATATTTTTCCCGCCGTTTTCCGTCTTCCGTCCAGCGGTGGTAGAAATATTCCCGGCCTTTTATGGTTTTCTTGGTGACAGATCCAGCAGGAAGCTCTGTGATCTGCCGCTCTAAAGCAGAAATTCTGGTTTGAAGTTCGGACTGTTCCATGGTACACCTCCCTGCGAATCCGATCGCCTGCCATACAATTGTACATTATGCGATTATACGTCATCTAATCGCAAACCATATAATTACAAAC
This sequence comes from Lachnospiraceae bacterium, assembly GCA_017889125.1. Taxonomy (GTDB): domain Bacteria; phylum Bacillota; class Clostridia; order Lachnospirales; family Lachnospiraceae; genus Caccovicinus. The sequence continues at coordinate 15,227 of JAGHER010000042.1, forward strand.
CATATGCTTATTTTACTATATAATTATGTACTGGATTACTCAATTATACCCCATTATACCCCTAAGCTCAAGAACATAAAAGGGTATAACAGGGTATAAACTTACGAATTCACATCTGAAGCCAAAACATCCTTTGGCCTGCGCAAGGTCAGCTCTCGGTATTTTTTTGGCGTAATATTTTTAATCTTCCGAAAGCAGTCCGTATAATAGCTCTGGTTGCAGAAGCCCACCGCATCAGCGATTTCGGAAATGCTCATGTCGGAGTTTTTCAAAAGCTCCATGCTCTTATTGACCCGCAGATTTTTCAGGTAGGAAAACATGGATTGTCCGGTAGCCTTTTTGAAGAACCGGCAGCATTCCCCGCTGCTTACCGATAGTTGGGCGGCGATATCCTCCAGGGTGATTTTTTCGGAATAATGGTCCATCATATACTGGAGAATCACCTTAAGGCGGTTATTGTCCTGATTCTCCTCCGATGAGGGCGGAGGACTGATTTTGCTGATCTGGGAAAAGGTATTTTTCCAGATGCCGCTGATGATTGCCTGAATGTCCAGTTCTGCAAATTCCGGATCATCCTTTAACAAGATCTGGATTTTGCGGATGGAGTCTAAGATCTCCTGATGTTCGGGGTTCCGCTTTGACAGAAGGATGACGGGAGGATAGGGAGCGCGGAGCACAGGCTTAAGGTATTTCTGCCAGATCCGGCTCCGTTCATCGGCGCAGATAAAGGAAGGCGGGATATCCAGGCAGAGATAGGATGAAGGCCCGGCGGAACGGCCCTTGATGAAATGAATCTGCTGGATATTGATGAAAATGCCGTCGCCCTTTCGCACATGGTAGCTGGTATTGGGCAGAAGGAAGTCTACGGTTCCTTCGGTGATCAGGCAGTACTGAAAGGCCTCATGCCAGTGCCAGTTAATGCAGTTATAGGTATCCTCCTGGAAAGAGCTATAAAAAACTGAAATGGGAAAACCGGGAAGAATGGGCTTGATTAATTCCTGCTTATCCTCCTGGAAAAGTATATTTTTCGCAATCATCTTATACCTCAATATTCTGATAAAAATCCGCAATAAGTTAATAGACTTACCCTATCTTAACATAAACGAATAAAAAAATCCATGAAAAGCAGAAAAAACCAGCAATTTAGCCATACTCCCGGGCGGATGTAGCCAAAAGCATACGGGAAAAAATACAAAATAAGATAAAGCGTTGCAGGGCAATACAGAAACTATGCAGATAACCCATGGAAACCAAATGGGAAATAAACTGCCGGATCAATTCCTTTTTCCATCGATGCCCGGGAAAGAAATCAATATCTTAATAAAAGCGGAATCTGGCCTGATATATTTTGATAAAAATTCTCTTTATAATTTAAGACAACTTGAAACGTTGCAGGTGAGAAGGTAAAAGAAAGGATGGAAAGGTTTATGGGTAAAGAAAAGAAAGAAACAACATTTACGTTTGCGGCGCTGGCGATGATCGTGTGCTTTGCATTTATCATGATTCCCGGTGCTCTGTTGGGAGCTAAGATTCATGTGATGTTTTTGCTGTCCTGGCTGATTGCGATTCCGCTGTGTATGCTCCGGGGTTACACTTATCAGGAGCTGCAGTCGGGGATGCTGAGCTTCATTCCTAAGTGTGTGGTGCCGGTGCTCTTAATTTTGTCCATCGGCGCGCTGATCGGTTCCTGGTGTGCCAGCGGTACCATCGCTTACATTACCTACCTGGGGCTGCAGATTATCAGCCCCAAGTATTTTATGGCAACGGCTTTTGTTGTAACTTTAATCTGTGCCTGCTTTACAGGAACCAGCTTTGGAACCTGTGGAACCATTGGTGTAGCGCTGATGGGTGTGGCACTGGGCATGGGAATTGATCCCTTATGGGCGGCCAGCCCGATTTTATGCGCAGCGGTGATCGGCGATGGAATTTCTCCTTTGTCAGATACCTCTAATGTTATTGCGGGAGCTGCGGGAACGGATATGTTTGAGAGCGTGAAATTCCAGCTTCCCATGACCATCCCGGTGGCGGTAATCACCTTTGCCATTTACTTTATCATGGGTGCTACGGGAAGCGTAGGCGCGGCGGATACCTCATCCATAAGCGCTTTGGTGGAATCCATCGGAGAAAGCTATAATCTCGGAATTCACTGTATTGTTCCGATTGTGCTGGTATTTGGCCTTTTAATTATGAAAATGCCGGCCATTCCGGCCATCCTCATCGGCAGCGTCAGCGGCCTGCTGGTGGCCTGCCTGTTCCAGGGAGAAAGCTTCGGCGGCGTAGTGAATGCGATGTGGAACGGTTATGTGCTGAATGCGGAAAATGATGTAGTGGCTGGACTGTTCAGCAGAGGCGGAATTTCCGGTATGACGGGCACCTGCGTGCTGATTATCTTTTCCTTTGGCTTATTCGGAATCCTGAATACGGCCAAGGTTCTGGATACGCTGGTTGTTCCTCTGGCAGAGCGGATTAATTCCCGGTTAAGCGGAGTAATCTGCGTGATAATTTTGGGCTTTCTCGGCAATCTGTCCTCCTCCGCCAGTTTTTCGGAGGTGTTTACCGGGAACATTATGGGGCCGGTTTACGAAAAGGCAGGACTGGACAAACGGGATCTGGTGCGCGCGGCTGTAGTAGGATGCCTTGTATTTTCCATGTACGTTCCCTTTGTGGTTATGCCTGCGACAGTGACGGCATCCCTGGGCGTGGATGCGGTGGCGATGATTCCCTATTACATCAGCATGCCAATCTATCTGGTGGTTATTCTGGTGATTACCGCCTTTAATCTGGACAGGAAGCTGTTGAATAAGAAAAAATAATTGAAGAAGAAAATGAAAAAGGAGAATTTCGTTATGGAAAAATTATATGCAGACATTGCGGCGTACATCGACAGCCACAGAGAGGAAATGCTTTCAAAGCTGATGGAGTTTGTGAATCTGGAGGGACATTTCGAGGAAAAGGAAAATGTGGAGCAGGCAAGGAACTGGCTGCAGAAGGAGTTAGAGGCAGAGGGCTTTGAATGCCGTGTACGGGAAGTGGCTCCTGACCGGGCGGGTATTTTAGTGGGAATCCTGGGTAAGGACCGTCCTGGTAAGCCGGTGATGTTTTCTGGCCATGTGGATACGGTACATCATAAGGGGTCCTTCGGCGGGGACAATCCCTGCCGGGTGGAGGACGGCCTCATCTACGGCCCCGGCGTGCTGGATATGAAGGGCGGACTGATTATTGCCCTCTATGCAGTGAAGGCATTAAATGCCATTGGCTATGACGCACGTCCCATTAAATTCCTGGTGGACGGCGAGGAAGAGTCCGACCATGTGGGCAATGACTGCGACAAGTACATGACCGAGGAGAGCCGCGGCTGCCTTGCTGCCTTCAATATGGAGTGCGGCGAGCTGCAGAACCGTCTGTGCACCGCCAGAAAGAGCCAGTTTACCTTCTACCTGACTGTTGACGGTGTAGGAGGACATGCAGGAAATGATTTCCTTCGGGGAAAGAATGCCATCCATGAGGCCGTTCACAAGATTGAAGAGATCATTAAGCTGACGGATCTGGAGCAGGGCACCACGGTGACTACTGCGGTAATCAAGGGCGGCGGCCATACCAGCGGCATTGCCGACCACTGCGAGGTGGTATTTGATGTGCGGGTGAACAATGAGAACGAGGCAGACCGGATCCTGAAGGCCATGGATGAAATTGCAGGCAGAACTTACATTGAGGGAACCACAACCAAGCTGGATTACTACCGGGCAAAGCTTGCTCCCCTTCAGGAAACGGAAGATGTGCTGAAATTATTTAATCTGGTTAACAAGGTGGCAGAGGATTCCGGATTCGTACCCTTCGGGAAGATTCACCGGGGCGGCGCTACCGATGCGGGAAATATCTATGCTGCCGGAGTACCTGTAGTCGATGCCTGCGGTATCCGCGGAGATTTCGCACACAACAGGAAGGAGTACGGTGTACAGGAATCCCTTTATGACCGGGCGAAAATCTTTGCCGGAGCTGTGGCAAAAATTGAGGAGATGTAATCAGAAATGAGTTTATCGGTGACACCGCTTTTATGGGCGGCCGCAGCAGCACCCGTGCTGTTTCTTCTGGTGGTCATTATCAAATTCGGATGGGGAGTGGCGAAAGCCGCTCCCTATGGAATGGTGATTGCCGGTGTTATCGCATTGCTTTTATACCGGTCGCAGCCAGGGGCGCTGGCTCTGGAGGCCGGAAAGGGAGCCTGGAATGCGGCGACCATCCTTCTGGTGATCTGGCCTGCCCTGTTCTCCTATGAAATCACCTGCGAGAGCGGAGGATTTAAGGCCATCAGCCAGGGGATTCAGTCGCTGACCCGCCATGAGCTGATGCAGATATTAATCTTTGGCTGGATATTTCCCAGCTTCCTGCAGGGAATTACCGGCTTCGGCGTAGCTGTGGCGGTGGGAGCACCCCTCCTTCTCAGCATTGGCGTGAAGCCATTTTACAGCATCATTATCGTGCTGCTTTGCCACTGCTGGGGAGCAACCTTTGGAACGCTGGCCCTGGCCTGGGAGGCTTTAGTGGCCCAGGCGGGCATGGATCCGGCACAGACCGCCTATGCGGCAGTGATCGCGGCGGCTATGCTTTGGATATACAATTTTCTGTGTGTGGCCATCTGCCTGTGGTTTTACGGAAAAGGAAAGGCTCTTAAGGAGGCCGGACCGGCAGCTGCCATTTTATCCCTGGTTATGGGCGGCGGGGAACTGCTTTTAGCGCCCGTAAATGCCACTATTTCCTGTTTTCTTCCATCGGCTGCCGCTCTTGGACTGGCCTTTGTCATCAGCCGCATTCCCAAATATCACGAAGCCTGGAGCATGCCGGAAAGCCCCATTATGGAGCGGAAAGAGGAGCAGGCGGGAGAGGCATGTGCCATGACCTTTCACCAGGCGTTCCTTCCCTACTATCTGCTTACGGGAATTACCGTTATCTGCCTTCTGGTTCCGCCGGTGAACGCCCTTCTCAGTACCTGGAAGATCGGCTTTTCCTTCCCGGAAACCGTTACGGGATTTGGGTTTGTGACCGGAGCGGAAAGCTGTTTTTCTCCATTAAAGCCCCTTACTTACGCGGGAACCTTCCTGGCAGTGTCTTCTATAGCCAGCTTTATCTACTACCGGAAAAAGGGCTTTATGGAGACCAGGGATCTGAAAAACGTGTGGAAGCGGACGGTGAAGAAGTGCATCCCTTCCACCATTGCGATTCTCTGCTTTATCATTATGTCAAAATTCATGAGCAGCAGCGGGCAGATTTACGTCCTCTCCCAGGGGATTGTAAGGCTGCTGGGCAGATATTATGTGATCGCAGCGCCGTTTTTCGGCATGCTTGGCTCCTTTATTACCAGCAGCAATATGTCCTCCAATATCCTGCTGGGCAATTTTCAGAGTACGGCGGCAGAGATGCTGGAAATGAATCCGGCAGTGACCTCGGCCCTGCAGACTGTGGGAGGAGTCCTGGGCAATGTATTTGCTCCCGGATGTATTATTATGGGAATCTCCACCACCGGATTTACCGGGGCGGAGGGAAAGATTTTAAAAATGATTATCCCGATTTCCGCGCTGTGCGGAACGGTGTTTGGAATATTTGCATTTTTGGTATTGGTGTGATTTAAAGGAGCAGTGAAAATGACAGAAGGAGAAAAGAAACCGATAAAGATTGTGGAAACGGTTCTGCGGGACGCCCACCAATCCCTTTTTGCCACCCGCATGAGCACGGAAGAGATGCTGCCGATTATCGAAAAGATGGATCAGGTGGGCTACCATGCGGTAGAGTGCTGGGGCGGAGCGACCTTTGATACCGCCCTGCGGTTCTTAAAGGAAGATCCCTGGGACAGGCTCAGAAAGCTGCGGGCAGGGTTTAAGCATACAAAGCTGCAGATGCTTCTGCGGGGACAGAATCTTTTAGGCTACAGCCATTACGCAGATGATGTGGTGGATTATTTCTGCCGGAAATCTGTTGCCAATGGAATCGACACAATCCGGATTATGGACTGTTTAAATGACGTCCGCAACCTGAAAACAGCCATGAAGGCTACACAGGCAGAAGGCGGACGGGCCATCGTTGCCCTGGTATATACCCTGGGCGATGCCTATACCCTGGATTATTGGTGCGAAGTGGCAAAGCGCATTGAGGATATGGGAGCAGATGAACTGGGGGTTAAGGACATGGCCGGACTGCTGACCCCCTACCGGACCGAGGAGCTGGTGCGGGCCTTGAAGCAGACAGTGAAGATTCCCATTGCGGTACATACCCACTATACGGCAGGCATGGGCGCCATGACCTATATGAAGGCAGTGGAGGCCGGATGCGACAGCATCGACTGCGCCATTTCTCCGCTGGCCTTGGGAACCAGCCAGCCTGCCACTGAGGTTATGGCGGAGACCCTGCGGGGAACGCCCTACGATCCAGGCTTCAACCAGGCTCTCTTAGGGGAAATCGCCGAGTACTTTTCCGGAATCCGGGAGAAGGCCATAAAGAGCGGCCTGCTGAGCACAAAGGTGATGGGGGTCAATGTAAAGACCCTGCAGTATCAGGTGCCCGGCGGCATGTTGTCTAATCTGGTGGCCCAGCTTAAGGAGGCCGGACAGGAGGACAAATACATGGAGGTGCTGGAGGAGATTCCCCGGGTTCGCAAGGACTTTGGAGAGCCGCCTCTGGTTACGCCCTCCTCGCAGATTGTGGGTACACAGGCGGTATTTAATGTCATCACCGGAGAGCGCTATAAGATGACCACAAAGGAGGCAAAGCGCCTGCTTCAGGGTGAATTTGGCCAGACGGTGAAAAAACCGGATTCGGAGGTAAAGAAAAGGATCGTGGGAGACCTTCCCTGCATCACCTGCCGGCCGGCAGATTTGATTGAGCCCCAGCTGGCTGAGTTTGAGCAAAAATGCGCCCGGTGGAAGCAGCAGGATGAGGATGTGCTCACCTATGCCATGTTCCCGGCTGTGGCGGAGGAATATTTTGCTTACCGTGAAGCCCAGCAGACGAAGATCGATCAGACGGTGGCGGATTTGAAGAATTTTGCTTATCCGGTGTAGTATTCGTGGGAATTGCATTGGTTGGATGCGCTGGTTTATTGAATACCGGCAGGAATCATGGAAAGATAGAACAAGAAAGGGGTAAAATCATGAAGGATACAGCAATACAGTGGGTATTCCGCCATGGAGAGTATGGCGCGGGAGCGGCGGAAGCAAAGGCGGGGGCCGGAGCAGAGGTGAAATGCGGGAGCGCTCCGTCTGGAGAGATATCCCAGTTTGGCCGTGAAGCCGCGGAGAAGGCAAGCCGCTTCCACCAGAGCTTCCCGGGATATGCGCCCACGCCATTAGTTAAGCTTTCCGCACTGGCGGACGCTTTCGGCGTGGCGGGCATCTATGTGAAGGATGAAAGCAAGCGGTTTGGGTTAAATGCGTTTAAGGGTCTTGGGGGCAGCTACTGCCTGGGACGTTACATTGCCGACCGGCTTGGCATGGATATTGATGAGCTTCCCTTCGAAAAGATGGTTTCTGATGAGGTACGGGAAAAGCTGGGGGAGATTACCTTTGTGACGGCTACCGATGGAAACCATGGACGGGGAATCGCCTGGACGGCACACATGCTGGGGCAGAAGGCCGTGGTATATATGCCTAAGGGAAGCGTGGAGGAACGGCTGGAGAATATCCGCAAGCTGGGCGCAGACGCAGAGATTACGGAGTTAAACTATGACCAGACGGTTGCATTCGCAGCGGAATGTGAGAAGAACTATGGCTGGGTGCTGGTGCAGGATACGGCCTGGGAGGGCTATGAGACGATTCCAGGCTGGATCATGGAAGGCTATACCACAATGGCCCTGGAGGCCGCTCGGCAGCTGGAGGAAGTAAAGCCTACCCACATTTTCCTCCAGGCAGGCGTTGGTGCCATGTCCGGAGCGCTGGCAGCCTTCTTTACTGATTATTATCAGGGGGAGAAGCCGGTGATCACCATCGTAGAACCGGATAGGGCAGACTGCATTTTCCGCACGGCAAAGGCGGCAGATGGAAAGCTTCACACGGTGGACGGCGATCTGTGCACCATCATGGCAGGTCTGGCCTGCGGAGTGCCCTGCACCATCGGCTGGGAAATGCTGTCTAAATGCGCGGACTGCTTTGTCTCCATGCCCGATTGGGTAGCGGCCCAGGGCATGCGTGTGCTGGGCAACCCCATGGGCGATGATGAGCGGGTAGTTTCCGGCGAAAGCGGAGCCGCCACCTTTGGTCTGGTCACTGAGCTTCTGCGGGGCATGTCGGAGGATATGGCTGCCTTGAAGAAGCAGCTGGGAATCACGAAGGATTCACGGATTTTATGTATCTCCACGGAAGGTGATACGGACAAGGAAAATTACCGGCGGATTGTGTGGGACGGCGCGTATAATAGCTGAGAATTTCCCGGATTTTTCGTGGATGACGGCGTCCTTTGTGGAGCGGAAAATGAAACATAAAAAACTGTAGCTTAATATTGCTGTGAACGAGAAAAGGATCCCGGGGCATTGGCTCCGGGATTATCATTCTTGTAACTTTTCAGAAGGTTGATGGCTCTCCTGATTCCAAATCCGGCTCCAAGGGCGATGACGAGCGTCTGCAATACTTCGATTGCGCTGCTGAAAATCCATAAAGTAGTTCCGCCTTTGAAAAATGAAATATGAGTTGTGTTATGTCTGACTTTTCAATGTACGCACCTATGAAAAGAGCATAATAATAGCTAGATTTCTGGTTATCAGCCAGATTCCTAGCTATGTAATGTCAGATATTCATTATAAAACATTAATGCTAAAAAGTTGGCTATGCCTTATCTTTACTCCAACTATTTCATAAAAATGAGTAGTTCCGTATTTTTTCGTATACAGATCGGATGTTTTTTTGCTGCAAGAAGAAATGAATCTTGGTAATAATCTTTATAATAATACGTTTTCTGTTTTGAACAATTTTCTTCCTCATATGCCTTTATAAATATCTCGGTTGCCTTCATAAATTCTAATGCTGATGGGGAAAAGCAAGTATAATACAGTAATTGTTTTTTAAATTCTGTAAAAGTACACATATTTCCAAAAACAGGTTGCTCTGGTGTTATTCTTTGTATTATAAAGATCATACTATATCGCTTTATGATTGATCCATAACGGGCAAATGATTTTACACAAAGTCTGCTATAAATATATTTTCCATTTTCATTCAGGGAATCAAATTCATCCATGATATCCATCAGTGTGGTGTTATAAACAATATATTTTCGCAGTTCTCCCATTCTCGATATACCTCCAATTTAAAGATTTTCGCATATTAGCTAATACTTATTAATCTATATATTATTTACAATAATTTGCGACAAATTATATGAAACCATTTCTTCTAAACGAGGTATTAATTTGTTCGATATTCTTCTCATCTGAAATTAAATAATAATGATCCCGATAATATTGAATAGAACCTTTATCTTCAGTATCTGGTTGATATCGAAAGGAATCCTTTGTTAAATATATTTTTGAAAACATAAATTCATCAATATCTTTTCTCGTTATATATTGACTAAATTCCTCTTTTGATTGTTTTAATAAAAACAACTGCTTCTCTTTTTCTGCCGGTAAATCAAAACTTTGTGTTATAGGACGGTTGTTAATTTTTTCTCCTGAGCTTATCAAGCGTTTACAGCCATCCTCAAATCCAATTTTCCTATATGCAGCAAACAAATTTCTACCTATTGTATCTATGGGATATCCTCCGATTAATTCACTCGTTGCCCACGCATGTTTATAAGTAAAATGCAGGAACCAAGAAATATAAAACCAGTTATTGGCAATTAGTATATCTGTAGCTGTAGCCAAATTTCCACGCATAATCTCAATTTCCGAAATATGATACCAGCAAGCCTTCCTATTAAACACAGCTGTTTTCTTTTTGTAACAGCGTGACATCATATTTTTATAAAGTTCGATAACTTTTTCCAATAAGTTTTCACTTAATACAGCACTATCATTACTTTTTATTGATTCCATAATAAAACAAATTAAATCCCTATAGCTATCAGGCTGTTTTGGATTTTCTGCAACCAAATTCTGCAAATATTCGTACCTTTCATAATTAAAAGTCTGAGATTTTTCGCTTGCTGTACTTAGTAAATCGGGTTTTTCTTCTCCAATAATCGATTTCAAAATAGATCCATTTATCAACTCTATGTTTTTGTTTTTAGCAAATTTGTATGCCTGTTCTGTAAAATCAGAGGTTGTTATAAGTATCCCTTTATTGGCGTTTTCACTCATTACCACCCCATATAAATCTCGAATTTCCGGTTGTCCAACAGTTTCTCGCCAATTCTTACACTGAACAATATATTTTCCTGAAAAAAGCGGCTTCGAATAATATGCTATTAAATCGATTCCACCATCACATGAATAATCCGTTTTCTCAACCTTGAAGCCTTTCTTAATCAATATTTTTGCTATGTAATCTTCAAATTCATATCCAGACATTTTAGAAAAATCCATTAGAATTTATACCCCTTCCTTTTCATGCTTAGTTCATTAAATCTAACATACCATAGGTTTCAAAAACAAGCATCAACATAATACATTCTTATCTGTAAACTGGACTTTTCCTTATACAGTTAATAAGATCATAAATCACTAACATTCGTTTTCTTCTACTTTTTTTTAAGAAGTATGATTCATAAATGCCACAGGTGCTTTATCCCAATCCGTCCTTATTATAAGATAGTATTTTCCATTACGTTCAACAAGTGCTTCCTCCTTTTCTTCTTCTCTTAATTCAATCAACTCAACATCCTTTGAATAAACCCTGGAAGCGTGGTGTTTATATACATCAAACTCTTCATTTTTGTGCACTTAAAACAATAAAGCCAATCAATAAATAAGCTATCAAAATCGTTATAGTGAAAAAACTCTCGACAAATTCATTTGTAGATTTATTGAAAACAATATTTTTATAAAAAGTACCTGCATTTGAAAGTATTTTTTTATGTGAATAGTATACATCTGTTATTAATGCAGGAATATTTACCATTTCACCAGCATCTAATTCAGCATTCTTATTATCAATGGCAAATACTTTAGACTTATTCGTATTTTCTGACAACACATGAAGATTTTCATAAGTACAATTTAAACCATTATTATCTAAAGGCTCTATAATATTCGAATTTCCTATCATTTCATCAAGTTTTTCTTTTCCATATAAAAACTGCAATACAAACCTGTGCAATGATATGTTTAATACAGAGCATCTCAAATATGGATGTTCATTCTTTTGCGTACCCTTTATATATGTCCAAGTATATTTTTTATTTCATCTAATAAACCAGGATAATTACTAATATATGTAATATTACCTTTCTACTGTTTTCTTTGAAGCCTTATCCTGTTACATTCAACCTTTATCGCCATATCTTTTGACATAGCTTTCTCAACAAACTACTAATTTATCTTCGATTATTATATCAAGACAACGTTAAGTTAATTCTGAATTCCTTTAAAATCATTCTATCACAGAATCTTTACTGTGACCATACAATTTTATGTAGGGCGGCTTTCGCCGCCTTCCTGGCATAACTTAAATCATGCCCTGAAATTGCTTATCTGAACAGGAGAGGCACAAACATCATTCCAATCAACGCCACGTCTCCTCCGACCATAAGCGGTTTCATCCTCTGCGACTTTGCCCTGGGGTTTTCGCTGTGAACCTCCGGTGGATATGCACGGATTTGCAGAGGAAATTGCTGCTTTACAGCGAGGAAATTGTCGCTTTGCAGTGCAAATCCGGCACGAGAAACTCTTTAATCATCGTTTCCCTATCAAAACTCCACATTAGAATCCGTCAGAATTTTCCTTTCCTTTTACCAGTGATGATGGTATAATTTATTTATCAGGGCGGAAAAATAGCCCGGATGTGAAAATAATCAGAAAATTTATCAGTTCAGTTTAGGAGATAATCCATGAAAAAAATGATATCCTGGAATGTAAACGGCCTCCGGGCCTGTGTGGGAAAAGGGTTTTTGGAGTATGTGAAGGAGACGGATGCGGACATTTTCTGCATCCAGGAGAGCAAGCTCCAGGAGGGCCAGATCGATCTGGAGCTTCCTGGCTATTTCCAGTACTGGAATTATGCAAAGAAGAAGGGCTACTCAGGGACGGCCATGTTTACCAAGGAAGAGCCGATTTCCGTAGCCTACGGGATTGGCATTGAGGAGCATGACCAGGAAGGCCGCGTCATTACGGCGGAATTTCCCGATTACTACGTGGTTACCTGCTACACACCCAATTCTCAGGACGGCCTTGCCAGACTTTCCTACCGGATGACCTGGGAGGACGCCTTCCTGGCTTATTTAAAGGGGCTGGAGGAGAAAAAGCCTGTGGTGTTCTGCGGCGACCTGAACGTAGCACACAAGGAGATTGATTTAAAGAATCCGAAGACGAACCGGAAGAATGCCGGTTTTACCGACGAGGAGCGGCAGAAGTTTACTGACCTGCTGAACGCCGGATTTATCGACACCTTCCGGTATTTTTATCCGGATCAGGAGGGGATTTACTCCTGGTGGAGCTACCGCTTCTCCGCCAGAGCGAAGAATGCCGGGTGGCGCATCGACTATTTCTGCGTGTCAGAGAGCCTGAAGGACAGGCTTTACGGAGCGTCCATCCACACCCAGGTGATGGGCTCTGACCACTGTCCGGTGGAGCTGGATTTGCTGGATAAGGGAGAAGAAAAGGCATGAATCTGATTACCATAGAGCATCTGACGAAATCCTATACGGAACGGCTGTTATTTGACGATACCGCCTTTTCTCTGAATGAGGGGGAGAAGGTGGGCCTGATCGGCATCAACGGCACTGGCAAATCCACCCTTCTGCGGATCGCTGCGGGGCTGGAGGAGCCGGATGAGGGCACAGTGACCAGGACGAGGGGCTTAAATATTCGCTTTCTCTCCCAGAACCCGGTATTTGCCCCGGGAGAGCGGGTACTGGAGGCTGTCCTTCGGGACAATGAAGGAAAGGATGGGCAGTGGGATTTAGAGGCCCAGGCAAAGTCTATCTTAAATAAGCTGGGGATCACCGACCATCAGCAGAAGCTGGAGGAATTGTCCGGCGGCCAGAGGAAGCGGGTAGCCCTGGCGGCGGTGCTTCTTTCCCCGGCGGATGTGCTGATTCTGGACGAGCCGACTAACCATTTAGACAGCGAGATGGCAGACTGGCTGGAGGAGTATCTAAAGAAGTTTAAGGGCGCCTTATTTATGGTGACCCATGACCGGTATTTCCTGGACAGCGTCACCAACCGGA
>JAGHER010000254.1 GCA_017889125.1 Lachnospiraceae bacterium
GGCAGAGTCTGGACCAGGATGGAGGATTACTGGACCGCCAGGTTTGAGATTACGGAAGAAATCAAGCTTACCTTTGACCAGGAGGGAATCGAGATTCCTTACCAAAAGGTGGATGTGAGAGTGGAGGCTTAGATGAATACCAGAAAGAAACAATAATTAAAGAAAAACCGATGGCCAGGCCAAAACTGCCTGCACCATCGGTCTCTTTTTTTCTATTATTTCAGCTTCCAGATATCCCGGTTATACTCCTCGATAGTCCGGTCAGAGGAGAAGAATCCAGCCTGGCTGATGTTCTTAAGCATCTTCTTTGCCCAGGTCTTCCGGTCAAGCCAGTCGGCAATGGCCTGATTCTTCACCTTCACATACTCCTGAAAATCCGGGAAGGTCATGAACCAGTCTTTGTTTAACAGCTCGTTGGAAAGCCGCTCTAAATGCTCCGCAGAGCCCACCTTCATCATCTCTTCGCCGGTGATAAAGTCTACGGCTGCCTTAAGCTCCGGATCAGCCTCATAGTAGGCCCTTGCCTGGTAGGAGCCGTCGGCGTAGCGCTTGATGACCTCGTCGCTGGAAGCGCCGAAGACGTAAATATTTTCATCGCCAACCAGCTCATGAATCTCCACATTTGCCCCGTCCTCAGTGCCCAGAGTAACGGCGCCGTTTAACATAAACTTCATGTTTCCGGTGCCGCTTGCCTCCTTGGATGCCAGGGAGATCTGCTCGGAAATGTCGCAGGCAGGAATCAGCTTTTCCGCCAGGGTTACGTTGTAATTTTCCACCATCACCACGCGCAGCCAGGGGCTTACCTCCGGGTCGGAAGCGGTCAGCTCCTGCAGGCAGAGCAGCAGGTGGATGATATCCTTGGCAATCACGTAAGCCGGAGCCGCCTTTGCGCCGAAGATTGCAGTGATGGGCGCCGGAGGCAGGATACCTTTCTTGATCTGCAGGTACTGATGGATGAGATAAAGGGCATTTAACTGCTGCCGCTTGTACTCATGGAGGCGCTTTACCTGGATATCAAATACGGAGGCGGGGTCTACGGTGAGGGACTGGGTCTCCTGTAAGTAGTCGGCCAGCATTTTCTTGTTGGCATCCTTGATGTCCAGGAGCTTTTCCAGAACCTTTTCAACCTCAGCGTAATCCCACAGCTTCTCCAAGCAGGCGGCATCCTTCTTGTAATCGTCCCCGATGAGGGAGGTGATCATCTGGGCCAGGCTGGGATTGCAGTGCAAAAGCCAGCGGCGGAAGGTGATGCCGTTTGTCTTATTGGAGAATTTCTCCGGGTACAGCCGGTAGAAATTGTGCAGCTCATTGTTCTTTAAAATCTCTGTGTGAAGGGCAGCCACACCGTTTACTGCAAAGCCGTAGTGGATGTCGATGTGGGCCATGTGAACGGTATCGTACCGGTCGATAATGGCCACAGACTCATCGTCAAAACGGCGGCGCACCTTGTCATCCAGCACCTCGATAATGGGCACCAGCTGGGGAACGCATTTCTTTAAGTAGGAAACAGGCCATTTCTCCAGGGCTTCCGCCAGGATGGTGTGATTGGTGTAGGCGCAGGTGTGGGACACCACGTCGATGGCTTCATCCATATCCATTCCCCGTTCAACCAGCAGGCGGATTAACTCCGGAATAATCATGGTGGGATGGGTGTCATTAATCTGAATTACCGCGTAATCGGGCAGGTCAGAAAGGGTGCAGCCTCTGGCGGTGCATTCGTCCAGGATCAGCCGGGCGGCATTGCTTACCATAAAATACTGCTGGTAAATCCGCAGCTGGCGTCCTGCCTCATCGCTGTCATCGGGATAAAGGAACAGGGTCAGATTCTTCTGGATATCCTCCTTGTCAAAGGCGATGGAATCCTCGCCCACCAGGGACTCGTCGATGCTCTCCACATCAAAAAGATGAAGCTTATTGGTGCGGTTTTCGTAGCCGGTCACGGCAATATCGTAAAGCCGGGAGGTGAGGGTAAAGCCCTTGAAGGGAATCTGGTAGGTAACGTCTGTCTTCTGGAGCCAGGAGGGATTCTCCATCCAGGGATTGGGCGTTTCCTGCTGCAGGTTATCCTTGAATACCTGGCGGAAGAGGCCGAAATGATAATTCAGGCCGATGCCGTCTCCATTTAAGCCCAGAGTGGCGATGGAATCCAGGAAGCAGGCAGCCAGCCGTCCCAGACCGCCGTTTCCCAGGGAGGGCTCCGGCTCCACTTCCTCTACCCGGCTTAAGGATTTCCCGGAGGCTTCAAGGATCTCTTTTACCTCATCATAGATGCCAAGATTAATCAGATTGTTGGAAAGAAGCTTTCCGATAAGAAATTCCGCGGAAATGTAGTACAGCTTCTTCTTTCCCTCTGCGGACTCTCTCCCTGTAGCCATGGACTGGGTCAGACAGAGCAGGCCGGTGTACAGCTCCTCATTTGTGCAGAGGCTTAAGTCCTTTTTGCATGCTTTTGTCAGCTTTTCTTTTAACTCCATATTCATGAGAATAAATCTCCTTTCATCGTGCAAACCATTAAGTTATCGTTACAGTTCACGCTAGGCGCGAACTGTAACGGAATCCAGCCCATTCCAAATCGCCTGTGGCGATGGGGCTGGATTCTTTGGCTACTTTCCATGTACTGATCTGGCATTTTCAGCAAGTGAAAATGCCAGCCATGAACAGTAACAAGTTATCTGCATTATAGTAGCTTAAAGGGCCAAAAGCTTGCAAAATACTGGGCAAACATAGTACAATACAATCATAACCAGAAAAAAATCGTGAAAAGAGGGAAAATATGGATATCCGGCAGTATGAGGGCCAGTACGAAACTCAATATGAGAAGCGCAGGGAGGAAAAGCATCACGCGGACAGCCGTTTCCCCTTTAATATCTACCTTTGCTCCATTCCTCAGGACTTCCGGATGGTGCCGGTGCACTGGCATGAGGAGATGGAGCTGATTTCCGTGAAAAAGGGCTCCGGCCAGGCGATCCTTGATCTGCAGCCCTATCCAGTGGAGGCCGGGGATCTGGTGGTGGTCTTTCCCGGGAAGCTTCACGGCATCCGCCAGAAGCCTGGCTGCGCCATGGAATATGAAAATATCATCTTTCGCCTGGACATGCTGATCCCGGCCCTTCCCGACCGGTGCAGCACAGAATATCTGCTTCCTCTTCTTGCGGGGCAGGGGCCAAGCTCCTATGTGTGCAGCTGCGGACAGCCGGAGTTTCCTGCGGTGCAGGAGCTGATCGGGCGGCTGGATCAGCTCTCCGGCAGCCGCCCGGCAGGGTATGAACTGGCGGTAAAAGGCCTCTTTTTTGCGCTGCTTTTTCTTATCCTTCACGGACGCCAGGGCGATGGGGGAAAGGGCGCAGAGGGACGCTTTCAGGGAAAGATGAAGTTAGTCTTAAAGGAGGTGGAAAACCGCTACGATGAGCCGCTGACGGTGAAGGAAATGGCGGACATGTGCGGCTACAGCGCCTCGCATTTTATGAAGTTTTTCCGGCAGCAGATGGGCACATCCTTTGTGGAATATCTCAATGACTACCGCCTGCTGATGGCTGCTCGGATGCTCATTTCCACCGAAGAAACCGTCACGGAAATCGCCCGCCTTTCCGGCTTCGATCAGCCCTCCTACTTCAACCGTCTTTTCCGCCGCAAGTACGGGATGACCCCGTCCCAGTACCGCCAAAAAGGAGACCGCTTCCTTGCAGACGATTCGAAAGAATGATATAATAGGCCCTAGATTTGTTGCAAAGGAGGACATACATGATGAGAAGCTGCGGAATGCTGCTGCCGGTATTCAGCCTGCCTTCACCCTACGGCATCGGCGCATTTTCACAGGAGGCCTATGGGTTTGTGGACAGTCTGGCAGAGGCCGGTCAGAGGTACTGGCAGATCCTTCCTTTAGGGCCCACCAGCTACGGCGATTCGCCTTACCAGTCATTCTCGGCTTTTGCCGGGAATCCATATTTTATTGATCTTACCGCCCTTATTGAGGAGGGACTTTTGACCGAAGAGGAGTGCGCGGCGGCGGATTTTGGCTCTGATGAAGAGGCTATTGCCTATGATAAGCTGTATGAAAACCGTTTTCCCTTACTGCGCAGGGCCTTTGTGCGGTGGAAGGAGAAGGCGGATAAAAAATCGGCAGAGAAGCTTCTTTCCCAGGCCCTGTCTTCGGAAACCAGAGAGTACTGCTTTTACATGGCAGTGAAAAATCACTGCCAGGGAAAGGCCTGGAGCCTGTGGGATGAGGACATCCGCCTGCGCCGTCCGGAGGCTGTGGAAAGGTACCGGAAGATGCTTGGAGAGGAGATTTTATTCTATCAGTTCCTTCAGTATAAATTCCAGGAGCAGTGGAAAAAGCTTAAGGCTTACGCCAATGAAAAGGGGATTCAGATTATCGGAGATATCCCCATTTATGTGGCCTTTGACAGTGCCGATGCCTGGACGCATCCGGAGCTTTTCCAGTTTGATGAGGAAGGCCTTCCCAGCGCGGTAGCCGGATGTCCGCCGGACGATTTCTCTGCCACGGGACAGCTTTGGGGGAATCCTCTTTACCGCTGGGATTACCATGAAAAGACAGGCTTTGCCTGGTGGATGAAGCGGATGGAATACAGCCTGCAGCTTTACGATGTGGTGCGGGTGGATCATTTCCGCGGTTTTGACGAGTATTACGCCATTCCCTATGGCAGCGAGACAGCAGAAAAGGGCCAGTGGGAAAAGGGGCCGGGGATTGCCATTTTCCAGCAGATGAAGAAGCATTTCGGCACGGAGGATCTGCCCATTATTGCAGAGGATCTGGGTTTTCTTACACCCACTGTGCTTCAGCTGGTGGCAGACACCGGATTCCCGGGGATGAAGGTGCTGGAATTTGCCTTTGAGGAGGGAAAGGACAGCGAATATCTGCCTCACAATTATGCGGCCAACTGTGTTGTCTACACCGGCACCCATGACAATGACACGGCGCAGGGATGGTTTGCCGCTTTGTCCCCGGCGGACCGGCAGATGGTGCTGGATTACGCTGGCAGCCCGGGGGTCCAAAACGCAGTGACCGGAAACATAGAGGCCAAACGTGCACAGCCCCAAAGCCCACAGCCCGTCCTGCCTCCTGCGGTGCACTGGGATTTAATCCGGCTGGCCTTGTCCAGCGTGGCGAAGCTTGCGGTGATTCCCGTTCAGGATTATCTGGGGCTTGGCGCAGAAGCGCGGATCAACATCCCCTCCACCCTGGGCGGCAA
>JAGHER010000255.1 GCA_017889125.1 Lachnospiraceae bacterium
AATACTGGTTTTGCTGTTTCGAAAAAATCTATTGGTCAATGCTGGATTACCTCCTGCTGTGATTGGAAAGGCAGGGAAGCGGATGATTTATGCGGCTTGGATGAAAACCGTCTGACAGTAAAAGAAAAAATGCAGAGAGTTTATCTGGGTACATCGTTGAAAACAGAGTTTGATCGCATAGGTATGGAGGTGTCATGATGATTACTATTTATAAAAGCAAGAAGGACATACCTCAGGAAATGGACTATATCGAATTGAATGATGTGTTTTTTAATCAAAATACTCCCGAGAAATTTGATGACCGCGCATCGGGAATTGTCGAAAAGATTGACGATGCAAGGTTACTTGGCAGGTATAAAATTCAATCCAAGTTTGGCAGGGAAATTTTGGATGTGGATCGTTTATCTACCGGTTGCAAAACTGTTTTGAACATTATGTATTTTCCAGACAAAGTATTCTGCATAAAAGAATGTGGGGAAAATGCGCTGGAAATTTTGTACGGGTTAAAGCAGGGAGCTGTGTACAGCGATTATGCGGTAATCCCCTTTGAGATGAATGAGGTAACCGTTTGGGCAAAGGGAGAAGAGAGAATAATCGATGATTATGAAGCGCTGAAGGAATGGTGGAAAGATGAAGAGTAAGCCCTTAGTGATAGAGCATTTTAGGACAGTTCATACTTCATATATTGTTAATTTTCGATTTACCAGCAACATAACGATATTAACTGGTGAATCGGCTTCTGGAAAAACAGCGGTATTTTCATTCATAAAAGAATGTATGGCGCTGAATCCGGATATTTTATGTATCAATTATCTGGACTATCAGAAAAATATAAAAGACATGCTTATGCATTCGGCAGGAAAATTGATTGTAATTGATAATGCGGATATCCTGCTGGATGACGATGCGAGGAAACTTATTTCTCTGGACGATAAAAATCAATATTTAATCATTGGACGTAACCCCAAAAATCTGTTTGCAACTAAAGATAATCTTTTTGAACTTGTCAGTCACAAAAATGGTGAGCGGACAGAGTTTATGATTGTGCCATATCTTTGAGCAGAATGAGATGGAGGCTTTTTGCTGAACAGTTTTCTCTAAACCCAAAATCAAGCTCAAAATCAAGCTCAAAATCAATAAAAAACTCCTTGCATTTTACCCGCCCATATGCTATCATCTAAATGTTGTGACGAAAAAAGAGATGGTCCTCTGATACAGAACAGGTATTTAAGAACATCAAATAGTACAAGGAGGTTCACAAATGAACGAGATTATTAAGAACATTGAAGCAACCCAGTTAAAGGAATCCATTCCGGAGTTCTCCGTTGGCGATACCGTAAAGGTATACAACAAGATCAAGGAAGGAAACCGTGAGAGAATTCAGGTATTCGAGGGCACCGTATTAAAGAGACAGAACGGCGGCGCCAGAGAGACCTTCACCGTTAGAAAGAATTCCAACGGCATCGGCGTTGAGAAGACCTGGCCGGTTCATTCTCCCTTCGTGGATAAGATTGAAGTGGTTCGTAAGGGTAAAGTAAGACGTGCTAAGCTGAACTACTTAAGACAGCGTGTTGGTAAGGCTGCTAAGGTAAAAGAGCTGGTTAAATAATTGGGGGAAAGAGGCTGCCGCAGAGGAGACTGGACCGGAGGCCGCGCCATGTGCTTTGTGACTGCCGTTGTTGGCCGCAGAGGACAGGCCGGGCCGGTAGGAGGATTCTGCAGCAGCCCTTTCTTTTTGTCGGGGCTGGCTTTGCGGAAGCCGTCAGTCCTGGCCCTTATGGAATCTGGAGATGTGTAAGTGAAATAAGGTTGTGATTAAGTGGAAGATTTTAAAAATGAAGAAGAGAGCCTGCTTCGCCGGGCTGTGAACTGGGTGACAGATATTATCGTGGTCATTGCCCTGGGATGCTTTACGGTATATGCCTTTGGCGGCCAGGTGACGGTAAGCGGTAATTCCATGTCACCTCTTTTAAACGCGGAGGATGTGGTTTTGGTAAACCGGCTGAGCTATGATCTGGGTAAACCGGACCGGTTTGATGTGGTTGTCTTTCGGCGGGAGGATGGGAAGGCGAATATTAAGCGGATTGTGGGTCTCCCTGGGGAGACTGTGCAGATCCAGGGCGGCCAGGTGCATATTGACGGTGAGGAACTTTCTGATGAACGGCAGCCGGGCAGCATCGCATTGGCCGGCCTTGCGGAAAATCCCATTGTGCTGGGGGAGGATGAGTATTTTCTTCTGGGCGACAATCAAAATTCCAGCGAAGACAGCCGTTTTTCCAATGTGGGCAATGTAAAGGAAGACCAGATCCTTGGAAAGATCTGGTTCCGGATTTTCCCGGCGATTAATATGGGAAGAGTCCGCTGACAATGAAGAACAGAACAGGGGGAAATCAATGAATATACAATGGTATCCCGGCCATATGACCAAGGCGGTCCGGGCCATGAAGGAGGATATAAAGCTGATTGATCTTCTGATTGAGCTGGTGGACGCCCGTGCGCCTCTGTCCAGCCGCAATCCGGACATTGACGAGCTGGGCAAGGGCAAAGCCAGGCTGATCCTATTAAATAAATGGGATCTGTCCGACGAGCAGGCCGGTGAGCAGTGGGATCAGTATTTTAAGGATAAGGGATTTTTCACCGTGCGCCTGGACAGCCGGTCGAGAGCCGGTATCCGTCAGGTGAATCAGGCGGTTCAGGAGGCCTGCCGGGAAAAGATCGAGCGCGACCGGAGACGGGGAATCTTGAACCGGCCTGTCCGCGCCATGGTGGTGGGAATTCCTAATGTGGGGAAATCCACATTTATTAATTCCTTTGCAGGCAGATCCTGCGCAAAGACGGGGAATAAGCCTGGAGTGACCAAAGGAAATCAGTGGATCCGCTTAAGCAAGACCCTGGAGCTTTTGGACACGCCGGGAATCCTGTGGCCGAAATTTGAAGACCAGCAGGCCGGTATCCGTCTGGCCTTTCTGGGTTCCATAAATGATGATATTTTAAATAAAGAAGAATTGGCGCTGGAGCTCCTTGCTTTTCTGCGGGAGGCCTATCCAGAATGTCTGAAAGAGCGGTACGGTGTTTCGCTGGAAGGTGAACCTATTGCTGTACTGGAGGAAATCGCCAGGATCCGCTCCTGCCTGAAGAAGGGCGGCGAATACGATTACGGCCGCGCAGCAAATCTGGTGCTGGATGATTTCCGCAGTGGGAAGCTGGGAAGGATTACCCTGGAGCTTCCGCCCAAATGAATGACGCTGGCACAGTCCCAGCAGGACGGAGAAAAGCGCTTCTGGCTGCAATTGCTCTGCTGGCTGCGGCCGCGGCATTAATCTGGCTTCTCTTCTTTGAGCGGGCCAGAGTTTACGGCCATTCTATGGAACCGGCATTAAAGGACGGCGAGACTGTGGTGGTAGATAAGCTGACCTACTGTTTTGGAAAACCGGAGCGCTTTGATGTGATCGTATTCCGCTCTCCGCTGGAAGAAGAGCGGTATTACATGAAGCGTGTGGTAGGCCTTCCTGGAGAGACGGTACAGATCGTGGATGGAAGAGTGCTGATCGACGGCGTCTGTCTGGAGGAGGTGCCGGAGCGGGAGCGGATTACGGATGCGCGCCGTGCCGCAAAGCCGGTGAGGCTGGGCGCGTCAGAATATTTTGTCCTTGGCGATAACCGGAATGACAGCTCGGACAGCAGAGATTCCGACATTGGAAATGTGACGGAGGAGCAGATTGTCGGGAAAGTGATTCTGCGGCCGTAAAGGAGCGGAGAAATACGAATAAAGCAGAGAGTGCAGAGGAGAAGAGGTCATGGCGAGAGCGTTGACAGGAGAAAAACTGGAAAAGGAGCTGCAGCGGCTGGAAACGATGCTGGAATATGAGCGGAGCTTTGCCGCTGCGGCCTATATCTGCGGAGTAGATGAAGCCGGACGGGGGCCTTTGGCCGGGCCGGTGGTGGCTGGGGCGGTGATCCTGCCTAAAGAGCTGAAAATCCTTTATCTGAACGATTCCAAGAAGCTGACGGAAAAGCGCAGGGAAGAACTGTACCTGGAGATCCAGGAAAAGGCACTGTGCTGGAAGGTGGGAATCGTCGGCCCGGGAGAGATTGACCGGGTGAACATCCTCCAGGCGACATACGAGGCTATGCGCCAGGCGGTGAACGGCCTCCCCATAAAGCCGGAGGTGATTTTAAATGACGCGGTGGTGATTCCCGGCCTTTCCATGACCCAGGAGAAAATCATTCATGGCGACGCCAAAAGCCTTTCCATCGCCGCCGCCAGTGTTATGGCAAAGGTTACCAGGGATCATATGATGCAGGAATATGACCAGCTGTTTCCAGAGTATGGCTTTGCCAGAAACAAAGGCTACGGCACGAAGGAGCATATCCAGGCGCTGAAGGAGTACGGCCCCTGCCCCATACACCGCCGAGGCTTTATCGGCAAGTTTGTAGGAGAGGATCGCTGATGAATAAACGGCAGACAGGAAGCCGCTGGGAAGCACAGGCGGCATTGTTCCTGGAGCAGGCCGGATACCAGATTCTGGAGCGGAATTTCCGCTGCCGTCAGGGAGAGATCGACCTGGTAGCCCGTGAAGGCAGATATCTGGTGTTTGTGGAGGTAAAATACCGGAGAAGCCTGGCCTGGGGAAGCCCCCAGGAGGCGGTAAACCCAGAGAAGCAGGAGCGGATCCGCAGGACGGCCCTTTACTATCTGTACTCTCACGGTTATGGAGAAGAGATGCCGTGCCGCTTTGACGTGGTGGCTGTGACCGGGGAGAAGATGGAATTAATCCGGGATGCATTTTAAGAAAACCAATGACTTTTTAGGAGCAAATGAACGGAAAAGCAGGATCGAGAAAGGATGAAACTGCGGAAGGAGGCAGCCGATGGAACCCATAGAATGGAAATATGCAGACAGCCGGAAGGTCTTTCACACTCACAGCGGGAGCGGTGTGCCCTACCTGTCCTTCCGCGCTCTGGAGGAGACGGGCATGACGGTGGATGGTTTTTCCACCCGCATGGGCGGCGCCAGCACAGGGAAATTTGCCACGATGAATTTTTCCTACAGCCGGGGCGATGATCCGGCTCATGTGCTGGAGAATTATACCCGCATGGCCCGGGTGCTGGGGGTGGAGCGGGACCAGATGGTGGTCTCCTGGCAGACCCACACCACCAATGTGCGCTGCATCACCAGGGAGGACGCAGGAAAGGGTGTTATCCGGGAGCGGGATTACCGGGATGTGGACGGGATGATCTGCGATATCCCCGGCATTACCCTGGTAACCTTTTATGCCGACTGCGTGCCCCTGTATTTTCTTGACCGGCGCCACCGGGCCATCGGCCTAAGCCACTCCGGCTGGAGAGGCACGGTGGGGCGGATGGGCCAGGTCACCTTAGATGCCATGGCAGAGTCCTTCGGCACCAGGCCGGAGGATGTGACGGCCTGCATCGGGCCAAGCATCTGCCAGGACTGCTTTGAGGTGGGCGGCGAGGTGGTGGAGGCCTTTTCCCAGGCTTTTGCCAGGAAGGATTGGGACAGCCTCTGGAGGAAGGGCCGCCCGGGAAAATATCAGCTGGATCTGTGGCGGGCAAATGAGCTGATCCTTCTGGAGGCCGGTGTGCCTGCAGGGCAGATCACCGTCACCAATATCTGTACCAGATGCAACTGCCGCTATCTGTTCTCCCACCGGAAGGAAGGGGAGGAGCGGGGAAATCTGGCTGCCTTTCTGGGACTTCGTCCTGCCAGCGGCGATTGATGGAGACGGTTTCCGGGCTTACTCACGGATATAGATTCCCTGGGATTCGATCCAGTCTAAGATGTCCTGGCGGGCATCGTACTGGTCATCATTCCCCGCCTGCTCTTCTGGCAGGTTTTCTGCGGCGCGGAGTTCTTTTAAGGATTCGAGAATTTCTTCTTCACGGGATCTGCACATAATCATACCTCCTCTTTGACTGAAAACGCAATGAAATAAATAAGGATACATAAGGATAAAAGAGGCTGTACGGCAGCCGCAGGGAATCCCTGCAGGATGCCGTCAGCCTCTTTGCTGTCTGGTCTGTTTCGTTTGCCCGGAGCCTGGTTTGGCCTGGCTTTTACTGTATCGTCTGGAAATAATCGTATCCGTCGGCATGTCTCTTCTGGATCAGCTTCTGTATCTTTTCCGTGGGCGAGAGGGTGCGGCCGATGGAAACATCGTGGTTAAAGGAATTGATAATGGCAGCCAGGTACTTGCTCATATCCGCTTCAATGTACCATGGGCGGCTGAAAAGCTCCTGGGGCCGGTAATTTAAGTTTGTAGTGATTACGTAATCAATGTAGCCCTTCTCATAGAACTGATCGAATTTCTCCAGGCCGTTGGTAAAGAGGCCGAAGGTACAGCAGACGATTACCTTGTCCGCTTTCCGCTCCTTAAGCTCTCTGGCTGTGTCCAGCATACTCTCGCCAGAGGAGATCATATCGTCAATGATGAGAACGGTCTTGCCTTCTACCGAGGCGCCTAAAAATTCATGAGCGACAATGGGATTGCGCCCGTTTACTACCCGGGAATAATCCCGGCGCTTATAGAACATGCCCATGTCCACGCCCATGTTGTTGGCCAGATATACGGCCCGGCTCATGGCGCCTTCATCGGGGCTGATGATCATCAGATGATCCTTGTCAATAATCAGGCTCTGATCGTGCTGGAAAAGGGCCTTTACAAACTGATAGGTGGGCATGAAATTGTCAAAGCCGTTTAAGGGGATGGCATTCTGTACTCTGGGATCATGGGCATCAAAGGTAATGATGTTGCTGACGCCCATGGAGACCAGCTCCTGGAGCGCCATGGCACAGTCTAAGGATTCCCGCTTGGTGCGCTTGTGCTGGCGTCCCTCATAGAGAAAGGGCATAATTACGTTTACCCGGTGGGCAGTGGCGGCAGTAGCGCCGATAATGCGCTTCAGATCCTGGTAGTGATCATCGGGGGACATGTGGTTTACGTTGCCGCTGACCTTGTAGGTTAAACTGAAGTTGGTCACATCCACCATAACGAAAATGTCGGCTCCGCGCACCGATTCATTGATGACAGCCTTAGCTTCACCGCTTCCAAAGCGGGCACAGGTGCAGTCCAGCAGATAGGAGTCCACATCGTAGCCGCGATAGTGAAGATCGGCCTTCCTGCGGATCAGCTCTTCCGTATCATTTCTGCGGAAGCGTACAATGTGGTCATTTACCTTCTGTGCGAAAGGTTTGATGCTTTCCAGGGCTGCGATCTTTAAGGGCGCTATGGGAAGCGAATCGTTAAAAACGTAATTATTTGCCATGCGGCGGTTCCTCCGTTCCTTCTTTTCTAGTATCCTGCCGCCGGTTGAGCGGCTGTATCCAGGGGTTATCCTTCGTTTTCTTTATATCATTTTCCAGCATTTGCCGTCAATAGCTTTCCTGTAATTTCCTTTACAAAAATAAGGAATGTTGGTATGATTAAAAAGAGTGCTTTACAAAATCCGGCGGATTATGTAAAATCAAACGGACGAAAATATGATGGAGGAAGATAAATGAGCAAACCAGTAGTAGCCATAGTGGGCCGGCCCAATGTGGGAAAGTCTACCCTGTTTAACGTATTGGCAGGGCAGCAGATTTCCATTGTGAAGGATACACCGGGTGTAACCAGAGACCGGATCTATGCAGACTGTACATGGCTGGACCGGAAGTTTACCCTGATTGACACCGGGGGAATCGAGCCGGACAGCCGGGATATTATTCTCTCCCAGATGCGGGAGCAGGCCGAGATCGCCATTCAGACGGCAGACGTGATCGTGTTTATTGTGGATGTGCGCCAGGGCCTGGTGGATGCGGACACCAAGGTGGCGGACATGCTGCGCAAGTCCAGAAAGCCGGTGGTGCTGGCGGTCAATAAGGTGGACAGCATCCAGAAATTTGGAAATGACGTATATGAGTTTTATAATCTGGGAATCGGCGACCCCATTGCCGTGTCTGCAGCTTCCCGTTTAGGGATCGGCGACCTTTTGGATGAGGTGGTTAAGCACTTCCCCTCCCCGGATGAGCTGGAAGAGGAGGATGAACGCCCACGGATTGCCATTGTAGGCAAGCCCAATGTAGGCAAATCTTCTATTATAAATAAGCTTCTGGGCGAGAACCGGGTGATCGTATCCAATATCGCCGGGACTACCCGGGACGCGGTGGATACGGAGATTGTCCACAACGGCACAGACTACGTGTTTATCGATACGGCAGGCCTTCGCCGGAAGAATAAGATCAAAGAAGAGCTGGAGCGCTACAGCATTATCCGGACCGTGACGGCTGTAGAGCGGGCAGATGTGGTGGTTGTGGTGATTGACGCTGTGGAGGGTGTCACCGAGCAGGATGCCAAGATCGCCGGAATTGCCCATGAGAGAGGAAAGGGCATTATTGTCGCTGTAAATAAATGGGATGCAGTGGAGAAGAATGACAAGACCATTTATGAATACACCAGGAAGCTTAAGGAGATGCTTTCCTTTATGCCTTACGCAGAGTACATCTTTATCTCAGCGGAGACAGGCCAGCGGTTAAACAAGCTTTTTGACCTGATTGACATGGTACGGGAGAATCAGGCTCTGCGGGTTTCCACCGGTGTACTGAATGAAATTATGACGGAGGCGGTGGCCATGCAGCAGCCGCCCTCGGATAAGGGCAAGCGGCTGAAGCTTTACTATATCACCCAGGTATCCATAAAGCCGCCTACCTTTGTGATCTTTGTCAATGACCGGGAGCTGATGCATTTTTCTTATACCCGCTACATTGAAAATCAGATTCGAAATGCCTTCGGGTTCCGGGGAACCTCACTGAAATTTATCATTCGTGAGAGGAAGGAAAAGGAGAAATAATATGGAACGAATCCTTTGTCTGGTTATCGGTTATATGTGCGGCCTTCTGCAGACCGGCTTTATCTACGGAAAGCTTCACGGCATAGATATCCGCAAGCATGGAAGCGGCAATTCCGGAACCACCAATGCCCTGCGGGTCCTGGGGAAGAAGGCCGGGCTCATCGTCTTTATCGGCGATGCCTTCAAGGCCCTGATTCCCTGCACCATCCTGCGCTTTGCGCTGGGAGGGAATCCAGATTATGCAGGCCAGCTTTACCTGCTGATGCTGTATTTAGGCTTTGGCGTGATTCTTGGCCACAATTTCCCCTTCTATATGCAGTTTAAGGGAGGGAAAGGCATTGCTGCCACTGCCGGTGTTATCGGCAGCTTAGACTGGCGGCTGACCCTCATCTGCGCCGTGCTGTTCTTAGGAACGGTGATTCTCACCCGCTACGTGTCTCTGGGGTCAATCTTTGTGGCCATTGCCTTTTTTGCGGTCAATGTGTTCCTTTCCTGGAAGGGGTATTATGGGCTGGATGCGGCGTATATGAAAGAATTCTGGGTGCTGTGCGCCCTGGTGGCAGTTATGGCCATCTGGCGTCACCGGGCAAATATCGGACGGCTCCTTGCAGGCAATGAAAATAAATTATGGGGAAAGAAGGAATGAACATGGCATCCATCGGCGTGATTGGATCCGGCACCTGGGGCACGGCCCTGGCGGTGCTTCTGGCAGAAAAGGGCTGTTCGGTAACCATCTGGTCAGCCATCCATGAGGAAGTGGTATCCCTGACGGAAAGCCGCAGGCATCCTAACCTTCCGGAGGCAGTGATTTCGGATAAGATCGGGATTACTGAGGATATGGAGGAGGCCATGAAGGAGAAAGATCTTCTGGTGATGGCGGTCCCTTCTATCTATGTGCGCCAGACAGCGGCCAGGATGAGACCATGGTGCCGTCAGGGCCAGATTGTGGTCAATGTGGCCAAGGGTATTGAGGAGGACAGTCTTAGGACCCTGTCCCAGGTGATCGAGGATGAGCTTCCCATGGCGGATGTAGCGGTCCTTTCCGGCCCCAGCCATGCGGAGGAGGTAAGCCGCGGCCTTCCCACCACCTGCGTGGCCGGTGCCCACAGCCGGGAGACGGCGGAATTTGTTCAGGATGTATTTATGAATCAGGTGTTCCGGGTTTACAGCAGTCCGGATATCCTGGGCATTGAGCTGGGAGCGGCCTTAAAGAATGTGATTGCCCTGGCTGCCGGAATCGCAGACGGCTTAGGCTACGGAGACAACACCAAGGCGGCCCTGATTACCAGGGGCATCGCGGAAATTGCCCGCCTGGGCACGGCCATGGGCGGCGCCTTTCAGACCTTCTGCGGCCTTACCGGCATTGGCGATCTGATCGTTACCTGTGCCAGTATGCACAGCCGCAACCGCAGAGCCGGTATCCTGATCGGCCAGGGAAAGACCATGGAGGAAGCCATGGAAGAGGTCCACATGGTGGTGGAAGGCGTTTACTCAGCTAAAGCAGCCCTGGCTCTGGGGAAAAAGTATCACCAGTCTCTGCCCATTATCGAGCAGGTGAACCAGGTCCTCTTTGAGGGGAAATCGCCGAAAGAGGCAGTAAATGATCTGATGCTTAGAGATAAGCGGGTAGAAATTCAGGATGTATTCTGGTAAAGATACAAATGTCCTCCTCCAAGATACAGAAAATAGTTGACATTTTTTATCTGAAAAACTATAATTAGGAAAGCTTTAAGGCAAAAAGAGGAGGAATAATTATGAAAAAGAGGTATTTAAGTCTTGGACTTGCAGGTGTGATGGCACTTTCTTTAGCTGCCTGCGGTGGTTCTGGCTCCAGCACTTCTGACAGCGCTGACACAAAGGAAACGACAACCGCAGAGGCTGCAGCTGATGAGAGCGCAGCAGAAGAGGGCGGAGAAGCTGCTGAGGGCGGCGAGACTGCTGCTGAGGGTGCGACCTTTAAGATTGGAGCCATCGGCCCCCTGACCGGAGCCGCTGCCAACTATGGTATCGCTGTTCAGAACGGTGCTGATCTGGCTGTAAAGGAGATCAATGAAGCCGGCGGCATCAATGGTTACCAGGTTGAGTACAACTGCCAGGATGACGAGAATGACACCCAGAAGGCAGTAAACGCATACAACGCGCTGAAGGACTGGGGCATGCAGATGCTGGTAGGAACCACCACTTCCCAGCCCTGTATCGCAGTTTTGGCTGAGACTTCCGTGGACAATATGTTCCACATTACTCCCTCCGGCTCTGCTGTAGAGAGTATTTCCGAGCCCAATGCTTTCCGTATCTGCTTCTCTGATCCGGATCAGGGCCGCGCTTCTGCTCAGTACATCGGCGAGCATGGAATGGCCACCAAGATTGGCGTGATCTATGACAGCTCCACAGAGTATTCCACCGGAATCTACGAGTCCTTCGAGGAGGAGGCTGCAGGCCAGGGCCTGGAGATCGTAGCTGCCGGTGCATTTACCAGTGATACAAATACCGATTTTACCGTACAGCTGACGGAGTGTAAGGATGCAGGCGCAGAGTTAGTATTCCTGCCCATCTACTACTCTGAGGCTTCCACCATCTTAAAGCAGGCCAGCGACATGGGATATGAGCCCCAGTTCTTTGGCTGCGATGGTATGGATGGTATTCTGACCGTTGAGAATTTCGATACTTCCCTGGCTGAGGGACTGATGCTCCTTACTCCCTTCTCCGCTGATGAGGAAGGAAGCCAGGATTTCGTAGCCGCTTACACTGAGGCTTACGGAATTGAGCCTATCCAGTTTGCCGCAGACTCCTACGATGCAGTTTACGCCATCAAGGCTGCTGCTGAGAAGGCTGACATTAATCCGGAGATGTCTGTTTCGGATATCTGCGAGGCATTAAAGGTTGCCATGACAGAGATTGAGATTGACGGACT
Source organism: Lachnospiraceae bacterium (assembly GCA_017889125.1). Taxonomy (GTDB): domain Bacteria; phylum Bacillota; class Clostridia; order Lachnospirales; family Lachnospiraceae; genus Caccovicinus. Next base: position 11,759 of record JAGHER010000255.1, read on the forward strand.
TACCGGTAGCGGTATGACCTGGACTGAGGACGGCGAGCCTCACAAAGAGCCCAAGGCTGTGATGATTGTAAACGGCGAGTACGAGATGCAGTAACTGCACGGAAAGGCCCAAGGGAGGGTTGTCACAGCGGCAACCCTCCTGTTTATATTTAAAGATACTCCTTAGAGAAAGTGAAGAGGTGTTACGTTTATGAGTTTTCTGTCTTGCTTAATCAGCGGCATCAGCCTTGGCAGCGTCTATGCCATCATTGCCCTTGGATATACAATGGTGTACGGAATCGCCAAGATGCTGAACTTCGCCCACGGCGATATCATTATGGTGGGTGCTTTTGCAGCGTTTACGGTTGTAAACACCATGGGGCTGCCTACCGGTCTGGGTATTTTGACAGCAGTTGTGATCTGCACGATTCTGGGCGTTACCGTTGAGCGGATAGCCTATAAACCCTTAAGAGGCGCTTCTTCACTGGCGGTGCTGATTACCGCGATCGGCGTCAGCTATCTGCTGCAGAATCTGGTTCTGCTGATCTTTGGCCCTACGCCGAAAAAGTTTACCTCTGTGATTGATCTTCCCCCCCTGCAGCTGGCGGGAGGGCAGCTGTCCATCTCTGCCGTGACCATTGTCACCGTAATCACCTGTCTGGCGGTTATTGTGGCCCTGACCACCTTTATTAATAAGACAAAGATGGGGCAGGCCATGCTGGCCGTGTCTGAAGACCGGGAGGCGGCTACCCTGATGGGGATTAATGTGAACTCCACCATTGCCCTGACCTTTGCCATCGGCTCTGCCCTGGCGGCAGTGGCAGGCGTTCTCTTCTGCTCCGCCTATGACAATCTGGATCCCTATATCGGCTCCATGCCTGGAATCAAGGCCTTCGTGGCCGCTGTGTTCGGCGGCATCGGCTCTATTCCCGGCGCTTTTATCGGCGGTATTGTTCTGGGAATCATCGAGCAGCTGGCGAAGCGCTACATCTCCGACCAGCTTTCCAACGCCATTGTGTTCCTGGTGCTGATTCTGGTGCTTCTGATCCGTCCTACAGGACTTTTTGGACGGAAAATCAGCGAGAAAGTGTAGGTGCAGAAGATGAAGGAGACAAAGAGAAAACAGTTAATCAACAATTCCATCACCTACAGCCTGGTGATTGCTTTCTGGCTGGTGGTTCAGGTTCTCACTGCTACCGGCGGCTTAAGCAATCAGTTAAAGGGACTTCTGGTGCCTTTATGCATGTACGTGATTCTGGCGGTGTCCTTAAACCTGACCGTCGGCATTTCCGGAGAGCTGAGCCTGGGCCACGCGGGCTTTATGTGCGTGGGCGCATTTTCCGGCGCATTCTTTTCCAAGCTGATGGCAGAGAGTATTGCAAATGACACCCTTCGTCTGGTGATTGCCCTGGTGATCGGGGCAGCGGCAGCGGCTTTCTTCGGCATTCTCATCGGAATCCCGGTGCTGCGCTTAAGAGGCGACTATCTGGCTATCGTGACTCTGGCCTTTGGCGAGATCATTAAGAACGTGGTCAATGTGCTGTACGTGGGAACGGATGCCAACGGCATCCACATCGCCATGTCCAAGAAGGGATTAAACCTTTTAGAGGACGGCCAGGTGATTATCGAGGGAGCAAAGGGCATCGCCAAGACGCCCAGGGCTTCCACCTTCAATATCGGCATTATTCTGGTGTTAATTACCCTGTTTATTGTGCTGAACCTGATTAATTCCCGGACAGGCCGTGCCATCATGGCGATCCGTGATAATCGGATTGCCGCGGAATCTGTAGGAATCAATATCACCAAGTATAAGCTGATGGCCTTTACCATCTCCGCATCCTTAGCGGGAGTGGGCGGCGTTCTCTATGCCCACAACTATGCCAGCCTGGCAGGAAAGAGCTTTGATTACAACATGTCTATCCTGATTCTGGTTTATGTGGTATTGGGCGGTATCGGAAATATCCGCGGCTCCATGATTGCGGCCGTGGTGCTGACGGCCCTGCCGGAGCTTCTCAGAAGCTTCAGCACCTACCGGATGCTGATTTATGCCATTGTCCTGATTGCCATGATGCTCTTTACCTCCGCTCCCAGCGCCATTGCGTTCAGGGAGAGGCTTATGGAGCGCTTTAAAGGACATAAGAAGGAGGTGGCCTGACCATGAGCAATCTGTTGGATGTTACCCATTTAAGTATCTCCTTCGGCGGCCTGAAGGCGGTGGATGACTTTAACATTCAGATCAAAAAGGGCGAGCTTTACGGGCTTATTGGCCCCAACGGCGCGGGAAAGACCACGGTATTCAACCTCCTTACCGGCGTTTATAAGCCGGATACGGGAAGCATCGTGCTGAATGAGAAGAACATTACGGGCAAAAAGACCGTTGACATCAACCGGGCGGGAATCGCCAGAACCTTCCAGAATATCCGCCTGTTTAAGGAGCTGTCTGTCCGGGACAATGTAAAGGCCGGACTGCACAACCACTACCGTTACTCTACCATTGCCGGGATTCTGCGGCTTCCTTCTTATATGAAAGCAGAGAAGGCCATGGATGAAAAGACAATGGAGCTGTTAGAGGTCTTTGGCCTGGAAAATGTTTCGGAGGTCAGCGCTTCCAACCTTCCTTATGGGCAGCAGAGAAAGCTGGAAATTGCCCGGGCCCTGGCCACAGGGCCAAAGCTTCTGCTTCTGGACGAGCCTGCAGCCGGAATGAATCCCAATGAGACCCAGGAGCTGATGGAGACCATCCGCTTTGTGCGGGATCATTTCGACATGACCATTCTGCTGATCGAGCACGATATGAAGCTGGTCAGCGGCATCTGTGAGAAACTGACGGTGTTAAACTTCGGCCAGGTCTTAAAACAGGGCACCACATCCGAGGTACTCAATGACCCGGAGGTTATTAAGGCGTATCTTGGGGA
>JAGHER010000256.1 GCA_017889125.1 Lachnospiraceae bacterium
AAGCAGGCAGACAGGAGCAAGGTACTATTTCAATTCATCAATAGCAGGAATATGCTGAGGTTGAACGAAGAGAAAATGCCCGTGGTGAAGTCTGCCTGTGTGGATCCCCAGGTAAGGTTACGCTATCAAGGACGATAGAAAATCTTGACGCAGCAGGCGGCGGCAGTTAGAATAAAAACCAAGTGATTAAGCACCAAAGGCGGTATAGGACATGCTGCTTTTGGTGCTTTTTTGCAAAAAGCGGCTGCGGGCCGCGGGAAAAAGGAGGGACAGGATGCGGGATAAAGAATGGGGTCTTAAGTGCATAGAAGAAAAGAAAGACCTGCTTTTTTCGCTTAGTGACCAGATCTGGGAAAATCCAGAGGTAAAGTATCAGGAGCATTTTGCCGCAGAGGAGTTTTGCCGTGTTTTAGAGGCAGAGGGTTTCCAGGTAGAACGGAATCTGGCGGGCATTCCCACGGCATTTTCCGGAAGCTTCGGGAAGGGAAAACCGGTAATTGGCATTCTTGCGGAATACGATGCGCTGCCGGGGCTTAGCCAAAAGGCCGGATTGACGGAAAAATGCCCAAAAGAGGAGGGCGCGCCGGGACATGGCTGCGGCCATAATCTTTTGGGGACGGGAGCCCTTGCGGCGGCCATCGGCATAAAAGCGTACCTGGAGAAAACCGGAAAGCCGGGGCAGGTAAAGCTTATGGGATGTCCGGCAGAAGAAGGCGGGGCAGGAAAGGGATTTCTGGCCAGAGATGGAGCTTTTGATGATCTGGACGCGGCATTTTGCTGGCATCCGGGAGAAGTCAACAGCGCCGCTTCGGAGCGGACTACCGCCAATTGTCAGATTTTGTACAAATTCAGAGGGGTGTCCTCTCATGCGGGAATGTCTCCGGAGCTGGGAAGGAGCGCCTTGGATGCGGTGGAATTGATGAACACTGGCGTTCAGTATCTGCGGGAGCATATCCCTTCGGATAATCGGATTCACTATGCGATTACCAATGCAGGCGGTACAAGTCCGGGAATTGTCCAGGCGTACGCGGAGGTGCTGTACCTGATGAGAGCGCCGAAAGCGGAAGCGGTAAAATCTCTTTTCGAGAGAGTGAATAAGATTGCCAGGGGAGCGGCGCTGATGACAGAAACGGAAATGGAAGCGGTTTTTATTAAGGCGACCTCAGATACTATAATTAATATGGAGCTTCTGAAAGTAATGCAGAGCAACCTGGAAAGTATTCCCCTTCCGTCCTATGACCAGCAGGAGCTGGCTTACGCGGAAGCGGTCAGGGAGACTTGCCAGGGAAATCCATCTTATTTTGATCTCCTTCTTGCAGATGTGGAGGATGAGGCTGAGCGGGCCCGGCTTTTGCAAAACAGTGCCACGCCGCTTCACAATGTGGTCTTTCCGCTGCCAAAAGAGCGGCAGGGTTTTGCTTCTTCCGATGTGGGGGATGTCAGCTCTGTGTGCCCGGTAGGGCAGATTAACGGCTGCACACTTCCGTCTGGCTGCGCGATGCACAGCTGGCAGATGACCGCTGTGGGAAAGAGCAGCTTTGCTAAAAAAGGAATGCTTTATGCGGGAATGGTCATGGCAGGCTCCGGGATTGATTTGATCGAGCATCCTGACCTGTTAGATAAGGCGAAACGCGAATTCACGGAAAAGACGGGAGGAAAGCCCTTTGTCTCTCCAATACCTAAAGAGGTAAATCCCTGCTGGTAGAGGGTGCGGATCCGTGCCGCAGGATAAAAGGCAGTGTACTGAGGGGGAATAACGTTTGCGTATACTGCGAAAAAGGAAGAACATAAGAAATTAAGGGGGAAGAGAAAATGAACACAATGGTGATATGTTTGATTATTTTTGTGGGAATGGTAGTTCTGTTCTTTTTAAACAAGATTCCCATGTCATTTACGGCGCTGGGAGCGCTGGTTCTTTTGGTTTTAACTGGCTGTGTGGATTCAGCCACTGCGCTTAAGACCTTTGGAAGTTCCACAGTAATTACCATGGCGGCGATGTTTGTGGTGGCAGCCGGTCTGGGAAGGACGCAAATGATTGACCATATTTCCGGACTTCTTTATAAGATTACCGATGGCTCTTTTACAAAGATTCTGGCATCTTATGTGATTGTTACCTGTATTCTGGGACAGTTTGTGCCCAGCATTGTAGCGCTGTTTGCTTTAGTATGTCCGCTGGTACAGAATATGTGTGAACGCATGAAGATCAGCCCATCCAAGATGATGTATCCGGTAGCAATCGCTTCCGTGTCCACAACCTTTATTATTGAACCCATCGGGCCTTACGCGGCCTGGTATGTGACCCAGAACGGATATATGGAATCCTATGGCTGGACGGCAACGCAGCTGAATATGTGGAGCGAAACGCTGGTGCTTCTTCCAGTGGGAATTATCACGATTTTTCTGGCTATTTTTGTGATTCCCAGATTCCTTCCGGAAGAGCCGGAATTTGCCATAAAGGAAGTGGCCAAGAGACAGACGGTCAAAAAGGAGCCCCTTGACCCGGTTCGGGAGTTTTTAGGCTACGGCATTTTTGTGGCGGTAGTAATTGGGCTTATGGTTGGCATTTCCTCCTGGCAGGTTACTATGATTGGTGCGGTTCTTGTGGTTGCTACGGGAGTGCTGACTGAGCGGGAAGCCATTGATAATCTGAATATGTCCACCGTTCTTCTTTATGTGGGCGTTTCTGTAGTGGGAGAAGCCCTGGGACAGACGGGTGCAGCTGAACTTTTGGGAAATGGAATTGCTTCCGTTTTAAGCGGCGTTTCCAATGGATACATTATTGGGGGAGCTTTTTATCTGGTGGCTTTCATTATGACCTCGCTCCTTTATA
>JAGHER010000257.1 GCA_017889125.1 Lachnospiraceae bacterium
AAACCGGCCACAGCATCCTGTATGTGCTCCTGGTGGGAACCGTGCTTTCCTCCTTCTTTTCCAGCATCCAGTCCGCCATGACGCGGATCATGGATCCCAATGAGTACGATGCCCTTTTAGCCACTCTGGTGGCAAGCTTCAGCAATATCAACTCGGAAATCCTTGTGCTTTCTGTGGTGCTGATGGTGCTGCTCATCCTTGTGCTGCGAAAGGAACTGGCTCTTCTGGATGTGCTGACCCTGGGAAAAGATCAGGCCATCAATCTTGGGGTGGATTATGACCGCTGCATCCGCCGCCTGCTTCTGGGGGTGACCCTATTCATCGCTATCGCCACCGCCATGGTGGGCCCCATCTCCTTCCTGGGCCTGATTATCGCCAATCTGTCCCGGCAGTTTTTAAAAACCTACCGGCACAGTCAGCTGATCCTGGGAAGCGCCCTCTTCGGCATGGTGATCCTGCTTAGCGGACAGCTTCTGGTGGAGCGGGTATATTCCTATACTATCCCCGTAAGCGTCTTTATCACCGTAGGCGGCGGCCTGTATTTTTTGTACCTGCTGCTTACCAGGAGGAAGGTGTAAGGAAAAAAAAAGGAGGATTTAACCTTGTTTGTAAAAGATTTGACGAAGAAATACGACGGCAAGACAGCAGTGGATTCTGTCAGCTTTCAGATCCCGGAAAAGTCGGTGATTTCCCTGATCGGGCCAAACGGCGCCGGAAAATCCACGGTGTTAAACATCTTGTCCCGTTTGATTGCCAGAGACAGCGGCATCGTAGACTTTGCAGGAACAGATATTTCCAAATGGAAAAGCCGGGAGCTGTCAAAACGCCTGGCAATCCTGACCCAGCAGAACAATATTCAGATGAAGCTTACTGTAAGGGAGCTGGTGGCCTTCGGACGTTTCCCTTACTCCGGGAACCGTCTCACCAGGGAAGATGAAGAAATCATCGACCGTTCCATCTCCTACATGGAGCTGGACGATTTCCGTGACCGGTTCATCGACGAGCTTTCCGGCGGCCAGCGGCAGCGGGCATTTATCGCCATGGTTATTGCCCAGGATACGGAATACATCCTGTTGGACGAGCCCACAAACAACCTGGACATCTATCACGCCACCAACATGATGAAGATCGTCCGCCGCCTCTGCGACGAGCTGGGCAAAACCGTAATCCTTGTGCTTCACGAAATCAATTACGCCGCCTTCTACTCCGACTATATCTGCGCCTTCGCCGGTGGACAGATCGTGAAATTCGGGCCGGTGAACGAGGTCATGACCCGGGAAAACCTGTCGGAAATCTATGGGGTGGACTTTGAGATTATGGAGATTAATGGGAAGCCATTATCCATTTATTATTAGGGGAATGCTTTAATCAGCGTTTTCTTAGCATTTTAACAATGTGATTTTGAGAGGAGAATTTTATGATGAAAAGAAGAGTAAACTTGCTTGCCCTGACCCTGATGCTGACCGCAGGCCTTGCCGCCTGCTCCCCTGGCGGGGTGGGCGGTTCTGGTAATTCTGGCGCTTCTGCCGGAGCGGGCGGTTCTGCGGTTTCTGACACCTCTGCTGGCGCGGATGCTTCTGCGGATGCGAATGTTTCTGCGGATGCGGATGTTTCTGCAGGTGCCAACGCTTCTGCGGGTGCCAACGCTTCTGCGGGTAAAGATGCCAGTCAGGCGTCCCAAAATCCTGAGACGGTAACCATCACCTCTCTGGACGGAAACCGTCAGGAGACCGATTTGGAAGTCCCCTTTGACCCCCAGCGCATTGCCGTGCTGGACATGGCCAGCCTGGATATCCTGGATAATCTTGGATTAGGCGACCGGGTAGTGGGAAGCGCATCTACCTCCCTGGATTACCTTCAGGCTTATGTGACTGATGAGTCCGTGGCCAATCTTGGCACCATCAAGGAAGCTGACCTGGAGGCCGTTATGGCCAGTGAGCCGGACATCATCTTTATCGGCGGCCGCCTAAGCAGCAGCTATGATGCCCTCAGCGAGATCGCTCCCGTAGTCTATCTGGCCACCGACACCAACCTTGGAGTAGCCGCAAGTGTGGAGAAAAATGCCTCTGCCATCGCCTCCATCTTTGGCCTGGAGGAGCAGGTGGACAGCCTGATGGCGGAATTTGATGCCCGTATTCAAACCCTGGCAGATTTTGCAGAAGGAAAAACAGCCGTAGTGGGCATGTGCACCAGCGGCGGCTTTAATGTACTTGGCAATGACGGCCGCTGCTCCCTCATCGGCATAGAGGTGGGCTTTGAAAACCTGGCCAACAGCGATGTGACCTCCACCCACGGCAATGAAAGCTCCTTCGAGCTTCTGGTCAGCCTTGACCCGGACTACATCTTCGTTATGGACCGGGATTCCGCCATCGGAACGGAAGGCGCTCAGCTGGCAAAGGACATTATGGAAAATGAGCTGGTCATGGGTACCCGCGCTTACCAGGACGGAAACTTAATCTATCTGGAGCATCCGGCTGTGTGGTACACCGCAGAGGGCGGAATCACCGCCCTGGATGTGATGCTTGCGGATCTGGAGACAGCACTGCTTAAATAATGAAAAAATAAGCAAAAAGGCGGCCCTGACTGTGTATTGAATCATTGCGATTCACGCAGATCAGGGCCTCTCAAAACTCATTATTTCCACACTCTCAGAATTATGGTAAACTGAAAATAAGATACGGTGTCAAAAGGTATGTCTTCCTTTGATACGGTTATTTCAAATTTAATGAGGGTGATTTCTGATGAAAAATTTAACATTCAAAAAGCAAATTATTTTGGGAATTGTACTTATAATTATCGGAAAACTACTTGAGTTTGCTTTTCACAACGGCATATTTTCTAATATTGCATGGATTCTATATGGGCTGGTCTTTCTCTTAAATCCTGTTTGCCCAGAACGGTATGATAATAAAGCAGGTAAATTGGGTGCAAGATTTGCAGGTATACTTTGTATTATAATTGGACTTCTCACAAGATTTATGGTATAGATTCAGATTTATCAAAAAACACTGTGGCTAAATGAGCATAGACAAAAAGACATCCAGCCACATTATTCTTCATATTCACTTTAAATTTAGAAGCCGCCCCCACCCATAAAACAGGTGAAAGCGGCTTCTTCATTCTTTTCTGCGTCAAAGTACTCGTTTACCTAAAGCATAGCCTTCCCGCGGCAGTACGTCTGCTCCACCTCATAATCATCCCGCAGAACCACCACATCGGCATCATAGCCAGCCCGCAGATATCCCTTCCGGTCATCCACACGCAGGCATCTGGCCGGATTGGCCGTGCAGGAATTTAATGCCGCATCAAAAGGCACCTGGGCCTGCTCCACCAAAATCTTAAGTCCCCGGTTCATATACAGTGTGCTTCCAGCAATGGTATCTGTGCCCTTAAGTCTGGCCAGGCCATCCTCGCCGATCTCGATGGCATGTCCGCCCAGGGTGTAATCCCCGCCTGGCGGGCAGTGCTTTGCCCGGAGCGAATCGCTGATCATGATGCCGAAATCCCGGCCCTTGGCCGTAAAATACACATTCAGCGCATTCACATCCGAATGACAGCCGTCGCAGATAATCTCACCGAAAATCTCCCGCACCCGGAAGGCCGCATTAACCAGGCCCTGCTTCCGGTGATGGTAGCCGGTCATGCCATTGTACACATGGGTCATGGAAGTGGCGCCATTGGCAATGCCCATCAGCGCATCCTCATAGGAAGCAGCCGAATGGCCCATGCTCACCACAACGCCGGTATCATGGCAGTAGCGGGTAAGGGCAAATTCCTCGTCATGCTCCGGGGCCAGGGTGATGTACTTAATCATCCCGTGAGCGGCCTCCTGGTACTGCTTAAACTGCTCCACAGTCGCCTTGGCAATGGCCTCCGGCGGCTGAGCGCCCTTGTAGTCCATATCCAAATAAGGCCCTTCAAAATGAATGCCCAGAATCTCCGCGCCTTCATAGCCTTCCTCTGCCACCTTAGCCACATTTGCCACGGCTTTCGTCAGCACATCCGGCATCTGGGTCACCGTGGTGGGAAGAATGGACGTTACCCCTTCCTCTGGAATCCGCCGCATCCAGTCCCGAAGGCCCTCCGGCTCCCCGTCATTGGTATCAAAGCCGTAGGCCCCGTGGGTGTGTACGTCGATAAAGCCCGGAACCATCCGCAGCTCCCCATAATCCACATCCGGCGTCTTCCTGCCGTAGGGATGCACTGCCTGGATCTTCTCTCCCTCAAGCTCCAGCTGTGCCGGGATAAACTGTCCGCCAATCCAGACTCTTCTGCTCTGCAGTATCATAACCCTGTCCCTCCTTATCCTCTCCAGCCAAAACACGTAAAGCCCTTCTCCACAGGCAGGTCTGACCGGAGCAAAAAATCTTTCTTCTCTTCTTCCGAAAAAAGAAAATTTCTTCCTTCCCCATAAGTATACCCAGTCTCTCCGGCCCCGTCAAGAGTGCAGAGAGGGATTCTGCCCCTTGATCCTGGCCGCTGTTACAGTTCACGCTAGGCGCGAACTGTAACGGAATCCAGCCCATTCCAAATCGCCTGTGGCGATGGGGCTGGATTCTCTGGCTACTTTTCATATACTGATCTGGCCGCTTCTTACCGCCGCCCATTGGCCCGCTCGATCCGCACCTTCTTGCCCTTAATCTTGGCATTTTCCATGGCCTTAAGCACCTGGTCGGAATACTTTCTGGGCACCTCCACAAAGGTGTATCCATCATACATATCGATGCTGCCCACCACTCTTCCAGGGATGCCGGACTCACCGGCGATAGCGCCCAGGATATCCCCTGGAGTCACATTCTGATTCCGGCCGATGTTCACAAACAGCCTTGCCGTATCATCGCCAACCACGTAATCTACCGCAGCCCGGTCAACCGCACCTCTTCTGCGATTTCTGGAATTCCGGAAATTGCTGTCCCGGCTGCCTTCACGGCCGTAGCGGCGTCCGCCCCGCCCGTACCGATCCAGCTCATCCAGAGAACGGGCAGGCTCGAAATTATCGATGATGTCCTCATTGTCCTCGCCCATATTCATCTTAAGAAGAGCCGCCGCCAGATCTAAGGCTGTATAATCCTCCTCGATTAACTTCTGCTCGATCACATTGATCATCTGGCTTAAGTCATTGTTTTCCAGCATGTCCCGCACCTGATCCATGATCTTTTCCACCTTGATATCGGTGATATCATCCAGGGACGGGATGGCCTGGGGAATAATCTTCGTCTTGCAGTAGCGCTGGATATCCCGCAGCTTGTAGACTTCCTTGCCCACTACCAGGCTGAAGGCCTTTCCTTCCCGGCCAGCCCGGCCCGTCCGGCCAATCCGGTGCACGTAATACTCATCATCCTGGGGAATGTCAAAGTTAAACACTGCCTCCACATCGTCCACATCAATTCCTCTGGCCGCCACGTCCGTAGCCACAAGAATCTCCGTCCGCCCGTTCCGGAAGCCGTTCATCACCCGGTCTCTCTGCTCCTGCTTTAAGTCGCCGTGAAGTCCCTCTGCAAAATATCCTCTTCCCTGCAAAGCCAGCACCAGTTCATCCACGCCCTTCTTCGTATTGCAGAAAACCACAGAAAGCTTGGGGGAATAAAGATCCAGCAGACGGCAGAGCACCTCCACCTTGTTCTTCGGCTTTACTTCATAATAATACTGGATCACCTTGGGCACGGTCAGCTCCTTCTTCACCACCCGCACCATCACCGGATCCTGCTGGAACTTTCTGGCAATCTCCGCAATGGCCGGAGGCATGGTGGCAGAAAACATCACCGTCTGACGCTCCTCGGGCAGCTGGCTTAAGATGGTCTCCATATCCTCCAAAAAGCCCATATTTAACATCTCATCCGCCTCGTCCAGCACCACCGTATGGACATGATCCACCCGGATGGTTTTGCGGCGCATGTGATCCATCACCCGGCCCGGCGTGCCGATTACCACCTGCACGCCATCCTTAAGAGAACGGATCTGCCGCACAATATCCTGTCCGCCGTACACCGGCAGCACCTTAATTCCATGCATAAACTTTGCCAGGCGGCGAATCTCCTCCGCCACCTGGATGGCCAGCTCTCTGGTGGGAAGAAGCACGATGGCCTGAAGCTTCTTATTCTCCGGGTCAATCTTCTGCAGCAGCGGAATGCCGAAAGCCGCCGTCTTTCCCGTACCCGTCTGTGCCTGGCCGATCATATCCCGTCCCTCTAACTGCGCCGGGATCGCCTGGGCCTGAATGGGCGAAGCCGCCTCAAAGCCCATTTCCGCCACCGCCCGCAGGATCGGGTCACACAAATTTAATTCCTCAAAACGAATTGTTTCCATATTATTGCATCTGTCCTTTCTTTATTCAATATTCAATCCATTTACTACGCATGGCCTGCTCCAGTCCAGGCACTTCGCAATTAAAAACGAGGAGACGAAGCCGCTTAAGGCTTTTCATCCCCTCGTTACATCCAAAACAGCTTGTTCAGTTTAGCAGAGATTTAATAAAATGTCAAGGCAGGAAAATGAACCCCAGCGCCACTTCATCACAAAGTTCTCTCAAATACAGCGGCAACTTTCTTCAACCATTCTCGGATAGGAAGATGCTGCGGGCACATCTTTTCACATTGTCCGCACTCAATACAGTCGCTCGCTTTTCCATACTGTTCCGATAAATGGCTATAAAGCATAGTCTGTGCTGTCCATGCCTTTGTTTCCAACTCCTGCATATCCGCATTGTAAAGAGCAAAATATTTTGGAATAGCTATGTTTTTCGGGCATTTATTTATGCAGTAAGCGCAGCCTGTACAAGGTATGGCAATACTTTCATTGATGATGTCTGCTGCTTTTTGAACTAGCTCATATTCTTCTTCTGTAAATGGAGTAAAGTTTTTCATATAGGACAAGTTATCTTTGACTTGTTCCAAATTGCTCATGCCGCTTAAAACTAACATCACATTCTCATGGCTTGCCGCAAAGCGGATTGCCCATGAAGCAATAGACAGGTCGGGACGTTCGGTGCGAAACAGTTTTTCTGCTTTTGGCGGAATATTTGCAAGTGTTCCCCCCTTTACCGGCTCCATAACAATAACGGGTTTCCCATGCCTTTTTGCGGTTTCATAGCATTTACGGGATTGGATTGTGTCGTTTTCCCAGTCAAGGTAATTCAGTTGTATTTGAACAAAATCAACTTCGGGGTGTTCAGACAATATTCCCTCCAACACATCGGCGGTATCGTGGAACGAAAATCCTATATGCCTTACAAGTCCAGCTTTTTTCTTCTCCGAAAGGAATTCAAAGACATGCGTTTCTTGTGCCGCTTTGAGGCGGTTGCCGCCCATATCATGGATTAAATAATAATCAAAATAATCCACACCACACCGCTCAAGCTGTGTGGTAAAATATTCCTCTAATTCGCTTTCCTTATGGATAAGAACAAGGGGCATTTTATCGGCAAGCAGAAAAGCAGAACGCGGGTAACGCTCCACTAGACATTCTTTAATCGCAGCTTCCGATTGTCCGTTGTGATAAAACCATGCCGTATCAAAATATTGAAATCCTTTTTCGAGAAAAAGGTCAACCATATCACACAACAGTTTCTTATCTGGCTGTGAGAAATCGTCATTTACAAGCGGCAGCCGCATAAGCCCAAAACCCAATTTTTTCATGTGTTTTCCTCCACTCTGAAGTATTTAAAATTCTTTGATTTTCGATATACAAACATCGGTATATTTGTCCCAAATGTCTGTCATAATCTGCTGTTCCTGTTCTGTCAAAGACGCAAAAGTTTCTAACTCCGCTTTTTCAATGCGGGAAATGACTTGCTTTTGAAATGCAAGTCCCTTTTCCGTCAACATAATAGAACGGGCGCGTCTATCGCCTGGATTTTCCGCTAATGTTACATATCCTTTTTTCTCAAAAGAGAGGATTACTTTGTTGACGGTCTGTTTTGGAAAAAATAGCGTATCGCATAATTCCTTTTGCGTTGTCCCGTCATCTATCAACTGTAAGACAAACATAGAAATATAGGTCAAACCATGGTTCTTTGCATACTCCTCATAGACATGGTTTAATCTCTGCCACGCAAGATAGAAGCGTTTTAAGTTTTTCGGTCTGTTTAATTCCTTCATCATATAGTCCCCTTTTAGACTATTTTAGCAGAAAAGTCCCAGAAATCAATCCCCTTATTTTTTATTATGATTGGTTTAGATTAAATCCAGTAAAGCCGTCAAGCCGGGAATAATTTTCTTAATTTGGGCATAGCACGATGTGTTAATACACAAATCATAGTGTTCCATTTTTCCCCAGGTCTGATTGGTATAAAATTGATAATATCTTGAACGTTTTTTATCTATGGATACTATCTTCTTTTGCAGCTCTGAGCCGAAAAGATTCTCGATATCATTGCCTTTGGCTTTGCATCGGGCAATTTTATACTCCATATCTGCATAGATAAATAAGCGAATAGGATTCATATCTCGAAGCACATAGTCTGCACATCTTCCAACAATCACACAATCTGATTTTTCTGCAACCTCCCGTATAATCTTGCTTTCCTGCATATAAAAGTTCAGATTTTCTGTAACAGCATGATTGGTTGACAGGCCGAATGTACGCGCAGTTGTGATCGGAAGCAGCGGAAGCGGCCGTTCTTTTTCCATATAACGGATATAATCCTCCAGGTTTTGGGTACATTTTATCAAAGCTGCCACGATTTCCTGGTCATAATACGCGATTTTCATTTCTTCGGCCAAACGTCGGCCGATTTCCCGGCCGCCGCTTCCAAATTCACGACTGATTGTAATAATTTTATTCATAAAATTCCTCCTGCTTAAATGATTTTAACGTTTATTTCCATTAGCGATGTCGCTCCATAAAACACGCAAAAGATACCAGCCAAGCTTACCACAACCGGTACAATATACGAGGAAACTTTATCCAATACACGTTCTAATTTTTGGATTGCCGCCGTCCCCTGCATTTTGTTATATCCAAAATAGAGCAGGATAAGGGGAAGTGTATACATAAAGTTGTAAATCATCATAAAGAACAGTGCCAAAGGAAATAGCAAATGATAACCAGTCAAGAGTGCCAAAAAGCCAAAATACGGAAATGCGCTTGTCAATTCTACCATACAAAAAGCGGCTCCCATAACAAACAAGGATACAGGAGAGAGCTGAGCAGGCGCTTTGATATTGCCGGTTTCCTCGTATTCATTATCATTCGAGTCGGCATTGCCTTGTCCAGTCTTGATGATCAGACGGATTCCAACAGCAAAAAGGGCTATACCGCCTATTGACGCTGCCCCATACACATAGAGCGGATACGCATTCGTAATTTTTACAAGCAACTTTGATACCCATGCAGCAATTCCATAATAAATGGCCAGGCCCATGATCAAATTTGCGATTCCAATACCCAAAATAAAAAACCAGATATGACATTTCTTCTTTACCATCGCCTGAAGCAGCATCTGCTGCGCAATAGCCGAAGGATTTAAACTGTCAAAAAAACTTGCTGTCAGTGTAGTGCCCAATAATAACCACATATTTTTTCCTCCTCAAATATTAACAGGCCTGCTTTCAAACCGTTCAAGCGCACAGGCAAAAAAAATAAGCGTCAATCTCGTATCTCCATAGGCCTATCGATACGAAATCAACGCTAAACGCTTCCCCGGCGGCAAGCAGAAATTTATAAAACTTTGCTCAGTATACCATTTCGTTCCTTGAAAGTCAATCATAAAATGAAGCCATAAAATCGCCCCAAAATTGCAACATTAAATCGCTCCTTAAAAACTAGCCTGTGGCAGTCCTTCCAATCGAAGTCCCAGCCGCAGGCCGTATTTGTTATTGTCCAGATTACTCTGCCGTATTATAACACAGAAGCGACATTGCGGATTCCAATCCATCCATTCCGCGTACAGAATGCATTCCGCATAGTTCCACAATATCCCCATCCAGACTGGCGTATCCGACTGAGGGTTTCATAAAGCAGCTTTCTCCAATCCATCCCGTAGTAACGGAAGATGCCTTCAGGTATGAGCGGG
>JAGHER010000043.1 GCA_017889125.1 Lachnospiraceae bacterium
AGAACTGCAACTAACTTTGTCTGCTTTCTCATAATGAATGCACTCTCCTTTTTTCTTTTTGAAATTCCTTTTGTTTTTTGAATTCCTGTTTGCATTACGAGGTCATTATACTTCCTATAATGGAAATTATCAAGAGTTTTTTGCTACATTTTTAAGAAAATCCTAAAATAGCAAAATCTTGTCTTAATTTCCTTGGAAGTATCATTACCTCCATCACACCCATAGTATAATACACATCTTTCGAAATTGCTATAACTTTTCTCTGTTCATTTTCTTACGGAATTATTACAAAACCAATAACTCTGTTTAAAATTGTACTTATCCTTATACAATGGGAGGGGTGATATGAAGGGGCTGACAGATTCGGCATTCTTTGGGATTTCTGCGGAGAGGCCCTTGCATTTCCCGGGAGTTTTGTTATAATGTTCATACATGATTTAATTTTAGTTTTTTTGAACATAAGGAAGGAATTTTGCTATGGATCGAAAGGCTTTGCTTTGCAGAAGCATCCTGGAAACGCCGTCTATTACGCAGCGTGAACTGGCGGATAAGCTGGATGTTTCTCTTGGAACGGTGAATGGTCTGGTGCGCGACTGCTCCGGGCTGGGGTATCTGGAGCTGTCTGATGACGGAAAATATCAGGTGACAGAGGCCGGCCTTCAGTTTCTGGAGCCGTACCGGGTAGACGGCGCTTTGTTTATTGCGGCAGGATTTGGGTCACGTTTTGTTCCCCTGACCTTTGAAATGCCAAAGGGGCTTTTGGAGGTGCAGGGCGAGCGAATGATCGAGCGTCAGATCCGGCAGCTGCATGAGGTGGGGATCCGGGATATCACCATTGCGGTAGGGTATCTAAAGGAGAAATTTGAGTATCTGATCGACAAATATGGCGTCCAGCTTCTTTACAACCCGGAATATTCCAGCAAAAATACGCTGGCCACCATTTACCACGCCCGAAAGGTATTGGAAGGCCGGAATATGTATGTTCTCTCTTCGGATAACTGGATGCGTGACAATATGTATCATGCGTATGAATGCGGCGCCTGGTACTCCTCGGTGAAGATGGAGGGAAATACTTCGGAATGGTGTCTTACTTATAATAAGAAGGGACTGATTACCGATGTGACGGTGGGCGGCAGAGATGCCTGGGTGATGTATGGGCCGGTATTCTTTTCCCGGGAATTTTCCGCAGACTTTCTGCCGGTTCTGGAGGCCTATTACCGCATGCCGGGAACGGAGCAGTTTTACTGGGAGCAGGTTTATCTGGATCTGGTGAACGGGCAGGCCAGAAGACGGCTGGAGAACCTTATCCAGGCGGAGGCTCAGCCGGATAAGCTCAGCAAAAACCGCTTAAATCCGCCAGCTATGTATATTAACCGCCAGCCGGAGAATCAGGTATATGAGTTCGAGAATCTGGAAGAGCTGCGGCGCTTTGACAGCCGCTATCAGAACCGGTCCAATAATCAGGCCATGGAGCTGGTGGCTCAGGTTTTCCGGGTGCCGGAATCGGAGATCGTCCAGCTGCGCTGTCTGAAATCGGGGATGACGAACAAATCCTTTCTTTTTGCAATCCGGGGCAGGCATTATATCTGCCGCATTCCAGGACCGGGAACTGCAGAGCTGATTAACCGGCGGGAGGAGAAGGCTGTTTACGATGCGGTGGCGCCGCTGGGAATTACAGAACGTGTACTTTATTTTAATGGAGATACAGGCTACAAGATAGCGGAATATTATGAAAATTCCCGCATGGCAGACCGGCACAGCCGGGAGGATATGGAACAATGTATGGCCCTTGCCCGGCTTCTTCACCAATCAGGAATTTCTGTCGGGCACAGCTTTGATATCCGGGAGCGGATTCGCTTTTATGAGCAGCTGTGTACCGCCCATGGCGGTATTCCTTTTGAGGATTATACTCAGGTGCGGGGATGGATGGGTGAGCTTTTGAATCAGCTGGACCGTCTTCCCCGTCCGCGGGTGCTGGCCCATGTGGATCTGAATCCAGACAATGTACTGATTCTGGAAAATGGGGAGGCACGGCTTCTGGACTGGGAATATGCCGGCATGGCAGATCCCATACTGGATATTGCCATGTGCTCGATTTATTCTTATTACAGCTTTGAGGAGGGCGAGGCGCTGCTTAAGATGTATCTGCAGCGGGACCCCAGCCAGGAGGAGCTTTTCGTTCTAACAGCGTATATGGCCCTCTCCGGCTTTCTGTGGAGCTTATGGGCTGTTTACAAAAGCCAGCTGGGGGACGAATTTGGCGAATATACGATAGTCATGTACCGGTATGGAAAAAACGGGTACCGCCGGCTTTCTCAAAGTGCGGATGCTGCCGCCCGAAGCCCTCGATTTTCTTAAAGGGCAGACGCTGCCCCCGAAGCCTCCGATTTTTAAGGGCAGGTGCTGCCGCTGAAGGCCATCTGGCTTTCGCCGACAAATTGTAATAAAAAGTTAAACACTCAATTTCCAAGATATGCTATACTGGTAGGTAACAAAAGGAGGATATATGTTATGAAACGTAAGATATGGAAGGCTGCTGCCGCGGCCGGACTTTTCGCTGTTTTAACATTGGCTCCTGCCGGAATCGCCATGGCCGCCGGCTGGACGCAGACGGCGAACGGCTGGACCTATGTGCAGAATGACGGCACACTGAAAAAGGGCTGGATTCAAACCACCGACGGCTACTATTACATGGATCTGTCCACCGGCGCCATGTGTCTGGGATGGAAGCAGATCGATGGGAAATGGTATTATTTTAATTCAAACGGACTGATGTCCACGGGCTGGGTAAATGACGGCGGAAAATGGTATTATTTATACACCGACGGCACGATGATAAAGGGCTGGCTTCGAGAAGGCGAAAATTATTACTATCTCCGCAGCGACGGTTCCACGGCAATTGGCTGGCGGCAGATGGATGACGCCTGGTATTACTTCCGCCCAGACGGCCGCTGTATGGTTTCCGAATGGCGTCCCATTGACAACTACTGGTATTATTTCGGTTCCGATGGGAAGATGGCTACGGGATGGACAGAGGTCAACGGAGAATATTACTATCTGAACAGTGACGGGCGGATGCTGACCGGATGGCTCAGCGACGGCACGAACAAATATTATATGGATGCAGATTCCGGAAAGATGGCCAGAGCATGGAAAACCATCAATGGCTCCTGGTACTACTTCAACAATGCCGGCCATATGCTGACCGGATGGATTCAGGTGGACGGAAAGTATTATTATCTGGATCCCACTACCGGTGTGATGGCAGCGAACACTACCCTGACGCTGAACGGAAACAGTTATACCTTCAATGCCGATGGCGTCTGCCAGAATCCGAACGGGGTGAATGCTTCCAACATGACCAGCTCTGGCTCCAGCACCACTGCCGGACCAGGCGGCTCCACCAATTCCGGCACAAATTCCGGTACAACCTCCGGACCAGGCGGCTCCACCAGCTCCGGCACAAACTCCGGTCCTGGCGGAAGCAATGCAAATATTGTGTACACTACCGGCAATTCCTGCAGCAATACCGGATCCTCTGGATCCTCCGGCCCATCCGGATCCTCCAGTCCTTCCGGCTCTTCCGGATCGCCAAGCGGGGATCTGGTGGCAGGCATGACCGGCGGTCCAGGCTCCAGCTCATGATTGATGGTTAAACTGATTGACGGTTAAATTATTCTTCTGTGTCATACCATTAAAAAGGCTGCCGGCTCATATGCCGGCAGCTCTTTTTCTATCTTTATACAATTATGCTTAGGGAAACGCTGATTAAAGCGTTTCCCGTGCCGGATTTGCGCTGCGTAGCAGCAATTTCCCTTGCAAATCCGTGCACATCCACCGGAGGGTCTAAGGAAACGATGATTTAATCAGCGTTTCCTTAGTCTTTCCGTATCCCTAATTTACTGCGGAAGCAAAAACATATCTTTAATTCTCGTCGCCTTCCTCATCAAAGTCATCTTCGATGGCAGCGTTATTCTCCTCTTCTGCTGCTTCCACCATGGGGATCAGGTCCTCTTCTTCCTCATCGTCTGCGAAGTCGATCTCGTCTTCCATGGTCAGGTCGGTGTTGAGCTTGACGTTGCGGTAGCGCTTCATGCCGGTACCGGCGGGGATCAGCTTACCGATCAGAACGTTCTCCTTCAGACCGATCAGGTGGTCTACCTTGCCGTTGATGGCGGCCTCGGTCAGCACCTTGGTGGTCTCCTGGAAGGATGCTGCGGAGAGGAAGGAATCGGTAGCAAGGGATGCCTTGGTGATACCTAACATGACCTGCTTGCCTTCTGCCGGCTTCTTGCCCTCGGCAATCAGCTTCTCGTTCATCTCGTTGAATTCCAGCACGTTCATGGATACGCCGGGCAGCACATCGCTGTCGCCGCTTTCCTCTACCTTTACCTTCTTAAGCATCTGGCGGACGATCATCTCAATGTGCTTGTCATTGATATCTACGCCCTGGAGACGGTACACGCGCTGTACTTCCTGGATCATGTAATCCTGAACGGCGCGGACGCCCTTGATCTTTAAGATGTCATGCGGATTTACGGAACCTTCGGTCAGCTCGTCGCCGGCCTCCAGGTACTGGCCGTCCTGAACCTTAATACGGGAACCGTAGGGGATCAGGTAGGTCTTGGAGTTTCCGGTCTCGTTGTCCGTCACGATGATCTCGCGCTTCTTCTTGGTGTCCTTGATGGTTACCTGACCGCCGAACTCGGTGATGATGGCAAGGCCCTTGGGCTTACGTGCCTCAAAAAGCTCCTCTACACGGGGAAGACCCTGGGTGATATCTCCACCGGCCACGCCGCCGGTGTGGAAGGTTCTCATGGTCAGCTGTGTACCAGGCTCACCGATGGACTGGGCGGCAATGATGCCGACTGCCTCACCTACCTGTACCGGCTGTCCGGTAGCCATGTTGGCGCCGTAACACTTGGCGCAGACACCGATATGGGACTTACAGGAAAGGACGGTACGGATCTTTACGGACTGGCGTCCGGTCTTCTCTAACACCTCAACAACAGCCTTGGCACGCTTTGGCGTACACATATGGTTGGCTTCCACAACCACCTCTCCTGTGTCAGGATCAGTGATGGTCTCCGCAATATAGCGGCCGGTAAGACGGTCCTCCAGAGACTCGATGGTCTCGCGGCCATCCATGAAGGCCTTGATCTCCATGTAGGGGATCTCGCCCTCCTCGCAGCAGTCTACCTCGCGGATAATCAGGTCCTGAGATACGTCTACCAGACGTCTGGTCAGGTAACCAGAGTCAGCGGTACGAAGTGCCGTATCGGACAGACCCTTTCTTGCACCGTGAGCGGAAATGAAGTACTCCAGTACGTCCAGACCTTCACGGAAGTTGGACTTAATGGGAAGCTCGATGGTGTGACCGGTGGTATCTGCCATCAGTCCACGCATACCTGCCAGCTGCTTGATCTGCTTATCGGAACCACGGGCTCCGGAGTCGGCCATCATGAAGATGTTGTTGTACTTATCAAGGCCGGTCAGCAGGTCATGGGTCAGCTGATCATCAGTGTTCTTCCAGGTCTCGATAACCTCTTTATAACGCTCCTCCTCGGTGATGAGACCGCGGCGGAAGTTCTTGGAAATCCGGTCTACGGTAGCCTGAGCATCAGCAATCAGCTGCTTCTTGGATGCAGGCACCGTCATATCGGAGATGGATACGGTCATGGCTGCTCTGGTAGAGAACTTGTAGCCGATGGCCTTGATGTCATCCAGGGTGATGGCCGTCTGGATGGCGCCATGGACATTGATGACCTTCTCCAGGATCTTCTTTAACTGCTTCTTGCCTACGTGGAAGTCTACCTCCAGATTCAGCTCATTCTCCGGCACAGAGCGGTCCACAAAGCCCAGATCCTGAGGAATGATCTCGTTGAAGATAAACCGTCCCACAGTGGACTCGATGATGCCGGTCTTTACGGTGCCGTCGGGCATGGTGCGGCTTACCCGTACCTTTACCCGGCTGTGCAGGGTAACTACCTTATTCTCATAGGCCAGAATTGCCTCGTTTACACTCTTGAAAATGCTTCCCTCGCCAGGTGCACCGGGGCGCTCCTGGGTCAGATAGTAGATACCCAATACCATATCCTGAGACGGAACAGCTACGGGGCCGCCGTCAGAGGGCTTTAACAGGTTATTGGGGGACAGCAGCAGGAAGCGGCACTCTGCCTGGGCCTCTACGGACAGGGGCAGATGGACTGCCATCTGGTCGCCGTCGAAGTCCGCGTTGAATGCGGTACACACCAGGGGGTGAAGCTTGATGGCCTTGCCCTCTACCAGGATGGGCTCAAATGCCTGGATGCCCAGACG
This sequence comes from Lachnospiraceae bacterium, assembly GCA_017889125.1. Taxonomy (GTDB): domain Bacteria; phylum Bacillota; class Clostridia; order Lachnospirales; family Lachnospiraceae; genus Caccovicinus. The sequence continues at coordinate 6,319 of JAGHER010000043.1, forward strand.
GTGCAGGGTAGGTGCACGGTTTAACATTACCGGATGCTCTTTAATCACATCCTCCAGCACATCCCATACCTCGGGCTGCAGGCGCTCAACCATCTTCTTCGCGTTCTTGATGTTGTGGGCGGTGCCGTTGGAAACCAGCTCCTTCATCACGAAGGGCTTAAACAGCTCAATGGCCATCTCCTTGGGCAGACCGCACTGGTAGATCTTTAACTCCGGGCCTACCACGATAACGGAACGGCCGGAATAGTCTACACGCTTTCCTAACAGGTTCTGACGGAAACGGCCCTGCTTACCCTTTAACATATCGGACAGGGACTTTAAGGCACGGTTTCCGGGGCCGGTAACGGGGCGGCCGCGGCGTCCATTGTCAATGAGGGCGTCCACTGCCTCCTGAAGCATACGCTTCTCGTTTCTTACGATAATGTCCGGTGCGCCTAACTCCAGCAGGCGGGCCAGACGGTTGTTTCTGTTGATGATGCGGCGGTACAGGTCATTTAAGTCGGAGGTGGCAAAACGGCCGCCGTCTAACTGTACCATGGGACGGATATCCGGCGGAATTACCGGAATCACGTTCATGATCATCCACTCAGGCTTATTGCCGGAGGTGCGGAATGCCTCCACCACTTCCAGGCGCTTGATGATCCGGGCACGCTTCTGGCCGGAAGCATCCTTTAAGCCCTTGCGCAGGGTCTCAGAGTCCTTCTCTAAGTCAATGGCCTGTAAAAGCTCCTGGATGGCCTCGGCGCCCATTCCTACACGGAAGGTGCCGTAGCCATTCTTCTCAACTTCTTCCCGGTACTCCTTCTCAGACAGCACCTGCTTATACTGGAGGCTGGTCTTTCCCGGATCCAGCACGATGTAGGAGGCGAAGTAAAGCACCTTCTCCAGTGTCCTAGGGGAAATGTCCAGGATCAGGCCCATACGGGAAGGGATTCCCTTAAAGTACCAGATATGGGATACGGGAGCGGCCAGTGCGATGTGGCCTACACGCTCCCTGCGGACGCTTGACTTGGTAACCTCCACGCCGCAGCGGTCGCAGATCACGCCCTTGTAGCGGATCTTCTTATACTTGCCGCAGTGGCACTCCCAGTCCTTGGTGGGTCCGAAAATCCGTTCACAGAACAAACCGTCTTTTTCCGGCTTTAAGGTTCTGTAATTGATGGTTTCCGGCTTCTTCACCTCGCCGTGGGACCACTCTA
>JAGHER010000003.1 GCA_017889125.1 Lachnospiraceae bacterium
GCGCTGCAGGCCATCCGGCAGGCCAGAGAGCGGGGCCATCTGGTATTTCTGTGCTCCGGCCGCAATTACGGCATGCTTTCGCCGCTCCTGGTTTATCCCTTTGACGGGGTGATTGCCAGCTCCGGCGGCTATATCCTCTGCCAGGATCAGGTGATCTATGACAGCCCGGTATCCCAGGAGGTGCAGAGGCAGGCGGAGGATGTGCTCAGGAAAAACGGGGTATTTTACACCATCGAGTGCCGGGAGGGCTCCTACACAGACGAAGGCTTCAAGGAATTTTTGCGGGAGCATGCGGTGGAGGGGGCAAACAGCGAGCTTCTTAGGTGGCGGGAGCAGTTGGAAAAGTCCTTAAACATCCTTCCGCTGGAGGCTTATGAGGGGCAGCCGGTGTACAAGATTGTGGTTATGAGCCCCACCATGGAGCAGCTTGCGGAGCCGATCCGGGTTCTGGAAAAGGAATTTTCCATCTGTATCCAGGAGCCGGACCGGTACGGCTTTGTGAATGGGGAGCTGGTGAGTCGGGAATTTGACAAGGGCCGGGGCGTGGAGCGGGTGTGCAGCTATCTGGGTATTCCCGTGGAAAACACCATTGCTTTTGGAGACAGCATGAATGACCTGGAGATGATTGAGACGGCGGGCTTTAGCGTCTGCATGGCAAACGGCAGCCGGAAGCTTAAGGAGCTGGCCGATGACATCTGCCCTTCGGTAACGGAGGACGGCATTTACTGGGCCTTTGTCCGGTACGGGCTGATTGACCCGAAGGCAGATACAGGAATGATGGAAAAAGGAAAGGTAGAAAAGACTGCGGCAAGCGCAGGCGTTTCATAAAGAAAGTTAGGGGGAAGCATTATGGCATTGGATTACGCAAAGTGCGCAAAAGAGATTTATGACAATCTGGGCGGCCGCGCCAATCTGGTCAGCGCCGCACATTGTGCCACCAGACTTCGGCTGGTGACTGTGGACAACAGCAAGATCGACATGAAGAAGCTGGAGAATATTGACGGGGTGAAGGGCGTGTTCAGCAACAACGGCCAGCTCCAGCTGATTATCGGCACCGGTACGGTGAATAAGGTGTACGATGAATTTTTAAAGGTAAGCGGCATGACGGCGGCCACCAAGGAGGAGGTCAAGGCGGCAGCGGCGGCAAAGCAGCCGGTGTTTAAGCGGATCATCAAGGCCCTGGGCGATGTGTTCGTGCCCATCCTTCCGGCCATCGTGGCCTCCGGCCTGATGATGGGCCTGGTGGAGGCTTTGGGAAAGGCCATCCCTGCCTTTGCGGGCAGCGACTGGTACGGGATTTTGGATTTGTTTGCCAACACGGCATTTACCTTCCTGCCGGTGCTGATCGCTGTATCGGCGGCAAGAGTGTTCGGCGGAAACATTTTCCTGGGCGCCGTTATCGGCATGATTATGATTCACCCGAATCTGATTAACGCCTGGGCCATCGCCGGGATGGAAGCATCGGAAATTCCTGTATGGCACATTTTCGGCCTGCCCATCCGTCAGGTGGGCTACCAGGGACACGTGATCCCGGTGATTATGGCCGTGTGGCTCATGAGCCAGCTGGAAAAGCGGCTGCATAAGCTGGTGCCGGAGATGATTGACCTGTTTGTTACCCCTCTGTGCACGGTGCTGATTACCGGATTCCTGACGCTGGGAATCATCGGCCCCATCTTCTCTGTGGCAGAGAATTACGTGCTTTCCTTTGCTCAGTGGATCATCTCTGTGGGACACGGCATCGGCTCCATGATTATGGGCGCCCTGTATCCTCTGACAGTGGTCTGCGGTATTCACCATATGTACAATGTAATCGAGGCGGGTATGCTTTCCGCTGAAGGCGGCTTAAATATCTGGATGCCCATCGCATCCGCCGCAAACTTTGCCCAGGGCGCGGCCTGCCTGGCTGTAGGTCTGAAGGCAAGAAACAAGAAAATGAAGGCAGTAGCCATTCCGTCCTCTCTGTCTGCAGCACTGGGCATCACCGAGCCCGCCATCTTCGGCGTGAACCTGCGTCTGGTGAAGCCTTTAGTCTGCGGCATGATCGGCGGCGCTTTGGGCGCGTTGATCGGCGCTATGTTCCATATTGGAGCGACCTCTTACGGTGTTACCGGCATTCCGGGCTTCCTGATTACTCTGGATTATACCGCACAGTATGCCATTACTCTGGCTGTATCCTTTGTCATTTCCTTTGGTTTGACCTGGGTTGTGTGGAAGGATGAGGAAGAGGCGGAAGATGGGGAGATGGCAGGAAATGCAGCTGGCGGGGCAGCAGCTTCCGCAGGTTCCGGCGCAGCAGTCAGTGCATCTGCAGCCAGAACACCGGCAGGTTCCGGTACAGCCGCAACCGCAGCCACTGTATCCGGTTCCGCATCGACAGACGCCGCAGCCACCCAGCCCTCTGGCGAGGGCGAGGCAGCATGCCGCATTCTTGCCCCGATTACCGGAAATGTTATTCCTCTGGCCGAGATTCCGGACCCGATTTTTGCAGGCGGAATCCTGGGAGACGGTGTGGGCATTGAGCCGGAGATTGGCGAGGTCTGCGCACCTTTCGACGGAACCATCGCTTCTACCACAGACACCCTGCACGCTATCGGTCTTACCGGTCCCGGCGGAGTGGAGATGCTGATTCATGTGGGCATCGATACGGTAAACATGAAGGGCGAAGGCTTTAACCTGCTGGTAAAGATGGGCGATACAGTAAAGGCTGGGCAGAAGCTTCTCACCTTTGATATCAATAAGATCCGCGAAGCTGGCTACAGCCCCACCACGGCAGTGCTGGTGGCAAACAGTGCCATGTTTGCTTCCTGCCAGCCGGAGAAGTTAGGGAAGATCAAGCAGCAGGAGCCGTTGATTACGGTCAAATAATCAGCGTATTCTTAGGGGAAAAAGAGGATTAAGGGAGTATAATTACATAGAAAACCGCATAGGGATAAGCGAAAACCAGCCGGGAATTCGGGCTTTTTGAAGCCTGGGTTTCCGGCTGGTTTATGCTGTGTGCCGGGGGAGGCACGTTTCTTTATTTAATCATGTAAGCAGCAACAATCTCACCAATATAAGCAGTATGCGGATCCTGATTAGCCATAAAATAGGTTCCGTCAACGTCCTGGGGATACATTTGTGCCCGTATCTCAGCAGGAATTTTTTCTAACTCCTGCCGCTGGGAATACAAAATTTTGCATTCCAAAGTCAGGGGATATTCTTTTATTCCCGGTACACGGATAATTTCCGGAGCTTCCAGGGTCAGATTTGCTTCGGTTTCTTTGTCCACATCCCGTCCAGACTGCGTGCCGCATACCTTTGCAATGAGCGGGATTGGTTTGTCCATGGGGACGCTGATGGTAAATTCTCCGGTTTCATCAAGCTGCGCCTTTGTATAGCGGTGCTCTCGCACATACACGGTAAAGGTGGGCCTTCCCCATACGGTTCCCAGTCCGCCCCAGCCGATCACCATACTGTTGAATTTGGTGTGCTTTGAATTAAGGAGAATGCCTTTCGGCAGCGCCTCTGTGATTCTGTTTGCGTAGTCTGTAATCTTAATGTTTTCCTTCATATTCATATACCTCTTACCTTATTATTTTGTTGACCTGTTTCGCGTGCTGCTGGATTTATTATACGCTGTTCTGCGGCTTAAGTATAGTTCCAGTTGTGGTGCGGACTGCCCAAATGACGGATTCCCTTATCGTAAAACAAATTGAAATACATTAAACAGATAACCAACAATGATGATTCCCATTGTGCAAACACCGATAAATAAGGCCAGTAATTTCGGCTTAATTGCTTTGCGCAGCATGATCAGGGAAGGCAGGGATAAAGTTGTAACAGCCATCATAAATGACAGAACGGTACCAAGCTGCGCGCCTTTAGCCAGCAGAGCTTCTGCAACAGGGATTGTTCCAAAAATATCTGCGTACATGGGAATACCGGCAATCGCAGCAAGGACAACACCGAGAGGATTGCTGCTGCCAAGGACTGCTTCTATCCAGCTTTCGGGTATCCAGTTGTGGATAATCGCACCGATGCCGACTCCGGCAAGAATGTAGGGAAATACGCTCTTGAAGGTATCAAACATCTGCTCCTTCGCGTAAGTTAAACGCTCTTGCATGGTTAAATGGGGAGAGTCAATCTCTGCGCTGTCGGCGGTGAGAACAAAATGCGCAATATGCTTTTCCATATGCAGTTTATCGATTACTGTGCCGCCAATCACCGCAATAACAAGGCCAAGCACTACATAGACAATCGCCACCTTTGTGCCGAAAATGCTGATAAGCAGCACAAGGCTCCCTAGATCAACCATTGGAGAGGAAATTAAAAATGAAAATGTTACGCCCAGAGGGAGACCTGCACTCGTAAAGCCGATAAACAGCGGGATCGATGAACAAGAACAAAAGGGTGTTACCGTACCTAATAAAGCGGAAATGATATTTGCCCAGATCCCATGAAACCGCCCCAGAATACGTTTGCTTCGCTCCGGCGGAAAATAACTTTGAATATAGGAAATGGCAAAAATCAATACACAGAGCAGGATTGTAATTTTCAAAACATCATAGAGAAAAAACTGAATGCTGCCGCCGATTCGCCCATTGATATCGAGACCAAGTGCCGATAGTCCCATTCCTGTAAGTTGATTAAGCCATTTCATGCCAAGTACCTGGTCTTGAATAAACTCCCATACGCGCATATAATACCTCACTTTCATGTTTATAAACAATATATCAAAATTTTTTGATGTGTAAGTGCAAAAGAAACACCATCTAAGGGTTGATGGTGCTTCCTGTCCGCATCAGGGACAGTTTATCTCCTGTTTGTTATCGGGGGTTGTCAGTTGCTTTAATAATTGCATTGCCTTATCTCTGCCAGAGACACTTAATCGGTAGTGTGTCCATTTTCCCTCTTGCCGGCTGACAACAATACCAGAATCACAAAGAATTTTCATGTGATAAGAGAGGCCTGACTGCGTCAAATCAAGGGGTTCCTGCAAAACGCAGGCACACTTTTCGCCGCCTCGCAGCTGCTCCAGAATTGCGAGACGCTTAGGATCGCAAAGTGCCTTAAATATTTTTGCCTGCTCTTGATATTCCGTTTTCATGCGCTCACTTCACCTCACCTCACATCAAATTATTTTGATGTGAATAGTATATGTGCTGGACAGGGGAAAGTCAACCGCTTTTTGAAAAAATGGAAATGAATAAGATGGAAATCAAAAATGTTTTTATGGGCTGCGTTATGATGGATGCGGGTTTTCGGCGGATGAAATGCTGTTGATTTTCTTAATGAATATGATAGAATAAAACCGTGGCAAAATTCGTAAGATATTTCCAGTTTTTGAACAATGGAACAAATCAGGGAGCGCAGACATGCTGTATCAGATTACGGACGGAACAGTGACTATGGGCGGTGAGCCGGTGCTGTCCCACATTAATTTCGAGATAAAGGGAAAGGAAAAGATCGCCCTGGTGGGGGCAAACGGAGCGGGAAAGACCACCCTTCTTAAACTGTTGGCCGGGGAGATTTCCCTGGACCGGGATGATAAGCGGGTTGGCGCCGGGATACAATCTTCCCGGAAGCTTACGGTAGGAATCCTGCACCAGGTGCCGATCCTTTTGGGGGATAAGACGGTGGAGGAAATTCTTCTGGAAGCCTGCCCGGCAAAGGATCCCTTTTCCCAGGAGCGGTTTGCCTATGAGATGGAATATGACCGCATGTTTACCGGCTTTGGCTTTGAAAAAGAGGAGAAAAAGCGGCGTTTTTCCTCCTTTTCCGGCGGGGAGCAGACGAAGATTTCGCTGATCCGGCTGCTTCTCTTAAAGCCGGATATTCTTTTGCTGGATGAGCCCACCAATCACCTGGATTTAAAGACGGTGCAGTGGCTGGAGGGGTATCTGAAGGCCTATGAGAAGGCGGTGGTGCTGGTATCTCATGACCGGTTTTTCCTGGATCAGGTGGCGGATGTGGTGTATGAATTACGGGAGGGACGGCTTAAGCGGTACCCAGGAAATTACACCGATTACCGGCGGCAGAAGACGAAGGATCTGGCGGCGGCCAGGAAGGCTTTTGAGCGCCAGCAGCAGGAGCTTAAGCGGCTGGATGAGCTGGTGGAGCGGTTTAAATATAAGCCCAGAAAGGCGGCCTTTGCCCGCTCACGGAAAAAGATTGCGGAGCGGATGGAGAAGATCGAAAGGCCTGAGGCTGACGATGTGCATATTTTTACCGGGGAGATCCAGCCCCTTGTCCGGGGGAGCAAGTGGGTGCTGGAGGCGGAGCATCTGAAAATCGGTTATGATAAGATGCTTTTGGAGCTTTCCCTGCGGGTGAGAAGAGGCCAGAAGATTGGGATTCTGGGGGATAACGGTGCGGGGAAAACTACCTTTTTAAAGACGGTGGCCGGGCTCATTCCTCCTGTAGCCGGAAAGCTTTCCCTGGGGAATGGGACAGTGATGGGGTATTTTGACCAGCACACGGCAGATATCCAGTCGGAGCTTACGGTGGCGGGGCATTTTCACCGCCTTTTCCCGGCCATGACGGAGAAGGAAGTCAGGTCCCTTCTGGGGGCCTATCTGTTTGCGGGAAAGAAGGCCTCGGTGAAGGTAGATTCCCTGTCTGGAGGAGAAAAATCCCGGCTGGTTCTGGCGGAAATCCTGCAGAGCCGGCCGAATCTTATGCTCTTAGATGA
>JAGHER010000258.1 GCA_017889125.1 Lachnospiraceae bacterium
AGGGAAACGCTGATTAAAGCGTTTCCCGTGCCGGATTTGCGCTGCGAAGCAGCAATTTCCCTTGCAAATCCGTGCACATCCACCGGAGGTTCTAAGGAAACGGTGATTTAATCAGCGTTTCCTTAGATATTTCTCCAGCCAGGCCAGCCGGTTCCAGGGTACAAAAGCTAGAAGGTACAAAGGTTACAAGATACAAAAGATGGTTCCTTCCCTGAATACAGAAGACAAAGCAGATGAATTGAAAGCACATTATTTTTACAGAAGATGAAGCAATCACGGCAGGGCGCAGAAAGTCGGTTCCCGCATTGGACGAGGCAGAGGATGCGTCGGCGGACGATGCGCCGGGACTAGAATTCCCTTATCTGAAAAAGAAGGACATGAGGTCATCTGCAGAGATACATAGGAGGAATACGTAAAATACCTTAAGCATACAGCAGGCGGAATTGCGATCCAGAAAGTAATGTGCAGAAGCACCAGAATTTCAGAAGTTGAGGAGCGGAAGCATCTATGATTCAGGATGCAGAGAAGCTGAGACAGTTGAAGCAAAAAATGCTGTGCTGTAAAAGTACCCCCGATAAGAAAGCAAGGAAAAGACAAAAGAAGCAGCTGCGGCGAGGCCACCAGATACCGGCATCAGTTCGCGGCAGAAGAACCAAGGAAAAAGGCCGGTTTCATAGCAAACCGGCTTAATTTGAAGGCGGCAGAAGGAAGGATTTCCCTTTCTCCTGCTCCTTCGTCTATAAGAAAAGGAGTTTCCCATGAACAGAGAGATGATTATTGTTCTGGACTTCGGCGGTCAGTATAATCAGCTGATTGCCCGCCGTGTCCGCGAATGCAATGTCTACTGCGAAGTGCACCCCTATACCATGCCATTGGAGACCATTAAAGAAATGAATCCTAAGGGCATCATCTTTACCGGCGGTCCCAACAGCGTATATTTGGAGGAATCCCCCCATATTGATAAGGCGATTTTTGATCTGGGTATTCCGATCCTGGGCATCTGCTACGGCTCCCAGCTGATGGCATATGAGCTGGGCGGACAGGTAGCCACCGCTCCTGTCAGCGAGTATGGAAAGACCGAGGTGGAGGTAGATCAGACCTCCCTTCTGTTTAAGCAGGTTTCCCCGGTGACGGTATGCTGGATGAGCCATACCGATTATATTGCCCAGGCGCCGGAAGGCTTCCGGGCTACCGCCCACACGCCGGTATGTCCTATCGCGGCTATGGAGTGCGCAGAGCGGAAGCTTTACGCCACTCAGTTCCATCCCGAGGTTATGCACACCGCAGAAGGCATGAAGATGCTTCACGATTTCGTGTACGATGTGTGCGGCTGCAGCGGCGATTGGAAGATGGATTCCTTTGTGACCACAACCATCCAGGCCCTTCGCGAAAAAATTGGCGGCGGCAAGGTGCTGTGCGCCCTTTCCGGCGGCGTAGATTCCTCTGTGGCTGCCGTCCTTTTATCCAAGGCAGTCGGAAAGCAGCTGACCTGCGTATTCGTCGATCACGGCCTTCTCCGCAAGAACGAAGGCGATGAAGTCGAATCTGTATTCGGCCCCGAAGGCCCCTATGAGCTGAATTTCATCCGTGTCAATGCCCAGGAGCGTTTTTACAGCAAGCTGGCCGGTGTAGAAGAGCCGGAAGAGAAGCGCAAGATCATCGGCGAAGAATTTATCCGCGTATTCGAGGAAGAGGCCAAAAAGATCGGCGCAGTAGATTTCCTGGTGCAGGGAACCATTTATCCTGACGTCATCGAATCCGGACTGGGAAAATCCGCAGTCATCAAGTCCCACCACAATGTAGGCGGACTGCCTGATTATGTCGATTTCAAGGAGATCGTAGAGCCTCTTCGCCTTCTGTTCAAGGATGAAGTGCGCAAGGTAGGACTGGAACTGGGAATTCCCGAATATCTGGTATTCCGTCAGCCATTCCCCGGCCCGGGACTGGGCATCCGCATCATTGGCGAGGTAACCGCCGAGAAGGTGCGCATCGTCCAGGACGCCGACGCCATCTATCGGGAAGAAATCGCCAAGGCCGGCGTAGACAAGCGCCTGGGCCAGTATTTCGCAGCCCTGACCAACATGCGCTCCGTAGGCGTTATGGGCGATTTCCGCACCTACGATTACGCCGTTGCCCTGCGGGCAGTGGAAACCTCCGATTTCATGACGGCCGAAGCCGCAGAAATCCCCTGGGAGGTGCTGCAGAAGGTCATGAACCGGATTGTCAATGAGGTGAAGGGCGTTAACCGCGTAATGTATGATCTGACCTCTAAGCCGCCGGGGACGATTGAGTTTGAGTAAAGAGAAAAGAGCCGAGAGACCTTGAATTTACAAGGAAAATCGGCTCTTTCTTTATGTCTGTGGTACTGGAATGGTACTATTTTAGATTTTGGAGTTTTTCGGCCACCTCGTCCCGCTTGTGAGGAAACAGGTGGGAATAAGTATTGAGAGTGGTTTCTACTTTCTCATGCCCCAGGCGGTCGGCAACGGCCAGGGCAGAAAAGCCCATTTCAATCAACAGGCTGGCGTGGCTGTGGCGGATGTCGTGCAGCCGGATCCGTTTCACTTCCCCGTCTTTGGTTCCCCGTACCATTTCATGTTCAAAGAAAGATTTGGTATAGGGGAAAATCCGGTCATGCTTATGGAGGCCGTAGAGCCGTTCTGTATAGTTTTTTATTTCGTCCCGTAGAAATCCCGGGATAGATACAATTCGGACGCTCTTGGGCGTCTTAGGCGGCGTTACAACGTCCTTTCCGTTGATATGCTGATAGGATTTATTTACATTGATTGTGCAGCCCTCAAAATCTATGTCGGCATATTCCAGGGCCAGCAATTCACCTATACGTAAACCTGTATAATACAGAATGAGGAACCCGGTCTTTGCCGCAGGTTTGTCTGAAATCTTTTCCAGGAACCGCTTAAATTCGTCCGTAGTCCAGAATTGCATTTCATCCGCATGACCTTTGCCTATGCTTCCAGCCTTGCGGCATGGGTTATCCCTCAAATTATAGTACCGGACAGCATAGTTCATTATGGCGGCGAGCTGGTTGTTGATCGTCCGCAGGTAAGTTTCAGAATATGGTTTATCATTCTCATCCCGGTAGGCGATCAGGCTGTTTTGCCATTTCCGCACATGAGCCGGGGTAATCTGCGATACTGGCAGCTTTCCGAAAAAGGGCAGCAGCTTTTTGTTTATGACATACTGCTTTTGAATAAAGGTATGTTCCCGGAGGCGGTGCTTCATATCCTCGTTGTATATCTTTACAAAGTTTTCAAAGGTCATAGATAAATCGGCTTGCTGGGTTTCCAGGAAATTCCGTTCCCACTCTTTCGCCTCTCTCTGCAGCTTGAAGCCCCGTTTCTTCTTTTGCTTCTTGGTTCCGGTGTAATCGGTATAATAGAATTTACAGTACCAGGATTTTGTCTTTTCATCATAGTACGCTGGCATAAAATCAGTCCTTTCTTGAAAAATGGGTGCATTTTGCAAGGGACTGTGGTATAATCCAGGTGTAGGTGGTATTGCACAGTCCTTGTGTGGTATCATGGCCGCCTCGGTGTTGGCGCACTGGGGCGGTTTGCATATTGACAAATCGAGATGCGTATGTGATAATAATATTGAACCACTGAAAACGCGAATGCGCCGTAGGTGGTGTTTTTATTTCTTGGGATAAATAACTAATCCATACTTCTCATGGCTGGCTTTTTCGTTTAAAATTCCGTTAAAGGATAGAGTTGCCATTACTCGGCCTACAAAATCTTTGTCGATGAGGTTTCCAACTCGATTTGGAAGCTCTTTCTTTTTATATCGTGTTAAATAATAGAGATGGACAAAGTAGGATATAAAGTCACAAATCTGTATAAAGTGAGATTCTTTAGAATCTTTTTCCAAAACATCTTCAATCATATTTTTAATAGGCTTGTTGATATATCCGCCAAATTGTGATTGAATTGGATTGTAGGCTCTTATTGCACGGGCTGTTTTTCTCATAGGGGCTATGCGGCCTTTGTCTGTGATGAGCAAGAAATTCCAGTCGCCGTGGCTGTCATTTTCGATCCGCTGAATATTGTAAGTTAATGCGTTTTCCAGCACATGATAATCATTAATGTTAATTTTAGTTTTGTCTATGATTACATTGATTGCAGATAACTGGAGCGAAGCGATCATAAGGGTGTATTTTTTCAAGATTTCGATTTTTTGTTCTTTTGTCCATTGATACGCCCTATAGGGGTTTTTGTCTGTTAGAAAGTGTTTGGTATGCATTTCTTGGCTGGTATGAAATCCATACTCTTTTCGCAACTCAGCGCGTAATGCCTTGACTGTATTATAATTGTCTTGCCAGGAACTGCTGGGCATATATATGCTGGTAAGAATAAAAGCCTCGCTGGAATTAGTGTTTAAACCATCATCTCCGGTTTCATCACAATAAACAATTTGTGTTTCCATTGAAATCTCCTTTGCAATTAAAAAGCAATAATCTAATTTTGCTGATTTGCTTAAACTTGAGCATATCCGGCAGCGGAGTTTTCCGCCACGAGATTATGCCTCGTTTCGCATCGCATTCGACGGCTGGCATAGCGCCCTAACGGCCCCAGGGTAAATATATTATTGTCATAGAGCGGAAAAATCCGCTGTAGGATTGACGATCCAGTTCTGGACAGTCTAACAAACCGGCTCATTTTTGCGCGGGTTCAAAATAGTTTATTCCATATCTGGAAGAAAGTTATTGGTTGCTCAATTTTGAGCAGCCAACTGGCGGCTGAATTTTCGGCTACGAGATTACGCCTCCCTAGCGGCGTGTTCGCATGGCTGCGGATCGTCTTACTAGACGAGTTAATCATCAGGCTTTTTCTGGTATTCTGGTACTTTGGTAAGAGTTTCTATAGCCTCTAATACTCTTGCTATTTGTTCATCAGCTTTCTTTCGCCCTTTCTCATTCAGTAGTGCGTAAAATTTAGCAAATATCTCTCCGATTTTTTTTAATTCTCTTTCCTCATAATCGGCCTTGAATTTAATCTCTTGCGGGTTTAATTTTATGCCACGTTCTAATTTGAGTAATATTCCCTTATATTCTAATTCGTCTAAATATTCATAATTATAAATTCCGTCGTTGGTTCGGAGTTTTAGCTCCGGTTCCTCTTGATATGTGTGATTTTGCATGGGTGCAGTAAAAGGTTTGGGCGGCGTTTCCATTTCTGTGTCACCGTGAAATCTTGCTCTATTTTTCCATGCCTCGGAAGTTATATCTGGTAATGGATAAGTATCATCTAATAGTATATAGGGTGCAATATCAAAGGCTTTTGCTATTTTTCTCATCATGTCTAAATTAGGCTCTCGTTTTCCATTTTCCCAATTATAGACGGCATTTTGTGAAACATTTAGTTGTTCAGCGAGTTGCTTTTGCGTTAGTTTGCTATCAGAGCGTAATTTTTTTAATCTATTTGGGAAATCCGACATACAAGCACCTCCTTGCAATAATAATAGCAAATTGGTGTTTGATTTTCAATCCCATATTGACAATATAGCATAACGGTGTTAATATGTCAATATACACCAAAACGGTGTTAGAAAGGAGTGGATATATTGAAACTAAGTAAGGAAAAAATTGATTTGGCTATGGCAAGAGAAAAACTGACAGTTACGGAACTTGCAAAGAGATACGGCGTCAGCAGGTCACGCATGAATTTTATTCTGAATTGCCGGGAAGTGACAACGGTATGTGCTGGCCGCATGGCGGATTCTTTAAAAGTTGATGTATCTGCCATTTTGGAGGAGGTGTAAATATGCGGTATCGTATTGAATACGCCGGAAAGCGGCATTGTGATTTTGCCAATAATAGGCCGGAACTGCTGGAGAAGTTGCGTTTCCTCACTGATGAGGTGGAGGACA
>JAGHER010000044.1 GCA_017889125.1 Lachnospiraceae bacterium
AACAGAAAAGTCACTGAGCCAGGAACTGGCGGGATACGGGATGCGGTATCGAATTGTAGCAAATAAATGTAAAACGCAGGAGATTCACTCCTCCTCGTATCGAAAATATCAGATACGCTGGAATGGGAAGTTAAAGCAGCAAACAGGCTGTATTGTCGAAAATATTTGATTGCAGTTAGGAGAATCAGAAAGATAAAAACCAAGTAGCCAATTAATGATGAAAGCAGTATCCAGCAGTGAAGGATATGGAAACGAAAAAGACCGCACTGGCAGTATCGTTGGTGCGGTCTTTGGTGTTTCTATGCATTTGCGTGTGCGTAGTAGGAATATAAAAGTTAATGAAGCTAAAGCTCTTTCTTCTCCTCATTATGAATCTCCCAGTGAATCAGGAGGGTCAAGGCGGCGCGGAGGACAATAATTCCGGCGACAATTCCGATCTCCTGCCACTGGCGAACCACCACCGTACGCAGGATTTCACTGCCTAACTTAAATTCGAGGCCCATGGCGAAGCCTTTGGCCAGATAGATCCGGGTGTCCGGCGAGCGGCGCACATATTTGATGAAGCCGGTAATGCCGGAAAAGATAATGATGCCTACGCCCATAAATTCAAAGAGCAAAATGGCGGTATTGGCTGCCAGGGCCAAAAGGTTTTCCAGATACTCCATGGGAGACCTCCTCGCGTAAGTTTATACCGCCTAAATCATAGCATATTTATGGTGGGCCTGCAAGGAAAAATACAGGGCTGACAGTGTTTTCAGGGCTTGCCTGTTACCGTTCAGGGAACTGTAACAGTAAAAATGGGAAAAAGAGAAAATGTAAAGCGAATAATTGTTATTGATATAGCGAAACCCTGGGGAGGAAACTCTCTGGGGTTTCGCTTTTTGGTAGTGTTCGTGTTTCTGTGCGAACATGGTGCGGCCAGGGCAGCTTATTCGCGGCTCTGGGCAAAGAGCCAATCGCGGACAGCCGGGATGCGGTATCCATAATTGAAGGAAGCCATATGCTCCATCGTATTGCCGTCTTTTAACACGGTTCCCAGCTCGAAGCGGATAAAATTGGCATCCTGGCCCTGGGAGAGAAGCTGGGCGGTGGAGGCATTCTGCGCATCCTCCGATTCCTGGGCACTCCATTGGCCGTAGCTGTAGGAGATGCCGTCATCATCGAACATGGCCATTACTTGATCCTGACCGCCGGAGGCCTTTTCATCACCAGACGCGGTAATGTAGAAGAATTTCGCTTCTTCTAATGGCTGCAAAACGGAGATATCCCACTGGCCGGAGACAAAGAGGGAGGCAGCGAAGAGGTCGGGATATTTGCTGTTTAAATACAGGGAGGTCATGCAGCCCATGGACTGGCCGGTGGTATAGAGGTGGTTGGTGTCGATGGGGTATTCTTCGGTGAGGGTGTGGATCAGATTAACCGCGGCTTCCACCTCATCAGAAACAGTGAATCCGTCAATGACCACAACTTCTGAAAAGTTGAGAACCAGGACAAAGGAAGGATGTTTTTCCTGTTCTTCGCCGGTGACCCAGATATCCGCGCCGAAATACTGCTGAAGGATATCCTCGGTGGTTTTTCCGGGGGCCGTGGCGTCGGGGATGAACATCAGCAGAGGGGACTGGCTGCCTTCCTGGGATTCTTCCTGGGATTCCTCAGGGATGTAAAGGGCGTAGTCCAGTGAAATTCCCGTTTCCGGATCCTCATAGGTGAAGTGCTGAAATTTCTCTGCGCCTTCCGCCATAATGGAGAGGACAGTTTCATCGGTTTCCACGGTCATTCCGCCGCCATGGCCTCCGTCGTTTCTGCCGCCAGTTCTGGCGTTGTTGCTATCACCGTTTTCGTTACTGCTGCCATCACCATTTTTGCTGCTGTTTTCGCCGGGCTGGCGGTCTTGTCTGCCGTTTCCATCGCCGGGGCCTTCCTGATTGAGGTTCTCCTGGGAAGAAGTACTGTCCGCGGCATTGTCTGCCGGGTTTTTCTCTGCGGTTTGGCTGTTGCTCTCAGCTGTGGTTTGACTGCTGTTTTCTGCGCTGGAGATGGATTTTGCCGTCTGCTCCTGCGCCTGCGAAGTACCTGCAGTCTGGGATGAAGAATCGGAACAGCCAGTTAAGCACCCGGTCAATGCGGCACACAGGGCACTGACGCAGAGAAATAAATATGTTTTTTGCCTTTTCATGAGTCAAGTCCTCCTATTTTTTATAAAAAAGAAAAGGACCCACTGAAATCAGTGAATCCTTATGTAGGCCTTTTGGGGCTCGGTGCTTCACATTCTAGCAGAGCACCGATGATTTTGTCAATGCAGTTCACAAATAAATCACAGCTTCCTGCAATTCATAGATAAATCATGGCTTCATGAAATTCGAAAATAAATCACAGCTTCAGTTTCAGCCTTCAGTTTCAGGTCAAAATTCCGGTAGACTGCAAAAACAGAATAAACATCATCACCGGCGCGATATAGCGGATCATGACCACATAAATCTTCTTGCGCCGGAAGGGATGTCCGCTGCTTTCCATTTCCTCAATGACAAAGGCCGGAGTGGTGACCCAGCCGATGAGGATGGTGGACAAAAGCGAGATAAAGGGCATCATAACGCTGTTGCTGATATAGTCCATCACGTCGAGAAGCTGTCCAGTGGAACCATTGGGCAGCTGAACCTCAAAATAGAACAGGCTGTAGCCCAGGGCAATCACTGCGGAAGCTGCGAGATAAATCACGGAGAGGGTCACCACGGTCTTCTTGCGATCCGTATGCAGGACTTCCATGCAGTTGGCTGCAATGGATTCCAGTACGGAAATGCAGGAGGTCAGCGTGGCGAAAATAGCGGCCACGAAGAACAGCAGACCGACGAAAACGCCGGCCTTTCCCATGGCGGCAAAGACTTTCGGCAGCGAAACAAACATCAGGCTTGGCCCCGCGCTCATTCCTTCTACGCCGGAAAAGACATACACTGCCGGGATAATCATGGCTCCTGCCAGCAGGGCCACGCCCGTGTCAAAGAGCTCGATCTGGCTGATCGATTTATTTAAGTTTACCTCCGGCTTCACATAAGAACCGTAGGTGATCATAATTCCCATGGACACACTGAGGGAGAAGAAAAGCTGGCTCATGGCGTCCAGAAGAATTTGCAGAAAACGGCTCACTGTCAGCCCCTCCACATGGGGAGTCAGGTAGTACTGCAGACCTTGAAGGCCTGTGCGGACCTGGCCGTTCCCATCCGTATGCTGTAAGGTCATGGAGTAAATGGCGATGACAGCCACCAGTACCAGAAGCACAGGCATCATCCATTTGGAAACGGCTTCGATGCCGTCCTGCACACCATTATAGACGATAAATGCTGTCACACCCATGAAAATCAGCGCATAGATCACCGGGGATACCGGCGAGGTGATAAACGCGGTAAAATAATTGTCAGCTGCCGCTGCTTCCGATGCTCCGGTTAGATAAATGATGGCGTATTTGGTGACCCAGCCTCCGATGACTGCGTAATAGGTCATGATCAGCACGGGAACGAGAAAGGTCAGGATACCAAGAAATTTCCATTTGGGGTGCATCTGCGTATACGCGCCCACAGCGCTCTGTTTGGTTCGCCGTCCGATGGCAATGTCAGATACCAGCAGGGTAAAGCCAAAGGTCAGCACCAGCGCCAAATAGACGATCAGGAACAGACCGCCGCCGTCCTTTGCTGCCAGGTACGGAAACCGCCACAGATTTCCCACACCCACGGCGCTTCCGGCAGCTGCCAGCACAAATCCCAGCTGCCCTGAAAAATGACTTGCTTTCTTTTCCATAACTCGTAGTTCTCCCTTTTGTAAATGATAAAGTCAATCCGGCACAGAGAAGACGTTTTTTGCCGCGCCATCAGTAAGAATAGCATATGGTATGTGAAATGTCCAGCGTCAAAAAATATCACCAAGCAGAAAAAATACAGGCGAAAAATACAGGGAAAAATACAAGGAAAAATACAAGGAAAAACACAGGGGAAAAGCACAGGAGAAGAGGCAAGGGGCTCCTGTCATTTATTGCATCTTTCTCTTTTCCTGGATTCAAAAAATTCCTCTGTCCGGCCGGGAGCGCCGTTGATGATCAGCTGCTGGGGAAAATGAATGGATTCCAGCATGGCGATCGCTGCGGCGTGGTCGCCCAGCTGCCATTTGGAATGGGCGTCTGAGCTGATGATCACGGGAACCTTGTAGGCCATGCAGAGCAGGGCGACCTTCCGGCAGATGGCATCGCTTCCGGGACGAACCTTGAAGGAGGCGGAATTGATTTCGATAATCTTCTGGTTTTCTGCGCAGGCCTTTACCACCGGCTCAGGATCGATTTCAAATACGGGATTTCCGCAGTGACCGATTACGTCCACATGCGGATTTGCGGCGATTTTTATTAGGCCGCTGGTATGATCGGCAATGCTTTTTGGCTGGATGCATTCGATGTGATAGGATGCGATAACCAGATCCAGCCGGTCAAGGAGATCGTCTGCCATGTCCAGCTGTCCGTCATAATTCATGATATTTGCCTCTGCGCCTTTGTAAAAATGAAGACCGTCCAGGGTGTCGGGCAGTCCGGCCAGGCAGAAAAAATGATGGGCGATGGCGCCGTCGGGCATGCCGGGGCCGTGGTCTGTCAGTGCGATGGCGCTCATGCCTTTGGATTTTGCTGCGTCACAGAGTTCGGACAGGGTACTGTAGGCGTGCTGGCTGGCGAGGGAGTGGGTGTGGAGATCGGCGTAGGTTTTCATTGAATGGTTCATAGATTCCTCCTGGGTAAATGTGATTCTTTTTGACAATGGAATTCTTTTTGGCAATGAAGTTTTTCCTGGAATTGAAATTTTGCTTGGCAATGGAATTCCTGTGCGTTTTTGGTGTAGTTATACTGAGATTGAAATTTACTAAATTTTTTAAAATAGTTTACAACAAAAAAACTAAAAAATCAAGTAAAAGCAATGTAAAATTTGAGAAAAATACCAAAATAACATTGACAAAAAGGGCGTACTTTGTTACTATTCAATTAAAAGGAGGGAGAAAAAGAATAAAAAGTTTAGTAAACTTATTTCCTGACGCAGAATGATGCAGAGACGGAAATCAACAGAAAAAGCAAAACCAAATACAAAATCACGAATCAACAGCAATGCTAATCATGAGAAACCGGTAAACAATAAGTTTTACCTTAACAAAAAGAACATAGGAGGAGAACGAAATGAAGAAGCTACTTTCTGTTTCATTATGTGCGGTAATGGCCGCATCGCTGGCTGCCTGCGGAGGCGGCGCGGGTACAGGCGGAGGTGCCGGTACGGGCGGAGGCGCCGGTGTCAATGCAGACGCGGGCACCGGGGTGGAAGGTGGAAATTCTGGAACTGGGGAGTCTGGCGGACAGGACGGATACGGAGACGTTACCTTGACGGTAGGCTTTAACGGTGATTTTACCACTATGGTGGATGCGGTCATCGGTGCGGCGGATAGCCTGAATGAGAAGTACGCGGCCGAGGGAATTGATACCAGGATTACCATTGAGGCGGATTATCAGACCATTGATAATACAGAGTTCCATAACAATATTGTTTTTGCTCACAAGAGCGGTGAAGCTCCGGATATTTTCATCTGCGATACGGATGTGGCTGGTTTTGTGAATGCAGGCTGTGTGCTGGATATTACCGATGTGATTACGGACAGCATGGTTGAGGGAATCTGCACCCCATGTACAGTGGATGGTAAGGTTTACGCCATGCCCTTCGACCTGCCTTTGCGGGTGATTTATTATAATAAGAATGATCTGGCTAAGATCGGATGGAGCCAGGAACAGATTGACAGCCTGCCTGAGCAGATCCAGTCTGGGGAGTTTACGCTGGAGGATTTCACTGCACTCTGTCAGGAGGTCGTGGAAAAGGGAGGGGCCACCTACGGCATGGTTCATCGTCCCGGCGCGGGAAATGATTTTTATGATCTGTTAAATGCTCTTGGCGGGCGGTATTACAATGAAGAGGGACAGCTGGTCTTTGATGAGGCGGGAATTACCCGGCTGTTCCAGTACCTGTATGATAATGCCCAGACCACAAAGATTACTCCGGAGAATTTGAATCAGATGGGATGGGATACGATTAATCAGATGGTAGGTACCGGTGAGGCCTTTGCTTATTTCGGCCCCATGTTCTCTGCTACCTATGTGGCTCAGGCAGCAGGTTTGGAGACGGATGCATTTGCACAGCAGGAGCAGTTTGTGCTCTTCCCCAAGTCGGCTTACAGTGACGGGCCCTTCTGCACGGCGGCGCCGCAGTTTATGTCCATCAGCGCTGACACCCAGTATCCGGAACTGTGCAAGGAAATCTTTAAAGAGCTTCAGGGGGATGCCTCCAGCTACCTGGCCCATCACAGTGCGGAAACCTATTCTCTTTCCAGCGTAAAGGCGGCCAATGAGATGGAGGAGATTACTTCCAGCACCATCCTTTCCCCGGTTACCTATATGGCAGATTACGCACAGCATATTCCGGCGGTGGATGATGCCACTACCCTGCGCGGACTGATTTTCGAGCAGATCACTTCCCTGGAACTGGGACAGACCACGGTGGAGCAGGCGGTTCAGGACGTGAAGACGCAGGCGCAGTTAAATATCGACAAGATTATCATGGAATAGTCAATCATTCTGAAAGGTGACTTCTTATGAAGAAAATGCAGAACGGACAGGCGTATCCTTTTCTGACGCCGTTTATGATCCTGGTTTCGATATTTTATATCGTTCCGGCAATCCTGACCATTGCCATGTCTCTGACTGGGCTGGACTCTTCCTTCGTGTGGGAGTGGAATAATTTTAATAATTACCGGAAGATTCTGCTGGATCCCAACACGGGCAAGATTGTGCTGAATACGGTGGTATTTGTGGGCTGCGCCATTGCCCTTACCATTGTCCTGGATCTGGTGATTGCGGTGCTGGTCACATATTTTATCAAAAATGAATCCATTTCCAGTTTCTTTAAGTCACTGATTATGATTCCCATGATTACACCGGCGGTGGTGTATTCGGTACTGTGGATCTGGCTTCTGGATGCCAGTGAAAACGGTGTGGTGAATCAGCTGTATATGGGGGTGACCAACAGTGCCATCCCCTTAAACTGGATTGCCAAATATCCCATGCAGATCGTAGTGATGGCTACGGTGCTGACCAGTCTGGGCTTTGGCGCGATCAATTTTTCCAGTGCCATCAAAAGCATTCCCGAGGATCAGTTTAAGGCGGCGCGGATTGACGGGGCGGGGGAGTGGGAGATTGTCTCCGGCATTATCCTGCCAAATATCCGCTACCACATCCAGTTTATTGCCCTCTGGGAGACGCTGGGGCTTCTGACCAATTATGTGACGATCATGCTGATTACCGACGGCGGGCCAAGCATGCAGACAGAGGTCTGGGCGCTGTCGGCTTACCACAAGGCGTTTACCAATCAGCAGTATGGATACGGCGCGGCGATTTCTATGGTTTTGATTTTTGTGGTTATGGTTCTTATGCTCCTGCTGAATAAGGTGACCAGCAGGAGGGATGCGTAGGAGGAGGAAATATGGCAAAGAAGATGTTAAGCCGGAGTGAGGCAAAGAACCAGCGGCGGGCAGTCATTGCGATTACCCTCTTCTGCCTTCCCATTGTGGCCTTGTATTTTACCTTTTTTCATCTGGCGTTTATTGATCCGGACACGGGGGCGCTGACCCTAAGGAATTTTCAGTTTTTGTATACGACCATGGACAAAAAACTGACCCAGATTTCGCCCATTGGGCCGGCCATGAAGAATACGGTGCTGTTTTCTGTGGTGGTGACGGCCTGCGAGGTGGTGATCAGCTGCATGGCTGGCTATGCCTTATCAAGGCTGCGGTTTACGGGAAGGAAGGTTATCCAGAACATGCTTCTGGTGCTGCGGATGTTTCCTAATCTTTTGTTGCTGATCGGCGTGCTGTATGTGCTGATGACGCTGAAGCTGTCCAATTCCCTGACGGGCGTCATCCTGGTGGCCATCGCCTTCCGCATCCCGGGCTCTACATTTATCATCAAAAATCATTTTGACGGGATTCCGCGGGATATTGAAAATTCATGCCTGGTGGATGGGTGTACCCGGTTTTCTGCCTTCCGGCAGGTGATTATTTATCTGGTAAAGCCGGGCCTGGCCTCCATATCCATCTTTTCTTTTTTGAGCGCCTGGTCCAATTACATCCTGTTCAATACCCTGATTTTTAACTCGAAGACCCCGGTAATTGCCACCTACTTAAAATCTCTGTCCAGGCCGGAGCAGATGATTGTGGATTACAATACCTTTGCGGCCATGGCTATTGTCTATGTGCTTCCGGTGCTGGTGTTTTTTGTGATTTCCCAGAAGGCCCTGATGAAGGGGAATATTAACGGTGGAAAAGGAGTATAAGCATGATACGTATTGAAAATCTGAGAATGGAATTTGATAAAGGGGCGGTTGCCCTGGATGATATCAATCTGGAGATTGAAAAGGGAGAGTTTATCGCTCTCCTTGGGCCTTCTGGCTGCGGAAAATCCACCACCTTAAACTGCATGGCGGGCCTTTTGGATCCTACCTCCGGCAGAGTATTTTTTGCCGGGGAGGATGTGACGAAGAAGGCGCCTAAGGATCGGAATATCGGCATGTGCTTCCAGTCCTATGCCCTTTATCCCCATCTGACGGTGCTGGATAATATCGCATTTCCCTTAAAGCAGAAGGGCGTTTCCAAGGAGGAACGGCGGGAAAAGGCCAGAAAGATTGCGGAAAAGCTGCAGATCAGCCATCTGCTGGCGCGGAAGCCCTCACAGCTTTCCGGCGGCCAGCAGCAGCGGGTGGCCATGTGCCGGGCGCTGGTAAAGGAGCCGGATGTGCTGCTTTTGGATGAGCCGATGTCCAATCTGGACGCCCGTCTGAAGATCGAGATCCGCGAGGTGATCAAGAAGCTTCAGCAGGAGCTTAAGGTAACCTCAGTAATCGTAACCCATGACCAGGAAGAGGCCATGGCCATCGCAGATAAGATTGCCATTTTGTCTGAGGGGAAAATCCAGCAGTATGATACCCCGGAGCATCTGTATGAATATCCGGTGAATTTGTTTGTGGCAAACTTTATGGGAAATCCGCCCATGAATTTCATCGATGCCAAAATTGACAGCCGGGATGGGGAGACGGTTCTTATGGTGGGAGAGACGCCCGTAAGGCTTAAGAAGGAGCTGCAGGATAAGCTTTCCGTCCATTTGGGGGAACCGGTGGAGATTGGCGTCCGTTCCCATCAGGCTTATCTGACGGAAAGAGGAGACAATTCTCTTAAGATGGTGGTTTCCATGGTGGAGAACCTGGGAAAAGAGCTTCTGGTTACCGGGGAGATCAACGGCAATCATATGCGGATTACGCTGGAGGAAACGGAACGTTTTGCGGAGCTTTACCAGCGGATTGGAAATCAGGAAAAACCTCTCTGGGTGAATTTTGGATCCCGCCTGAATGTGTTCGGCGGAGAAGGGAAGGTGAACTGGGCGCTGTGAGAAGGTATTTGGAGCAGGCGGAAAGGATCCTGATCGGCGGCCACCGGGGCTGCCGGTGTACATTTCCGGAAAACTCCATTGCCGCCATGGAGGAGGGAATGAAGCGGGGAGCAGATTACCTGGAAATCGACATTCAGCTTTCCGCGGACAGGGTGCCGGTGGTGATCCATGATGTGCGCATGGAAGATAAGACCTCCCTTACGGGATATGTTCATGAGCACAGCTTTCAGGAACTTAAGGAGGCGGTGCCCGGGCTGTGTACCCTTAAGGAAGCGCTGGTGTGGGGACGGAAAAACGGCGCTTGCTTTGGCCTGGAGATGAAGACGGTGCCCATGGATATGCAGGCCTGGAATATGGAACTGGCGGAGCTTACCGGCGCTCTCCTTTATAAGGCGGGGATGACGGAGCGGGTGTTTGTCTTCGGCCAGGATTATCAGGTGCTTAAGCATCTGAAAGGCTTTTACCGGGATGTGCACATCGGCCTTATTGTTCCCTTTGTACCGGCGGATCCGGTGGCGCTGATGCGGGAGATGGATGCACTGGTGTATCTTTCCTACATTTACAATATGACGCCGCAGATCATTCAGGAGCTGCAGAGAAATGGCTTTTTTGTCAGCGGAGCCATACTCCGGGATGACGTTTGGGTGAAGCGGGCCATAGAGGCTGGGGTAAATATGTTTGAGTGCGACGAGCCGGAGCGGTATGCTTTTCGTTGACGGGCATTTAAAACTAAAGTAAGATATAGGCATAGGTTTGGAGAAAAGAGGATTTGCGGGTATGGCTACTTTAGTTGATATTGCACAGGCGGCGGGAGTTTCCAAGGCTACGGTTTCCCGGGCGCTGCGGGAGGATCCCACTCTGGCGATTACCGAGGAGACGCGGGAGCGGATCCTGGGTGCGGCAAAGGCCCTGGGCTACAAGGTTAAGGAAGAGAAGAAAAAGAACCGGGAGCTGTCGATTGTGGTGATTCATAAGGAGGATCATTTTAATACGAAATGGAATAATTCCTTTTATTTTTCCATGCGGTACGGGATCGAGAAGCGCTGTCTGGAGAATAAGATCCGGAGTTTTTTCCTCCCGGTGAGTTATCTGGATCAGACACCCAGGGACATTGGCGGAGCCATCATTATGGGAAATTTCTCTCTGGAAAATCAGGAAAAGATCCGGGCGTTTTTCGGGGAACATATTCCTATGGTGCTGATTGCCAGGAAATGTAGCCGGCCGGGCACCATCGACTGGATTACCTACGATGAGGTGGACTGCGTGCGTTTGGCCATGGACAGGCTGCACCAGGCAGGAAGGCAGCGGATTCTGTATATTGGAGGTATTAATCTGGAGGGGCCAGATGAAAAGACCCATAAAATAGCGTATTTTAAGGAATATTTAAAGGAATATCGGCAGATGGAGTGCGCAGGTGTTCTGGAGGGGGAGCACGGCACGGACAGCGGATATGTGATGATGAATCAGTGGCTTTCGGAAAAGGAGCATCCTCTCCCAGACGGCATCCTGGCTTCCAATGACCCTATCGCTTTCGGCATTCTGCGGGCGCTGGCGGAGAGAGGGATTCAGGTGCCTGGTGAGGTTTCTGTGGTGGGCATCAATGGAGATGCTCCAGGGGAGAACACGGTGCCGCCGCTGACTTCTGTAGATCTTCATACCAGTGAGCTGGGAGAGGAGGCGGTTCGCTGCCTGCTGGAGCAGATGCGGGGACAGCGGCGGTATGCCAAGAAGGTGATGTACAGTCCGGAGCTGATTGAGCGGAAGAGTGTATAAACGAAAGATAAGGAGAGTGCGGTATGTCACTGGTTTATGCAAAGGACAGAGAATTTCATCTTCATACTACCCCGGAAAATGTGGGGCGGTATGTGATTCTTCCCGGAGATCCGGGAAGATGCGAAAAGATAGCGGCTTATTTTGACCATGGGGAAAAGGTGGCGGAAAACCGGGAGTTTGTGACCTACACCGGGGAGCTGGAGGGGGTGAAGGTCAGCGTCACCTCCACAGGGATCGGCGGCCCTTCTGCGGCTATCGCTATGGAGGAGCTGATTCACTGCGGGGCAGATACCTTTATCCGTATTGGGACCTCCGGAGGGATGCAGCCGGAGGTGAAAGGCGGTGATCTGGTCATTGCCACCGGCGCCATCCGGATGGAGGGAACAAGCAGGGAATACGCGCCAATGGAGTATCCGGCGGTGGCTCATTATGATGTGGTGGAGGCCTTGAAGTCTGCAGCAGAGGAAGAAGGGGCACCGGTCCATCTGGGCGTAGTTCAGTGCAAGGACAATTTTTATGGTCAGCATTCGCCGGAAACCATGCCTGTGGACTATGAACTGGAAAATAAATGGAAAGCCTGGATTCGCTGCGGCGCTCTTGCTTCGGAGATGGAATCGGCGGCCCTTTTTATTACGGGGAGCGTCCGCCGGGTGCGGGTGGGCTCCGTCCTTCTGGTGCTGGCCAATCAGACCAGGCGGGAGATGGGGCTGGAGGATCCCCAGGTTTATGATACGGAGCTTGCGGTACGGACAGCGGTGGAGGCCATGCGGCGATTGATTTTAAAGGAGAAGAATTGACATACGGGCAGATTGAAACGATGCTTTATGAGCTGACCCCGTTTTCTGTGGTGATTCGCATAGGTCTGGCCATGCTTTGCGGAGGAGTGCTGGGGATTGAACGAGGGAAAACCAATCAGCCAGCAGGCATGCGGACGTACATGCTTGTTTGCCTGGGCTCTGCCATTGTGATGATGACAGGACAGTTCTGTTATCATCATTTTCGGACTGGAGATCCGGCCAGGCTGGGAGCCCAGGTAATCAGCGGCATCGGTTTTCTGGGGGCAGGGAGTATTGTCTCCATCAAAACAAAGGTTAAAGGACTGACCACAGCAGCTGGGCTTTGGGTGTCTGCCTGTATCGGTCTGGGAATCGGCATTGGCTTTTATTCCGGTGCAATAGTAACCACCGCAGCGGTATATCTGACAATTACCAAATTCCGGGGCGTGGAAAATGTGTTTACTGCCTATGATACCTGGGTGCAGGTGTATGTAAAGTTTGATTCCATGGAGGCAATCCCCGGTTTTTCCCAAGCTGCCTCTGATTTTGGATTGGTGGTAGGAGAGATCCAGCTGAACAAAAAGCAGGCGAAGGAATATTGCTGTGCGATCATCCATATAAAAAATCCGCGAAGGAAAAATAAGGAAGAGATCGCGGATTTTCTGGCGGAATTAAGCGGTGTCCGAACGCTGGTGCTTTTGGCATGAAGGCAGGATGAGGGTACGTGAATGGCGGGACGAGATTGCACTTGACGGGAAAAGCTGCCGGTGCAGGCGGCTTAGAGTCAGAAGAGAATAATTTATTATACTACAGGCTGCGGACTCTTCGGAGTCCGTTTTCTGTTTTTCTATAATAAAATGGAGCCGTTACTTTGGGACTCGGTGTCTCATATTCTGGATGGCTGGAATATTCCGCAAGATTTATTAAACTGTCCCCTCAAGTTTCTGCTATTATCATTAGGATGAGGCCTGCAGCAGCATTAGGCTGCACAGCTGGTTTGGAAAGGAGGAGGCGCCGATGAGGGAAATGGAGGAAGGCAGCATGGAAGTGGTCATTGCCTATATAGAGGAGCATCTTGAGGAGAGGCTGGACCTGGAGCGGGTGGCAGCGGCTGCTCATTATTCCAAGTACCACCTGCACCGGATGTTTGGGGAAGAGGCAGGGATGACGCTTCACGATTACGTGCAGAGGAGGAGGCTGACGGAGGGGGCGAAGCTTTTGGTCTGCTCAGAGAGACCGGTTATGGAGATCGCCCTGGCCTGCGGATATGAGAGCCAGCAGGCTTTTACGGCGGCATTTAAGGGGATGTATAAGCTTCCGCCGGCACAGTACCGGGCAAAGGGGAATTTTTATCCGCTGCAGCTGCCCTTTGTCCAGATGGAAAAATGGACACTGCAGGAAATGGGTTCTGGAAGAAAGTGTGTTCCGGGCAGAAAAAAGTGCGTTTCAGGCAGAAAAAAGTGTGTTCCAGGCAGAAAACGGAAGGGAGCAGAGTTTACGAAGGCGGATATTGTGCTGGCAGAATCGGGGGATATTCCGGCTTGGATGGAGCTGATGCATCTTTCTATTGACGGGTATCCGGGAATGGATGAGGCGGATTACCGGGAAAAGCTGAAGGTGTGTATCCGCAGGAAGAAGGCGCTGGTGATCAGGGCTAAGGAAGAGAGAATGCTGATTGGGGCACTGGCTTTTTCTGAGAGGCCTGGCAGTATTGTGTTTCTGGGAGTGCATCCGCGATATCGGAGCAGGGGGATTCAGCGGCTGTTTCTGGATGTACTTTTAGAAACGTATCTGCCGGGGCAGGAAATCAGTACCACTACCTTTCGGGCAGGAGATAAGGCGGATACGGGGCAGCGGGCGCTGCTTTTGGAGCTGGGCTTTGGGGAGAGGGAGCTTTTGACGGAATTTGGCTATCCCACCCAGCGCCTTGTGTTTGTGCCGGAAAGAAGGGAGGAGAGTCGGGATGAATGATGGGCAGAGGGAAGGCTGGCGAAGGCGGATTATCCTCTTTCTCACCAGTCAGTGTATCACGCTGTTTGGCTCTACCCTGGTGCAGATGGCGCTGGTGTGGTATGCCGTGATGGAAACTTCCAGCGGAGCCTGGGCGGCAGCTTTTTCTGTCTGCGCCTACCTGCCCCAGTTTCTCATCTCTTTCGTGGGAGGCGCCTGGGCAGACCGGTTCCGCCGGAAGCTGTTGATTATGGGGGCAGACGGGGTGATCGCTCTGGCAACCTTCATCATGGTGCTGGTGATTCCGCATATTTCTGCGGAGCCGGTTTTGCTGGGAGGGCTGCTTATTATGTCAGCTGTCCGCTCCCTGGGGGCGGGGATTCAGACACCGGCGGTTAATGCGGTTATTCCGCAGCTTGTGCCCCGGGAGAAGCTGATGCGCTATAACGGCATCAATGCGGCCATGCAGTCTGTGGTTAATTTTGCGGCTCCGGCAGCGGTGGGGGCGGTCTTTGCGGTCAGCAATTTAAGGATAATGCTGATGATTGATATTGGTACGGCTTTGCTGGGGAATGGGCTTCTGGCCTGGGTGTCCCTTCCTGGGGCGGACAGAGAGGAAGAGACGAATCCGGTTAAGGGAAGGGCCTCACTTTTCGAGGAGATAAGAGTGGGAATCCGGTATGCATTTTCTCATCCGATTGTGGGAAGGCTGCTGATGGTGTACGGATTTGTTACGTTTTTCTGTGTTCCGGCAGGGTATCTTGCCGGGCTTTTTGTGCGGCGGATATTTGGAGATACCTACTGGCACCTTGCGGCGGCAGAGCTGGCGGGATTTTTGGGAATGCTGGGCGGCGGACTTCTGATGAGCGGATGGGGAAGCCGTTGGCCCGGGGAGAAAACGCTGGAAGCCGGCCTTTTTGCCTTTGGCTTTTTCGGGGCGGCCATGAGTTTTGCCGGGAGTTTTTTGCTTTATCTGTTTATGATGGTTCTTTACGGCATTGCGCTGACGGTGACCCAGACATCCATTACGGTGATGCTGCAGGAGGAGGCGGATCCGCAGGTGCAGGGGCGGGTCTTTGGCCTCTTAGGCACCATGTATGCCGGGTTTTTGCCGGCGGGAATGGCGGTCTTTGGGCCATTGGCGGACATCGTACCGCTGCAGTGGATCATGCTGGGCTCTGGGATGGCGCTGATGGGGACTGGAGAAGCGGTGCTGGTATGGGCCGAAAAAAAGAAAAAATGAGCCGAAAAAAAGAAAATCCTCATTGACTCTCCCCTTAGGTCATGCTGTATAGTGAATACAGATTCGAATCGAGAAAACCTACATGCGCCCGGTGGGCAGGCGTCCTGCCATCCCATGAAAATTTGGCGGGCGCATGGGGCATCCCTGAATACATGCCGCCTACTCGGCGGCAGGACTTTCAGAGAAATGCAAGAAGAGAAGCATGGAAATGCATGAGGAGGAGCGCAGATGTTGACAGTGGGAGAATTTTCGCGGATATGCCAGGTAAGCATAAAGACCCTGCATTATTATGACCGGATTGGCCTTTTGGTTCCCATAAAGGTGGATCCTTCCAGCGGATACCGTTATTATGGACAGCAGCAGGTGGAGCGGATGCTTTTGATCGGGCGGCTGAAGCGGTATGGATTTTCTCTTGAGGATATCCGGGTGCTTCTTGACTGCAAGGAAGAAGGAGTACTCCGTGGAAGGCTGTGCCAGCAGAGGGAGAAACTGAAGTTTAAGCAGAGGGAAATGGAGCTGGTGATCAGTGAATTATCGGCCCATCTGCAGAATTTTGAGAGGACAGGTGACATTATGGGATATCAGAAGGAATATGACATTGACGTGACGAATACGCCGGATATGGTGGTGATCGCCAGCCGCCAGATGATGGGGGTGAAGGAGTTCGGCAATTATTACAGCGGGCTGTATGAGCGGATGGCCAGGGAGCATCTGACCCCGGACGGGCTGCGGGGTGCGGTTTATTATGATCAGGAATTTAACCATGAGTGCTCCGATATCGAGCTGATCGTGGGCGTGCGGGAGACGGAGAAAGCGGACAAGACCATGAAGGGAAGGCTGTGCGCGAAAACCATCCATAAGGGGCCCTATTCTTCCCTGTCGGATGCCTATGGCGCCCTGGTGGCCTGGATTGAGAATCATGGCTATGCCTGGGACGGCGCGCCTTATGAGCTTTATGTGAAGACGCAGTTTGACAGCCTGGCGCCGGAGGACTGGGAGACGGAGGTGTATTTTCCGGTGAGGAAGAAATAGGGCAGGAAAAATTTCTTAGGGAAACGCTGATTAAAGCGTTTCCTTAGAAATTCCCTCCATTCCATCCCCACTGATCCGTAGGATAATAAGCCACGTAAATCCGATCTGGGGAAAGGCCCAGTTCTTTGGCAAAAAGCTGGCACACCTCGCCGGTCATGGCGTCGCAGGCAGATGGGGCCGGTGTACCAAAAAGCTTTACCTCCACGTAAGCGCAGCCTTCGCTGCTGCCGCGGAAATGAAGGGAGCAGCCGTCCTCATAGCCGGTCATTACCCAGCTTTCGCCTTTCCCTAAGCAGCGCTTGGCGATCTGCTCTAAGCTGGCGGAAAGCTGGTCTTTCTGCCTGGCGGTGAGGGCTTCGGTGGTTTTTGTACTGATAAAGGGCATGATGAATTCCTCCTTTGCTGTGGTCAAATTTCTGCTTTTTATTTTACGCTTCTTTGGCGGGAAAAGCAATGGCGGAACGGCATTCCGGGGCAGATTACGGGCGTTGGATGGAATAGGCCGTGAGGGTGGGAAACGTAAAGGTAGTAAAGGTGCCCAAAAGGCGCAAAAGGGTGCTTTCCACATGCCTGTCCTTCTGGTATAATAGACACGGATACGTGGCGGCCCATAATGCAGCGGCGCCGCCGCGCAAATGATGATGAAAATGGAGGGTTCGAACGATGGCAAATATTACAGAGAGCATCCGCTATGTAGGCGTAAATGATCATCAGGTGGATTTATTTGAGGGACAGTACGTAGTGCCCAATGGCATGTCTTACAATTCCTACGTAATTCTGGATGAAAAGATTGCGGTTATGGACACGGTGGATATTCATTTTACCCACGAGTGGCTGGACAACGTGGCAAATGTGCTGAATGGACGGACACCGGATTATCTGGTGGTGCAGCATATGGAGCCGGATCATGCGGCCAATATTCTGAATTTTGTCAATACCTATCCCCAGGTCACGGTAGTGGCTACGGAGAAGGCATTTGCCATGATGAAC
Source organism: Lachnospiraceae bacterium (assembly GCA_017889125.1). Lineage (GTDB taxonomy): Bacteria > Bacillota > Clostridia > Lachnospirales > Lachnospiraceae > Caccovicinus. The sequence continues at coordinate 17,264 of JAGHER010000044.1, forward strand.
AATTTCTTTGATATCGACCTGGAGGGACGGAAGCTTGTGGCAGAAAACGGCGGTTCGCTGTCCCTGGGAAGCCATGTGCTGAATTTCGTCTATGCGCCCATGGTTCACTGGCCGGAGGTTATGGTGACTTACGAGAGCACGGAGAAGGTGCTGTTTTCCGCAGACGGCTTCGGCAAGTTCGGCGCCCTGGATGTGGAGGAGGACTGGGACGATGAGGCTCGCCGCTACTACATCGGCATTGTGGGCAAATACGGCCGCCAGGTGCAGGCCCTTTTGAAGGCGGCTTCAGGACTGGATATTTCCATGATCTGTCCTCTTCACGGCCCTGTTCTTAAGGAGAATCTGGGACATTTCTTGGACAAGTACAATACCTGGTCCTCCTACGCGGTGGAGACCGAGGGTGTGATGATCGCCTACACATCCATTTACGGCCACACGAAGAAGGCAGTAGAGCTTCTGGCAGAGAAGCTTAAGGCCAAGGGCTGCCCCAAGGTGGTGGTCTGCGACCTGGCCAGAGAGGACATGGCCAAGGCGGTGGAGAATGCATTCCGCTACGGAAAGCTGGTGCTGGCCACAACCACCTACAATGCAGGCATCTTCCCCTTTATGCGGGATTTCATTGAGCATCTGACGGAGCGGGATTACCAGAACCGCACCATCGGTCTGATTGAAAATGGTTCCTGGGCCCCATTAGCGGCTAAGGTGATGAAGGAAATGTTTGCCAAGAGCAAGAAGATTACCTGGCTGAACACTACGGTGAAGATCATGTCTTCCGTAAAGGGCGAGGCAGCAGAGCAGCTGGAAGCCATGGCAGAGGAGCTTTGCCGGGAGTACATTGCCCAGTCTCCGGAGGCGGCTAATAAGAATGACATGAGCGCCCTTTTCCGGATCGGCTACGGCCTGTATGTGGTGACCTCCAGCGACGGAAAGCGGGACAATGGCCTGATCGTCAATACGGTGACCCAGGTGTCCGACAGCCCCAACCGGGTGGCGGTAAACATCAATAAGGCAAATTACTCCCACCATGTGATTAAGCAGACGGGCATTATGAACGTAAACTGCCTTTCTGTGGATGCGCCCTTCTCTGTATTTGAGAATTTCGGCTTCCAGAGCGGACGGGTAGCGGACAAGTTTGCCGGATGGACGGAGGTACGCTCGGATAATGGCCTGCGTATCCTTCCCAAGTACATCAATGCGGTGCTTTCCCTGAAGGTAGAGCAGTATGTAGATCTGGGCTCCCACGGCATGTTTATCTGCTCCGTGACTGAGGCGCGGGTGATGAGCGATAAGGATACCATGACCTACACCTATTATCAGAACAATGTAAAGCCGAAGCCCCAGACGGAGGGAAAGAAGGGCTTTGTGTGCAAGGTGTGCGGCTATGTTTATGAGGGAGATGAGCTTCCCGAGGACTTCATCTGCCCGCTGTGCAAGCATGGAGCGGCGGATTTTGAGCCGAT
>JAGHER010000259.1 GCA_017889125.1 Lachnospiraceae bacterium
CCAGGACGAGGGCGCTACTTTTTGCGTTGTATGTAAATAACAAGAGTAATTACAGCGCAAAGCATAGTTACAAAGCTGAAGAGTTCATCATATGTAACCATAAGCACCAGCCTCCTTCCTATGCAGTCCGGCGGCTGACGTGATCGCCCCTTCGGTTCCCCGGGTAAGTATATTATGCTGTTAAGGTGTGGGTCCCTGGCGGGGCAGGAGCCCTTTTTGGAAAGGGAGACATTACCACTGTGGTGTCATGTGTCCTTTAAATGCTAAGTCTACGTTAATTTTATTGGGGATGACATATTCATCTGTTATTATTTTAAAAATTTGATCATATGAATCCCACAAAAACGCAAAGGAGGATTCATCAATATTAAATGAATAGGGTCCCAATTTAATTGTGTTTCCGCGCATGCCACCCCACTGTCTTGCAAACCAATGGGTGTGATAATCATTTGAATACCAAGATTCTCGATACTTATGATCTTCCACAGTCAATTTATCATTCATGTGTTCTAAATTATTGCGGAAGAATTTAACTATTTTGTAGTCTTCCGATTTCCTGATCGTGTCAGCTGCATCTATTCTTCCCAATATTTCAAACATGCGAATAGATAGAGCATATGCCTTTTCCATAGATATTAACATAAAATGAATATCCCCAAACATTATATTCATTTTATAGTATAATTCTCTTTTCGTGTTGTCTGGTTTAAACAGGCTTTCATAGTTTTCCTTGACACGTATATACTGATTTGTGGTAATATTAAGATAGTTCTCAAGGAAGCGAAGCAAGTTACTAATGTGTTTTCTTTTTCGCTCGTCTGGTTCACTGTCAACTAATGGCTCAATATATAAATAAACTTTGTGGTGGTTTTCAAAAGTCCTCATAACTATTATCCCTCTGGAAGGAAGTGCGTTTATGCAACAGTACGTTTATACAAATCAAAGTGTAGCTAAGTTTGATACAGTAGAGGCTACATTCACATTTACTGATGTAGATGGTAACCAAGTCGAAGGGAAACATTCACGTTCTGATCTATTGGAATTGTTAGAAACGCTTGGTGATGTGATAACTCAACAATTCCATTCCACTAAGATTTTTCCATCGTCTTGGACGAATGGGATTATTGATACATCAAAACCCATTACAATTATAATTACTCCAATGAGCGCTCATAAATAGGGCGCTTTTCATTTTAATCTCAATTAGCAGTAATATGTTATTTGACCGAAAGAAGCATACCATTGCTGAATTTCGCGTCGATAACCTTCATAATTTTTCTCAATTCCTGCGCCGGTATGTGTGAAGCATTATGGCTCAGGATGCATCTTCCGGTTTGCGTGATCCATACTTTCGTAGCGTTTGCAGATGGTCTGCCTTCTGCTACATGGACATGAATGGGCTCAAGAGGAGATCCTTCGTTGATCCAGAAATATATGTGGTATTTTCCGAATTTAAAGATTTGAGGCATTTTTATAGTCTCCCTCCTGAGCAAATTCAAGGATTACATGCGCATTATTTCGTACCAGTTCTTTGAAAAAATCCATTTCTTTTTCAGTATAGCCATTGATGTTTTCCCATGTATAATCGGGGAGGTAACAAGTGGCATTGTGAAAACCGTCTTTCTCGTCCGGTGTTTCGATATAAACTTTCACACGGCCATCCGGAAGCATTTCAGAATGAACGATCTCGGTATCATCATTTAAAGTCAGGTAAGGATACATCATAGATTTCATCTCCAATCATTTTATATTTTCTATTCATAATTTCCGCGCTGGCATGACTAAAACTTTTCCACTAACGCCGGCGATGGCTCAAAAAGTATTGACGGTAAATCTTGTTATCGCTGTATCGATTTTATATATTTTTTGTATCTGTATGTCATCATATCTCGGTATTCTTCTTCAGATATAGTGTTACCATTTATAATATTTTGAATAAACTCCGAAAATTCATTTTCTGATGTTATCGAAAAAGGGATTCTCGTTGTTGCTATAACCCTTTTTAAAATTGATGGGTTATAATATTCATTAACCATTTTAAATAGGTTAATAGAATATAATGGTAAAAATGGATAATATGCGTCTGTTAAATCTTCTATGGAATATAGTACATTATCTTCACAGTACATTTTTACAGAAGCATATTGGTCAACTCCACTTAATTCAAGATATAAAGATTTTACACAATAATAGGCAGCGCCATCAAATCTTTTTTCATCAATAAGTATTTTAGCCATGTTACCATAGATGCCGGACAAAGGCTCAAACTCCTTTTTGAACAGACAATCACGCTGGCGTTTATTATAAATGGACCATAATACATCGTAAAAATTCGCTTTAAATGGTATTTCTTTTTTGGCAGTTATATAATCGTCAAATGTTATAGAACCATCCGGATATTTTCTGAGTAAAACATAATCGGCATGTTCTTTAAGAAATAATTTTCCTTTTTCAGAAAGTGTAAAAACATTTGTATTATTACATATTCGACTTTTTTCTTCTTCAGATAGATTTTTTATAATCCTATCAATAAGCTCTACTTTTTTACCTGTTTTCTTTTGGCCGATGCTGTCAAGAATTATTTTTAAATCCGCAACAGTATACGAAGATAAATAATCATATAATGAAGGTCTTTCAAAATATCCATTTTCAATTAATTCTTCGTGAAAACGCCTAGGATGACTGAGTCCGCATCCATATCGAATATAGCCCCAGTATTTATCATCATCTAACAAAGAAGATCCTTTTTTATAAGCATCGAGAAATATAGCGGTGACATAATCGATGTATTCATCCGAAAAATCATTATTTGATGAATTGGGATCATCAAAGGTTTTGCTATCCTGCGTAGTCGGAGCTTGATAATCTTGCGTATTGCATCCTGAATAGCCTTGCAGATCACGCTCTAGGTTATTGGGTAGTGTGGTATTTTGATTGCTATGCGAGGAAGATGCGTTTCTTCGTTTACGGAGCATAACTGAAATTAGAGTGAATATCCCTCCGATTACAGCGGAAACAATTGCCACATTTAATAAGATATTCTTCCCTTGTATGACTCTTCCTGTGGCGATTATGACCAAAAGAAGGGTACTGAAAAGAAGGGGTGGTAAACCAAGGACCAAGAACAAATTAGACACGAATAAATTCATCTCCCTTCATAGCGCAAGAACCTGTTGCAAAAACAGAACGTATGTTCTATACTATCCACAGGGGATTTCGTGCAGTGTTTTTGCAAAGGAGGGTGCCATGGATTATAAACATCTGATTATTGACCTGGTGCAACGGGCTACTAATGAAGAACTGTTAGAGTTGGTATACCGCTTTGCCAAGAAAATACTGGGCTAGGCAGCAATGCCTAGTCTTTTTTTGTCAGCTTAATCACCAGGCGTTCTATATCTTCCCAGTCTCTTTCATCCAACTTCGCCATAGCTTGAATCAATCGTTTCTTAAAGGAACCTTCCTCTATAATTAACTCGCCAAGGAAATCGGTTATTTCTTGGTTCCTAGTTTTTTTAATGAATGTATCACCTTCGCCGGTACGAAGCCAGGATTCGTTGACGCTGAATTCCCGACATATAGAAATAGCCATTTGGTCAGTAAGGTTTCTTTCATTATTTTCTAATTTTGATATGGCGGTTTTTCCTACGCCAATCTTTTCACCGAATTTTTCCATTGTCATACCTAAACTTTTTCGGATTTCTTTAATGCGTTCTCCCTGGGTCATGGATTTGTCACCTCCTGTCTTATATCGAGAATATCACTCTGCGGTATAAATGTCAATAAAAAAAGTTGGCAAAGGGGACAAAAATATATTGACAATGTTTCCTAAGGGGTCTATAATGTGGGCATAGGCAACAAAAAGGAGGTGAATGAGACGATGAACGAAAAAGAGAAGCACATTGCCGAAACCGTAGCGGCAGCGGTTCCTAAATTGGATGATTTTACAAAGGGCTATCTTCTGGGACAGGTTGAGGCTATGGCACATCAGAAAGAGGTAGAGAAAGAATCGGTGGAGAAAGGAGGGTGAGAGGGAGAATGGACGCTGAAAGACATTTAAAAGAAAAGGAAAGGCTAAACCAGGCGCTGAATGGTAATCTCGCCCAGGCAGTAGAAGACGTCACTGCAGCGCTGAGAAAGAATAACATTGATTATTCGCCTGGAATAGCCTTTGATGTGTGCGTCTACACCATTGAAGAATTGCATTTAGAAAAGCTTAATCTTTCAAAGTACGCACAGTCATTGATGGAATCGTGATGAGAAAAGAGAAACTGGAAAATAAAAGAGGAGAGATAAGAATGGTAAAAAGAAAATTTGTAAGACAAATTGCATGTAAGTTGGTCGGTGCAATAGCAGCTTTGGTTGCCAACGTGTTAATAGGACTTTCAACAGGCGGTGGCATGGTGATGGGGGTATATCTGGCGTTGAAGCTGATTACGATATGGTTTTAAAGATCAAGCAACGATTGTGTGGAGGGTGTGAATATATGCTGAGAAAATTAATTGGTGTACTGATGCTTGTATTGTTATTCGGATCATTATTTGCAATCACGGCTTATTGCTACTCCATGCGTGAAGCACTGATTATTTTTGGTATAGTCTTTGCACTTGTAATCTTTATTGTCATAGCGGTATGTCTGATTGTTGGATAGAAGGTGAGGGAAAACATGAAAGGCGGTGAAAAGGGTGTGGATTTCCAAAAAGAAGTGGACGGCGCTTGAGAAAAGAGTAGCTGACCTTGAAAGGAAAGTTCAAAGCCGGTACACACTTACGCCGGATCTGAAGGTTGAAATCGAAAGCGACATATCATCAGGGAGTGTGGCGCAAGAATTACAAGAGATTATTAATCTTCCGTTTGAAAAGAAATGAGGAAGGCAAGCAGACAGAAGGAGGTGAGACCAAGGAACAGAATAAATCATGTAGTACAAACCATTCGACATAAGCTGTCAAAGAAAGGAGAGTGGCACGTAGATGAAGGGAGTTACTATTGAAAATTATGTTGAGATTAATGGAAAGGTCTACCTCATGGATGACCTTCCGCCGGAGGAACTCCGCCGGGTGAGCGAACTGATCCAGGAAAGAATGATGAACACCGTGGGATTCAAACGAAAGGATAAATCCGCCTGAGGGCGGATCAGAAGGACAAGCACTTCTGGGAAGGAGAGAAATGAAGTACGGAATCGAATACGAACCAATGACAGCAGATAAGGCCCGGCTGAAGCGCTACCGCCGGGCCATGCGGAAGCCGATCAGCTTCCGGCGGATCATGGACTATGCGTATCCATGGATCTGCTTGGCGGGAAGCACGGCGGTGTTTTATCTGGTGGTGATGCTGATTATGGGAGGGAGGTAAGGCGGATGCAGAAAGAGTCGATGAAGGAAAAGCTGGAAGAATACTGCAAGGAGACGATTGCGGATAGCAGATACAGTGACAATTCAAAGTGCAATTGGGCGTTTGGGGCGATTGATTTTGCTTGCAACGCAGGTCTGATTTCTTCCAGAGAGTATGAGGCATTATTGGAAGAATTCCAGCTGCTGGAGTAAGGGGGGAAATAGAATTGAGCAGAAGAAAGAACGGCACGAACCGGGCGGCTGCCGCCCTGGGGATCAGCCCAAACGGATGGTGCAATGGAAAAGGCCGGAGGCGGCCGCGGAAAATGAAATGGACCCCGCCGGCGGCAACCGGGAGGGGCCCACGTCCAAATGGACAATAACAGTTTAGCAACCTTATTGTAAGGGATTTTTGGAGGAAATACAAGATGTCAATGAAAATTACTCGTTTGGAAATTGAAAATGTGAAGCGCGTAAAGGCGGTAAAGCTGGAGCCGGCGGTCAACGGCCTGACGATCATCGGCGGAAATAACAATCAGGGCAAGACTTCAATTCTGGATGCGATTGCCTGGGCGCTGGGCGGGGATCGTTACCGGCCTTCCCAGGCGACCAGAGAAGGATCTGTCATTCCGCCGTATTTACATATCGTAATGAACAACGGGCTGGTGGTGGAACGGAAGGGCAAGAACAGTGACCTGAAGGTCACGGATCCCAGCGGGAAGAAAGCCGGCCAGCAGCTCCTCAATGAGTTTGTGAACCAGTTGGCCTTGGATCTGCCGAAGTTCATGGAGGCGAATGGAAAGGAAAAGGCCCAGATCCTTCTGCAGATTATCGGCGTAGGCGATCAGCTGGCGGTCTTGGACAGGCAGGAAAAGGAACAGTACAATGAGCGCCAGGCAATCGGGCGTATTGCCGATCAGAAGGAGAAGTTTGCAAAGGAACAGATTTTCTACCCGGATGTTCCTTCGGAGCCGGTATCTCCCACAGAGCTGATCCGGCAGCAGCAGGAGATCCTGGCACAGAATGGAGAGAACCAGAGGAAGCGTCAGCGGCTGCATCAGCTGGAACAGGAGTACCAGAGTGTGACGGAAGAACTTCAGAAACTTCTGCAGAGACAGGCTGCACTGGAATCGGATCTTAAGATTGCCCGGAGCAGTGCGGAAAATCTGATGGACCAGTCTACGGCGGAGCTGGAAGCAAGCATTGCCAATATTGAGGAGATTAACCGGAAAGTGCGGGCCAATCTGGATAAGGAGAAGGCGGAGGAAGATGCCAGGGAATACCGCCGCCAGTATGATCAGCTTTCGAAGGATATTGAAGCTACCAGGAAGGAAAAGACGGACCTGTTAAGCAGTGCTTCCCTACCGCTTCCCGAACTGACGGTAGAAGACGGGGAACTGGTTTATAAGGGCCAGCGCTGGGACAACATGTCCGGATCCGACCGGTTAAAGGTAGCCACGGCCATTGTCCGGAAGCTGAATCCAAACTGCGGCTTCGTCCTGATGGACAAGCTGGAACAGATGGACTTAAACACGCTGAAGGAATTTGGGGAATGGCTGGAGGCGGAAGGCCTGCAGGCGATTGCAACCCGGGTGAGTACCGGAGGGGAGTGCAGCATACTGATCAGTGATGGATATTCTATAGATCAGAAAGAAAATCCTGCAGCTTCTTATCAAGCAAAAGATGCGAAGACATGGAAAGCGGGGATATTCTGATGGGACATCCTATAGATTTAAGAGGGCAGCGCTTTGGAAAAGTAGTTGCTATAGAACCGACATTAGCACGGAAGCCCAATGGAGAGATTATCTGGAAATGCCGTTGTGATTGCGGGAATGTTTTTTATACAGGCACTGCGACTTTAAGATATGGAAGCACACGGTCATGTGGCTGTTCCCATCACGATAATGCTGTTTTGAATACTCCGGCGAAAACGCACGGAGGAAGCCGAAAAGAAAGACTGTATCGTGTTTGGAGAGGCATGATAGATCGTTGCTATTATCCTTCTCATAATCGTTATCAGGATTACGGTGGAAGAGGAATCTATATTTGCCCGGAATGGCGGCATGATTATGCCAGGTTTAGAAGCTGGGCTTTAGATCATGGATATGATGAAACCGCGCCAAGAGGCGAGTGTACCATTGACCGGATAGATGTTGACGGTCCCTATTCACCAGAAAATTGCCGATTTGTAACAATGAAGATTCAAGCCAAAAATAAAAGAAAGAAGGGATAGGTAATGAAGATTATCCGCGGAAAGCAGCCCGGTGCGAAAAAGATCGTGGTATACGGCCCGGAAGGGATCGGCAAATCTACCTTTGCCGCTCAGTTCCCGGAACCGCTGTTTATTGATACTGAGGGAAGTACCAAGGACCTGGACGTGGCGCGGACGGAAACGCCTACTAGCTGGATGATGCTGATGGACCAGGTGCGGTATGTAAAGGAACATCCGGAGCTCTGCCGGACGCTGGTGATTGATACGGCTGACTGGGCGGAAATGCTCTGCATTACCCAGATATGTGATAAGAACCATAAAGCCAGTATTGAGGAATTCGGCTATGGTAAGGGTTATGTATATGTGCAGGAAGAATTTGGCCGGCTACTGAATGCTCTGGAAGAGGTGGTGAAGGTCGGGATTCATGTAGTTTTAACAGCTCACGCTAAGATGCGTAAGTTTGAGCAGCCGGATGAACTCGGGGCCTATGACCGGTGGGAGATGAAGCTGACCAAGCAGACGGCTCCCATGGTAAAAGAATGGGCGGACATGGTACTCTTTGCCAACTATAAAACTCTGGTCGTCAATGTGGACGGCCAGGGGGCCCAGAAAGGAAAGAACAAGGCCCAGGGCGGCAAGCGGGTAATGTATACCAGCCATCACAGCTGCTGGGATGCAAAAAACCGTTACGGGCTTCCGGATGAAGTTGCTTTTTCTTATGATTCCATCCGGCACATCTTGGAGAACCAGGGGCTGCCAGCGTCACGGGAACGCCGGGATACCGCTGCTGCTTCCGAATCCCCAAAGGAATCCCCGAAGACGGCGGCCACGGGAGTACATTCCGGCGCGGACAGGACGGACGGCGCCGGACAGGTACGGACAGAAACGAAAAGCAGTGCGCAGCCTGAAAAGAAAGCGGAAAGCAAGGCATCTGTGGATGCAAAGCAGGATCTCATAAAAGACGCTCATCAGATGGAAATGGATCTCCAGCCGGATCAGTCGGCATCACTTGATCCAAGGATACCAAAGAAGCTCCGGGATCTGATGTCGGCAAATCAGGTGCGCGAGTGGGATATCCAGAATGTCGTAGAGGCCAGAGGGTATTTCCCGGGAGACATGCCGATCTGGGATTATCCGCCGGATTTTGTTGACGGCTGTCTGGTGGGCGCATGGGATGTGGTATATTCCATGATACGGGAAATGAAGGAAAAGGACGCATTAGTATTTCATTAATATGGAGGTAGACGAGAATGAGTGAATACAGAGAAATGGGATGGGACGAAGGGTTCAGTAAAGATTTTAGCGATTCCGATTTTATTGTTCTTCCGGAAGGGGACTATGATTTTACCGTGGAAGGGTTTGAACGGGCCAGACATAAGGGCAGTGAATGGATCCCGCCCTGCAATAAGGCGGTGCTGCGCCTTCGGGTGGACACCGCTAATGGTTCGGCAACTATTACCCACAACCTGTTCCTTTGCACCAAGGATTCCTGCCGGAGGGGAATTTACCGGTTTTTTGAGAGCATTGGGCAGGTAAAGGACGGAGAAGACCTGCGGCCAAATTGGAACAGCAGTTTCTTGGTAGGGCAAACTGGAAGAGCCCATATCGTCCAGCGTGCAGATAAAACGGATCCAAGCAAAATCTTTAACAACATTAAAACTTTTTATCCAAAACAGGCTAAGACATTTACACCGGGGAGCTTTTAAAAATGGAACTGAGACAATATCAGGAAGAAGCCAGGCAGGCCGTTGAAAAGCAGTGGGAGGATGGGATTCAGAAGACCCTTTTGGTACTGCCCACCGGCTGCGGAAAAACCATCGTGTTTGCCAAGATTACGGAAGACAGGGTCCGCCGTGGGGACCGGGTACTGATCCTGGCCCATCGGGGAGAACTGCTGGAACAGGCGGCGGACAAAATCGGAAAGGTTACCCGCCTGGGATGTGCCATGGAGAAAGCGGAACAGACCTGTCTGGACAGCTGGTTCCGGGTAGTGGTGGGATCAGTGCAGAGTTTAATGCGGGAAAAGCGGCTTGGCCGATTTCCGGCAGATTACTTCGGGACGATTATTATCGATGAAGCCCATCATTGCATTTCTGACAGTTATCAGAAAGTGCTGCGGCATTTCGAAAACGCGAAGGTGCTGGGCGTAACCGCTACTCCGGACCGGGGAGACATGCGGAACCTGGGGGAAGTATTCGACAGTCTGGCTTATGAATATACGCTGCCGAAGGCGATCCGGGAAGGATACCTTTCCCCGATCAAGGCGTTGACGATCCCGCTGCAGCTGGACCTGTCCGGTGTGGCCATGCAGTCCGGAGATTTCAAAGCCGGGGATATCGCCACCGCACTGGATCCGTATCTGTACCAGATTGCCGATGAGATGAGCAAATACTGCCGGGACCGGAAGACGGTGGTTTTTCTTCCGCTGGTAAAGACCAGCCAGAAGTTTCGGGATATCCTGCAGGAAAAAGGGTTTCAGGCAGCGGAGGTAAATGGGGAGAGCGAAGACCGGGCAGAGATTCTGGAAGCTTTTGAACGGGGAGAATACAACGTGCTGTGTAATTCTATGCTTTTGACAGAGGGGTGGGACTGCCCTTCCGTGGACTGTGTAGTGGTGCTTCGGCCTACAAAGGTACGGAGCCTGTACAGCCAGATGGTAGGCCGGGGAACCCGGCTTTATCCCGGAAAGGAACATTTACTGCTTCTGGATTTTCTCTGGCATACAGAGCGCCATGAATTGTGCCATCCGGCAGACTTGATCTGCACCAGTAAGGATGTAGCACAGAAGATGACGGAAAATCTGGAAGAGGCCGCCGGCTTCCCTATGGATCTGGAAGAAGCGGAAAAGAAAGCATCGGAAGATGTGATTGCCGAACGGGAAGAAGCGCTGGCCAACCAGCTTAGGGAAATGCGCCATCGGAAGAAACGGCTGGTGGATCCACTTCAGTTTGAAATGAGTATTCAGGCAGAGGATCTTTCCGGGTACGTTCCGGCCTTCGGATGGGAAATGGCGCCGCCATCGGATAAACAGAAAGCTACATTGGAGAAGCTGGGTATCCTTCCGGATGAGATTGACAATGCAGGGAAGGCTGCCAAACTTCTGGAGAGACTGGATATCCGCAAGGCAGAAGGGCTGACAACGCCGAAGCAGATCCGTTTTCTGGAGAACCGGGGATTTCAGCATGTGGGCACCTGGCAGTTTGATACGGCCAAAAAACTGATTGACCGGATTGCGGCCAATGGCTGGCGAATTCCGGAAGGGATCCGGCCTGGCGAATTTAAAGAAGGAGATTAAAGGATAAATGGAAGGAAATCAGTATGACCTCCTGGAAGTCCTTGAATATATTGAACCCGCAGAACTGGATTACCAGGACTGGGTGAATGTGGGCATGGCCCTGCAGCAGGAGGGTTATCATGTGTCAGTTTGGGACGACTGGAGCCGCAGGGATCCGGCGCGATACCATGCGGGAGAATGCAAAAGAAAATGGGAAAGCTTCCGCGGGACGGCAAAACCGGTCACCGGTGGGACCATTGTACAGCTGGCGAGGGAGCATGGCTGGGTTCCTTCCAGGGATCCCGGCCGTGCCCTGGACTGGGGAGATGCGATCTCCAGGGAAGGAATTGTTGTGGATAAAAACTGGGTGGAGGAAAAAGAACTGGAGCAGCCGAAAAACTGGGATCCTGTCCGGGATCTGATCCGCTATCTGGAGACGTTATTTGATTCCACGGAGAATGTGGGGTATGTTACCACCTGCTTTGAAAAAGACGGAAAGTACATGCCTACGAAAGGAAACTGGGACCGGACGGCCGGGCAGCTGATCGAACAGCTTTCCCGCTGCAACGGAGATATCGGCAGCGTGCTGGGCGATTATAATCCGAAGGTTGGCGCCTGGATCCGGTTCAATCCCTTGGACGGAAACGGATGTAAAAATGACAATGTAACGGATTTTCGCTATGCCCTGGTAGAATCGGATTCCATGGCGATTGAGCGGCAGAATGCGCTGATCCGGGAGCTGGAGCTTCCGGTGGCCTGCCTGGTGTACTCCGGGAAAAAGAGCCTTCACGCCATTGTACGTATCGATGCCGGGAATTATGCGGAGTACCGGCAGCGGGTGGATTATCTGTACGATATCTGCAGGAAGAATGGGCTGGAGATCGATAAACAAAACCGCAATCCATCCAGGCTGTCACGCATGCCTGGCGTAACGCGGGACGGGCAAAAGCAGTTTCTGGTGGATACCAACATCGGGAAAGAAAGCTGGAATGAGTGGAAAGAGTGGATCGAAAGCATCAATGATGATCTGCCGGATCCGGAAAGCCTGCAGGACGTATGGGAGCGTCTGCCGGAGCTGTCACCGCCGTTGATCGATGGTGTGCTGCGCCAGGGGCATAAGATGCTCCTGGCAGGGCCTTCCAAGGCGGGAAAATCCTTTGCCCTGATTGAATTATGCATTGCCATTGCAGAGGGCAGGAAATGGCTTTCCTGGGACTGTACGCAGGGAAAAGTGATGTATGTGAATCTGGAACTTGACCGGGCCAGCTGCCTGCATCGTTTCAAAGATGTGTATCATGCCATGGGGCTTCGACCCGAGCATCTTTCCAATATCGATATCTGGAACCTGAGGGGAAAGTCCAGGCCTATGGATAAGCTTGCACCAATGTTAATCCGGAGAGCATCCAAGAAGAATTATATTGCAGTCATCATTGACCCGATCTATAAGGTCATTACCGGTGACGAAAACAGTGCGGACCAGATGGCCAATTTCTGCAACCAGTTTGACATGGTATGTACGGAACTGGGCGTAGCTGTGATTTACTGCCATCATCACAGCAAAGGCGCTCAGGGCGGAAAGAAGTCAATGGACCGGGCCAGCGGATCTGGTGTATTTGCCCGGGATCCGGATGCCATGCTGGATATGATTGAGCTGGAGCTTTCGGAAGATGTGCTGAAGCAGGAAGAGAATAAGACGGTATGTGCTGCCTGCCGGCAGTATCTGGATGCCCATTTTAAGTGGCAGGATGACCTTTCCCAGGACGATTTGTGCAGCAGCTACCAGATGTTAAATTACTGCGAGAACCAGCTGGACAGGTGGCAATGGGAGAATTTAAAGCGGATCACAGAAGCGGCAAAAAACAGGGCCAGAGCGGTGACTGCCTGGCGGATCGAGGGGACGCTGCGGGAGTTTCCCAAGTTCCCGGCGGTGAATTTATGGTTTGATTACCCGTGCCATCGGCTGGATGATGTGGGCACACTGGGAGATATTCAGCCGGAAACAGAACTTCCACCGTGGAAAAAGGGGGCAGCGAAGAATAAAAAGAGTGCTGCGGACCGGAAAGAAGAGCGCCGGCGGGCTCTGGAAGAGGCCGTGGAAAATGGTAATTTTGGAGAGGAACCGGCGGTAAAAGATGTGGCGGATTACCTGGGAATCGCAGAACGTTCCGTCCGCGACCGGGTCAAAGAACATGGCGGATACGTGATCGAAGACGGAGTTATCCACAAAAAAGCGAGTGCGGGAAAGGCTGAAAGTTAAGACTTCCCCGCCGGAGCGAATTATGCGGGGAACACTGAAATTCAGTCTTTCCCGTCATAGGGTAAACTGCGGGAAAGGCTGAAATCTATGTCTTCCCCGTTAGATGGCACAGTGCGGGAAAGACTAAAAAACAGTCCTCCCCGCAGGCATGGGAGAGTGCGGGAAAGACTGAAAATTAAGTCCTTCCCGCTGGCGGGGAAGACTGTATATATAAATATATAAATTTTTTCCCCGCATTCGCGTGGTCACGGGGGTAGGAATGGACGGGCTGAAAGCAGAGCCCGCCCGTTCCCTTCCCCCTCCCCGATGACAGGGGCCTGAGAAAAACAAAAAACGGAGGGCGAAATGTCAACTGAATTTTTTATGGCAATGATTCCACCCACATGCACGCACCAGGAGAAACAGGTGCATGTGGTGAATGGAAGACCGGTCTTTTATGAGCCGGCAGAGCTTAAGGCGGCCAGACAGAAATTAATCGGGCATCTGGCCGGGCATGTCCCCAGGGAGCCATACCGGAGCGGTGTAAGGTTGATGGTGAAGTGGTGCTTTCCCAGAGGGCGCCACAGAGATGGCACTTACCGGACTACCCGACCGGATACGGATAACCTGCAGAAGCTGTTAAAGGACTGTATGACACAGTGTGGTTTCTGGATCGATGATTCTCTGGTCGCGTCAGAAATCGTAGAAAAGTTCTGGGCGGAAGTGCCGGGGATCTATGTGAGGGTGGAAAGCTTATGACGTTGGATGATGTGGTGATTCTTACCGATCAGCAGATAAGAGAAATTTATTATGACGTATACAATGGCTTCTGGAGGATGTGCAAGAGTCATGTACCGGATCCGGATTCGGATGAATGGGAACAGGTTACGGGACAGGCCAGGCAGATGCTGGTGAAGCATCGGAACTGTCCGATGGTGCAGCACATGATTCAGGACTTGCTGGATCAGCTGGAAGCAAGGAGCAGGAAAGGGGCGGCGGTTTTATGAACCGGCAGCAAAGAAGGGCTATGGAGAAACGGCGCATCGCCAGAAAGGCAGTAGATGCGGCCATGAAGGAACATGACGAGAAGTTTGGTCAGGTTGAGGTGGAACTTTACTTTACCGCTTTCGGCCTGGCGCTGGAAGAACTGCACGGGTTTAAGCAGGAACGGATCACAAAGGTCTGGAAGAAGGCAGATCAGTACATCGAGAGCATTATTGATGGGGATGAGACAAAGGAGACGCTGCAGCAGAAGCTTTTGGATCGGGCGAATGTGATGTGCAGTTTTCGGTAGGTGAGAATGA
>JAGHER010000260.1 GCA_017889125.1 Lachnospiraceae bacterium
GATTTATCAGCAGAATATGCCGAAGTTCTGGCAGACAAGAAAGCCGCCTACGCACAATACCGGAATGCACGGACAGAGATGCAGGACTATTTAAAAGCGCAGAAAAATGTGGAGCAATTCTTGAATCTGACTCGTCAGGAAGAAGAAAAGGCGCAGGAAGAAAAAAGAAAAGAAGAAACTCAAAGATAAGCATGAACGCCCCGGATTGACTGTAATTGGTCGTCCGGGGCGTTTTTTGTGTATGAACTGCTATCAGGAGCTTTGCCGCAGCCATCTGCGGATTTGCAGTTCGCCTCTGTTTACCAACTGCTGTGCGCGGTTATAAGATACGCCTAATTGTTCAGCAAGCTGCCGATAGGTTGTACCACTGTTAATCGCCAGCACGGCGTTTCTCTCCCGTTCGGGAAGCTGCTCGATTAGGATGTCAATCCTGTCTTTGGTTTTTGGCAGATAAAGATGATGTAGTGCCGGTCTGGAGTTTCCGGATGTAGCAGTTCTGGCGGTTCTTTGCGTAATATTTGGAAGATTGTCATAATAATAGGCAATCATGTCATCACATTGATGGTAAAGCCAGCGGTCAATCTTATAAAAGTGTTGAATGAAGCGCCTTTCGTCTTTCTCACATTTACCGTCAAATGCGGGAGCAAAGTCAATCCGGTCAACACTACCACGGGGGAATTGATCGTGGCGAAATGGGATTTCCTCATTAAACTTATCCTCTCCCCACCTCAAGGGATCGATAATGGCTATTATTGACAGATGTTTTTCCGGTCGCTCCCTACGCAATTTCTGGATACAGGCGACTGCCTTTTGTGAAAAAATCCCGTGGCAAGTATGAAAATAGAACTCAACGACGCGATCCTCATTTGAAATTTTATTGATTTCCTGATATAACAAATCGCCCATTTCCTCTTCCCAGAAAAAGCGATCCGCTACAAAACACACTTTCTTCATGATCGCCTCCTCCAGATAGACATTCCGAGATCACCACGCAGTTTTTGAGCCGACTTTTTGATGAATTGCTCTGGTGAGGGGCATCTTTTATCAAAGCCCATTTCCTTCCATAGTGCCTGAGACTCCTGTGTGTCATCCTTGTGGCTGTACGCATCTGCAAGAGCTATCTGCATCTCACGGTAAACATCTTCTGGTGTCGTATTATTTTCGGTGGCAACTTGTTTCAGAATCTTTTGGAAATTCATAATTTCATCCTCCGTTAGAGTTTGTACTTGTTCTTTAGAACTACTTTAACATAAAATGATTGTCGGTGGATGGCATCTTTTGTCGAAATTATAAAAATTCTATAAAAAGAAAGAGAGCCTTTCCCTACCTCCTAATAAGAAAACATCGAATTAGCCAGTAAAATCAATGTTTTCAGAGGCAGGAAACGCGGTACGAAGTCAAAAAAATCAAATACTGGCAGGCTCAAAGGGTGCTGATATGCAAAACATCAGCACCCTTTTCCTGTTCCCCACGCCATAGGTATAAAAAACCTGTGGCGTTTTTTTACGCCCATTTTCGGAAAGGAGCCGGATTGATGAAACTGAATGAAGAAGAAAAGAGGATGGTGTATCAGATTGAAAGCACCAATCAGAACACCGCCCTGAATGAGATTTACATGACCTGGCGCTATACGAAAAGCCAGGCCACGAAGGACACGGCGGAAAGCCTCCTGAAGAAGCTGCGCCCTCTCTCGGACAGGGAGTGTATGGACGTGATCCGGGAGGTCCAGACAAATTACCATCTGCCGGATAAGGCGCGGACCATTGGGGAAATGCTGGCGGAGGCCAGGCAGCAGTCCGGGGCGGCGAAGCTGGCAGGGCATGACATTATGGCGCTGGAACGGTTTGACCCGGATACCCGGCACATGATCGTCTTTGACGTTCTCTCCCATGAGTCCCCTGTGGGCTGGAAGGGAGAGAAAATGCGCCTGTTCCTGACAGAAACCGGATATGGCAAGGCTCTGGAAAACCATAACAAAGGATTTATTAAGATCAGGAACCATGCGAAGGTGCTTGCGGGGAACCTCCATTATGACCGCAAAGACCGGGAGTTATAGGAGCCTGCAAAAATGTATCAAAAAGGATGGGAAATCCTCTGTTTTCCCTTCTGTGAGCGGTGATTTTGAAGCCGCCCATATCTTTTCCCATGAGGAAGTGACGGAAGGAACAGAGAGGCATTTTTCACGAAAATCAACACTTTTCAATCTATGAGGAAGGAGGTCATCGGCATGGCAGTTTTCCGTATCGAAAAGACCCGTGATTACACGGTCATGTCAAACCACCATCTGCGGAATACCGAATTGTCCCTAAAGGCGAAGGGGCTGCTCTCCCTTATGCTCTCCCTGCCGGAGAATTGGGACTACACCACAAAGGGCCTTGCCCGTATCTGCAAGGATGGCGTGGACAGCATTTGCGCCGGGGTGCGGGAGCTGGAGGAACAGGGCTATGTGGTCCGGGAGCGCGTCCGCAATCCAAACGGACAGCTTGGGGCCATCGAGTACACGATTCTGGAACAGCCCCGCCCGCCTGAACGGGAAAAACCTGAACAGGAAAACCCCGCACAATTAAATACTAAAGGATCAAGTAAACAGAAATTAAAAACTGATTTATCAAGTACGGAGATATCAAATCCTATCCAATCAAATCCCCCTACCCCCACGGGGGCAAGGATGGGAACGGATGGGATGGGAGCCAGAGAAATATACCGGGAGATCATTTTGGAGAACATCGGGTATGCGTATCTAATCCAGGACAGCCATATTGACCGGGAGCAGCTTGACGAGATCGCCGAGCTCATTGTGGATACCGTATGCTCCGCCAGAAAGACGATCCGCATTGCCGGGGACGATTACCCGGCGGAGGTGGTCAAATCCCGGTTTATGAAGCTGGACAGCTCCCATGTGCAGTATGTCATGGACTGCATGAGGGAGAACACCACTTATGTCCGCAATATCAAGAAATACCTGCTGGCGGCCCTGTATAATGCGCCGGGCACGATCAGCAATTACTATTCTTCCCTGGTGCAGCACGATATGTACGGGGATGGGAAAAGGGGGCGCGGCTAAATGCAGGAAGAAGTGACCGGAAAGACCGTCGCCCTTATCATCAGCGGCACGAAGCTGAGCGAGCAGGTGTTTGAAAAGGCGGTCAAAAAGTTTTTGGAGGAAATCCAGAAAAGCAAACAGCCGAAGATATACCGGGGCAAACAGACCCTGCATCAGCTCAAACAGCACGGAGCCTCCCTGACCAACATTGAGATCACGGAGCAAAATATCAAGGCATTTTCCTCGGTGGCGAAGAAGTACGATATCGACTACGCCTTGAAGAAGGATCCGAACACCCAACCGCCGCACTACTATGTGTTCTTCAAGGCAAGGGACAAGGACCAGCTGGAGCCAGCGTTCCGGGAGTTTGTGGCCATGACCCTAAACCGGGAGAAGCGCCCCTCCATCCGTGACAGGCTGGACCAGGCGAAGGAACAGGCGGCACAGAAGGCGGAGCACCGCACCATTGACCGGGAGAAAGTAAAGGTCAAAGATCGGAGCGTGCAGCGATGAACATGAAAAAACTGATTTTGACCAATCTCCCGTATCTCTTGTTCGTGTATCCCTTTGACAAGGCGGCCCAGGCCTTCCGGCTGGCGCCCGGCGCGGACCTTTCGGCGAAGCTCCTCTCCATCGGGGACGGCTTCACGGCGGCGTTTGCCTCTCCGGGATTAAGTTTTGCACTGACGGACCTTCTGATCGGCATAGCCGGGGCGGTGATCCTGCGGCTGGCGGTCTACATGAAGGGCAAGAACGCGAAGAAATACCGACACGGTATGGAATACGGCAGCGCCCGGTGGGGCACGCCGGCAGATATCGCCCCCTTCATGGATAAGGATTTTTTCAACAACATCCCCATGACCCAGACGGAGCGGATCACGATGGCAAGCCGCCCGAAGCAGCCGAAGTACGCCAGGAATAAAAATATCCTGGTCATCGGCGGCAGCGGTTCCGGCAAGACGAGGTTTTTCGCAAAGCCCTCCCTGCTCCAATGCCATTCCTCGTATGTGGTGACTGATCCGAAAGGCACCATCTTGAACGAGGTGGGAAAGCTGCTGGAGCGGAAGAAATACCGGATCAAGTGCCTCAACCTGATCAACTTCAAGAAGTCTATGAAATATAACCCGCTGGCGTACATCCGCTCCGAGAAGGATATCCTGAAGCTGGTCAACGCCCTGATTATGAACACAAAGGGCGAAGGGGAAAAAAGTTCCGAAGATTTCTGGGTCAAGGCGGAACGCCTGTACTATTCGGCCCTGATCGGGTACATCTGGTACGAGGCCCCGGAGGAAGAACGCAACTTCATTACCCTTCTGGACCTGATCAACGCCAGTGAAGCCAGGGAGGACGACGAGGAATACCAAAGCCCCGTTGATATCCTCTTCCAGCAGTTGGAGGAAAAAGAGCCGGACCATTTCGCCGTGAAGCAATACCGCAAGTTCAAAATGGCGGCGGGCAAAACCCTGAAATCTATACTGATTTCCTGCGGGGCAAGGTTAGCCCCCTTCGATATCAAAGAGCTCCGTGATCTGATGGAAACGGACGAGATGGAGCTTGACACCCTGGGCGACAGCAAGGCGGCGCTGTTCGTTATCATCAGCGATACCGATACCACCTTTAACTTTGTGGCCGCCCTGATGTATAGCCAGCTTTTCAATCTGCTCTGCGACAAGGCCGATGATTTCTACGGCGGGCGGCTGCCCGTCCATGTGCGGCTGATTTTGGACGAGTTCGCAAACATCGGCCAGATACCCAACTTTGATAAGCTGATCGCCACCATCCGAAGCCGTGAGATATCGGCTTCTATTATTTTGCAGTCGCAGAGCCAGTTAAAGACCATCTACAAGGACGCGGCGGATACCATTGTGGGTAACTGTGACAGCACCTTGTTTTTGGGAGGCAAGGAGAAATCCACGCTCAAAGAGATTTCGGAGCTGCTGGGGAAAGAGACCATCGACAGCTACAATCAATCCGAAAACCGGGGCAGCCAGATTTCCCATGGCCTCAGTTATCAGAAATTAGGAAAGGAGTTGATGTCCCAGGACGAATTGGCAGTCATGGACGGAGGCAAGTGTATCTTCATGCTGCGGGGCGTGCGGCCGTTTCTTTCGGATAAGTACGACCTGACGAAGCATCCCAACTACAAATACACGGCCGACGCCGACCCTAAAAATGTCTTTGACATGGAACGGTACATGAAGAAGCAGCGCGCCGTGGTGAAGCCCACGGACAGCTTCGAGGTGTACGAAATTGACAGAAACGAATAAATCAAACACATTTTTAGGAGGATTTTATTATGGCATTTTTCAACAGTGCAGTTACAGTTTTGCAGACTCTCGTGGTGGCGCTGGGCGCCGGTCTTGGTATCTGGGGCGTGATCAACCTGCTGGAAGGTTACGGGCAGGACAACCCGGCCTCCAAAAGCCAGGGCATGAAGCAGCTCATGGCGGGCGGCGGCGTGGCCCTGATCGGTATTACCCTGGTGCCCCTGCTGTCCGGGCTGTTCGGTTAAGCGTCGGGGCGTGATCGCTTATGGGCGGCATACTCGACAAACTCGATGAATGGCTGCGCGGGCTGCTCATCGAGGGGATCACGGGGAACCTGTCGGGCATGTTCGATACGGTGAATACCAAAGTAGGCGAGATCGCCGGAGAAGTGGGACAGACGCCGCTGGCATGGAACAGCGGCGTCTTTTCCATGATCCGCAGCCTCTCCGAAACGGTGATCGTCCCGATTGCCGGGGTTATCCTTACCTTTGTGATGTGTTATGAGCTGATCCAGCTTGTGACAGAGAAAAACAACATGCACGACGTGGATACCTGGATGTTCTTCAAGTGGATATTCAAAACCTTCTGCGCGGTTCTGATCGTAACGAACACATGGAACATCGTCATGGGGATTTTCGATATCGGCCAGAGCGTGGTCAATCAGAGCGCGGGGGTCATCATCGGGAACACCTCCATTGACGTAAACAGCGTTATCACGGATATGGAGGAGCAGCTTGAAGCCCTGGGAACCGGGGAACTGTTCGGCCTGTGGTTCCAGTCTCTCTTTGTGGGGCTGACCATGAACGCCCTCTCCATCTGTATCATGCTGGTCATTTACGGCCGCATGATCGAGGTGTATCTGACGACCTCCATCGGGCCGATCCCCCTTGCCACCATGACAAACCGGGACTGGAGCTCTACCGGGCAGAACTACTTGAAATCCCTGTTCGCCCTGGCGTTCCAGGCATTTCTTATCATGGTGTGCGTGGGTATTTATTCGGTGCTGGTCCAGAGCATTGCCACGGGCGGGGACCTTTCCGGGGCGATCTGGGCCTGCATGGGGTACACGGTGCTTCTGTGTTTTGCGTTATTCAAAACCGGCAGCCTCTCAAAGAGTCTGTTCGGGGCGCATTAAGGAGGTGAAAAACTATTGGAGTTGTGCTATAATTACCTTAATTAGGGGTGATTATATGGAACAAAGAAAGCGTCCTGGATGTAGTGATGGACTTGGATATTACACCTCTTGGGATAAATCTAAAGAAAATGGGTGCATCTATTGTGGAAAACCAGCAACAACAAGAGAGCATGTACCGTCAAAAGCATTTTTGATTGAGCCATACCCAGATAACTTAGCGACTATCCCGGCATGTTTTGAGTGCAATAACGGTTTTTCCAATGATGAAGAATATGTTGCCTGTTTTTTGGATGTACTCAAAGAATCAATATATCGAGGGTATTCCAGAAGTTTGGCAACAACTCAGAGATTGGAAAAAAACGCTAACCTTAAAATGCTTCTTGATGAACAAATAAAAGTAACTAATGGCACTGTTCAGTATACTTTTGACGAAAAACGCTTATGTCGTATTCTCATAAAACTTGCAAAAGGACATGCTGGTTTTGAACTTGATTATATCAGTTTCGATGATAGCGATATACAAATCGACTATGATTTTGTTTTTAATATGTCCGAGGCAGATATTGATAGATTTGAAGAAATCCCGCAAACAAATCTATTTCCAGAAGTGGGATCGAGAAGCTGTATGACACCATACATCGTGCAGAACATATCCACTGGTGAATCGGCTGCATTTATGTTTTGGAATGAAGTGCAGGATAATCAGTATCGCTACCAAGTGTCTTATAATTCGTCTGGCGGTATATGCGTGAAAATCGTCATTTTTGAATTATTATATTGTAGAGTCGATTTTGACTGAACTAAATACTTTTTATGAGGAGCAACTGCGAGTAGCGGTTGCTCTTTTGCTTTTGGAGGTGATAAATTGGCGTATGTAACGGTCCCGAAGGACCTGACAAAAGTAAAAAGCAAGGTGCTGTTTGGCCTGACCAGGCGGCAGCTTGTGTGTTTCGGGGCGGCGGCACTCATTGGAGTACCGCTTTTCTTTTTGCTCCGGAAAACGGTCAATTCCAGCACCGCCACGGTCTGCATGATCGTGGTCATGCTGCCCCTGTTCCTGCTCGCCATGTATGAGCGGAACGGGCAGCCGCTGGAGGTGATCGCGGGCCAGATCATCCAGACGGTCTTTCTCCGTCCGAAGGAACGGCCTTATCAGACAGACAATTTCTATGCCGCCGTAGAGCGGCAGATTCAAGCGGAGAAGGAGGTGAAGAAGGTTGTTCAGAAATCGAAAGCAGCCGCCGAAGGAGGCGGCACCGGTAAAGGCAAAGCGAAAGCTGACCGCCGCTGAAAAGCGGGAAATCCGAAGGATCATCGAAACGGCCAGGGGCGACGGAAAGCCCCATTCGGCCCAGGATACCTTACCCTTCCGGCAGATGTACCCAGACGGGCTGTGCAAGTTGGATGATACCACCTGGAGCCGGTGCATCGAATTTGAGGATGTGAATTATCAGCTCGCCCAGAAGGACGACCAGACGGCCATTTTTGAAGCCCTGTGCGATATGTATAACGCCCACGACGCTTCTATCGGCATGGAGCTTTCCCTTGTGTGCCGGAAGGTAAACAAGGCGGATTTCCGAAAGCGAATTGAGATCGCCGCCCAGGGAGACCGGTTCGACGGGGTACGCGCCCTCTACACGGATATGCTCCGGGGACAGCTTGAACACGGCAATAACGGCATGGTCAAGACAAAGTTTCTGGTGCTTGCCATTGAGGCGAAGAACATCAAGGAGGCCAGGGCGCGGTTCTCCCGTATCACACTGGACGCGCTCAATTACTTTAAGGCAATGGGCGCATTGGCGGAGGCCCTGGGCGGGAAGGAGTGGCTTGAGGTGCTGCATGGCATCCTCCACCCGGACGGGGAGCGGTTTTCCTTTGAATGGGACTGGCTGGCGCCTTCCGGCCTGTCGGTCAAGGATTTTATCGCGCCTTCCTCCTTCCGTTTCGGGGAGGCAAGGCGCTTTGGCATGGGAGGCAAATATGGGGCGGTGAGCTTCTTGCAGATCACGGCCCCGGAGCTGAATGACCGGGTGCTTGCCGACCTTCTGGATACGGACAGCGCCATTTTTGTGAGCCTCCATATCCGGAGCATGGACCAGAATGAGGCGATCAAGACAGTCAAGCGCAAGATCACCGACCTGGACAGCATGAAGATCGACGCCCAGAAGCGGGCGGCCAGAGAAGGGTTCGATATGGATATCATCCCCTCCGATATCGCCACCTACGCGGGCGAGGCAAAGAATATCCTCCGGGATTTGCAGACCAGGAATGAGCGGATGTTTTTAATGACCTTCTTGGTGGTGAACGTGGCGGACACGAAGCAAAAGCTGGAGAACGATATCTTCCGGGCGTCCTCCGTGGCACAGAAGCATAACTGCCACCTGGTACGGCTGGACTTTCAGCAGGAGCAGGGCCTTGTGTCCGCCCTCCCCTTAGGCGTCAATCAGATCAGGATCGAACGGGGGCTTACCACTTCCTCCGTGGCGATCTTTGTCCCCTTTATCTCCCAGGAGCTTTTCCAGGGCGGCGAGGCGCTGTATTACGGCCTGAACGCTACTTCCGGCAACATGATCCTGGCGGACCGCAAGCAGCTCAAGACGCCCAACGGCCTGATCCTTGGCACACCGGGCAGCGGCAAGAGCTTTTCCGCAAAGCGGGAAATCCTCAACGTGTTCCTGGTGACAAAGGACGATATCATTATCTGCGACCCGGAGGCGGAGTATTTCCCCCTGGTCCACCGCCTGGGCGGGCAAGTCATCAAGATATCCCCCACGAGCAGCCAGTATGTGAACCCGATGGATATGAGCCTCAACTACTCCGAGGATGATAACCCCCTGGCGCTGAAATCTGACTTTATCCTGTCCTTCTGCGAGCTGGCGGCGGGCGGCAGAAATGGTCTGGAGCCGGTGGAAAAGACGGTGATCGACCGGGCGGTGCGGATCGTCTACCGTCCCTATCTGGCGGACCCGAAGCCGGAGAATGTCCCCATCCTGGGCGACCTCTACGACGAGATCAAGCGGCAGCCGGAGCCGGAGGCCGCAAGGATCGCCGCCGCATTGGAGCTGTATGTGCATGGCTCGCTGAATGTCTTTAACCACCGGACCAACGTGGATATCAACAACCGCCTTGTGTGCTTTGATATCAAGGAGTTGGGGAAACAGCTCAAAAACCTGGGGATGCTGGTCATCCAGGACCAGGTGTGGAACCGTGTCACGGTGAACCGGAGCGAAGGCAAATCCACAAGATACTATGTGGACGAGTTCCACCTTCTGCTGCGGGGCGAGGTAGGGCGCTGGAGCGTGGAGATTTGGAAACGCTTCCGCAAATGGGGCGGTATCCCCACGGGGATCACCCAGAACATCAAGGACCTGCTGGCCTCCCCGGAGATCGAGAACATCTTTGAGAACAGCGATTTTATTTATCTGCTGAACCAGGCCAGCGGCGACCGGAAGATACTGTGCGAGCGTCTGAATATCTCCACCCAGCAGGCGGCGCATATCAGCAATTCCGGCCCCGGACAGGGGCTTATCTTTTTCGGGAATGTGATCCTGCCCTTCATGGATGATTTCCCCCAGGACAACGAGCTTTACAACATTATGACCACGAAGCCGGAGGAAGTGATAAACAGATAAACACTACTATTTTTTCCAAAAAGGATATGGTATAATGATTTCATAGATTTTTAGGAGCGATAGGGATATGGAAAAGCAAAAGAAAAATCAATTGAGCTATTTTGGCAAAATACTATTATGGAGTATAGGAATTGCAACTGTTCTGAGTGTGATTCTTTCTGCGTGTTGTGATGCCATATTTGTGCTGAATGAAAATCAATTGCTCTATCTCTTTTCTGCAATGGCACAAGTAATTGGCGGAGTGTTCGGTTTAACATTGACAGCGTATGTATTTTTTGTAGATAAATTCAAAGAGTCTACGAAAGATGATGATACACTCTATGATGCCACAACTGCTATTCTTAATCGTTATTTCCATATCCTTATTTTAATAGCAATCACCTGTGGGTTAATAATTCTTTTGTGCATGATAGGAATTATAGACTTACATAATTGGATGGCAATCTACCCATTCGTCATAAACGAAAGCCTATTTCTTTTTCTGATTGGCATTACTGCCATTTTGACATTTGGTACAATGTTGCTTGATCCAGGAAAATTAGATAAAGAAATAAAAAAGATGAAAAAGAGTGCTGAAAAATACTATCAATCAACAGCATCAGCATCTGGCGACTTTAGGGAGTTCTTAAAAACATACAATTTGCTTGAACGTGTGATTATAGATTTTGCTCAAGAGTGCATGAAAGATCAGAATTCTTACCGCTATAATTATAAACCTCAAATCATCCAATCACTTAAAGTGCTAGGATTAAATGAAATTGTAAATGGCTCTTTATTAAATGAAATAAATGAACTTAGGATGTATCGGAATGGTTTAGTACATGGTGTAGATTTTGATGTCACTCAAGATGTATGTGATCGTATATCAGAAATCTATGATGCACTAACTCATGCTTTTGATGTTTTTAAGAATTACGGAAGAAACTCCGAAGAATGGACAGCTGCAATAAAAAAAGTATATAATTTGTCTCGGTAATCTAGGATGACTTTAGAAGAAACCCGCTTCGACTTGAAGCGGGTTTTCTTATGCTCAAAATTAGGAGGTGAACGACAATATTAAAACCACATTGACCCATGTGAGCCTGTTCTCCGGGATCGGCGGCCTGGACCTGGCGGCGGAGGCCGCCGGGTTTCAAACCGTCTGCCAGTGCGAGTGGGCGGATTTCCCTTATTCCGTCCTGGAGGCGCATTGGCCGGAGGTTCCCAGGTTCCGGGATATCACAACATTCACGAAGGAGGCGTTTTTTGAAAAAACAGGACTTGAAACAGTCACCGTTATATCCGGCGGCTTCCCCTGCCAGCCCTTCTCCACCGCCGGACGGAGGAAAGGCTTTGCGGATGAACGCTATCTATGGCCGGAGATGTGCCGCGTTATTGCCGAGCTGCGGCCCCGTTGGGTGCTTGGGGAAAATGTTGCTGGCTTCATCGATATGGGGCTCGACAAAACGATTTTTGACCTGGCAAAAGCGGGATACGCTGTTCTCCCATTCGTATTTCCGGCTTGCGGCGTCGGCGCATGGCATGAGCGCCAGCGAACTTTTATCGTCGCGGCTGATGTTTCCCAC
>JAGHER010000045.1 GCA_017889125.1 Lachnospiraceae bacterium
AATGAATCCAAAATTATACAACCCTCCCGACACCTTTCCGGGAAAAACTAAGTAGCAGATATCCTGCCGATTTGGATGAACACTTTGGCGGAAATGCCGTGTGGATGGCTGATGCAATCAATGAAGCGGCTTTGAAAAAGGAGAATTTGTGAAATTCCACCAGGAAAGGAGTCTGGCCAGCAATGGTTTTGCGAGTTACTGCGTATGTGATTATTCCGGTTTATACGATTCTTTTTGCCGGTGGGAGCGACTGGCTGACGGTGAATCTTTCGGTGATTGGAAACCGGCCGGGGGGTCAAACGGCTTTTGTGGGGCTGGGGGTGATTTTGGGACTTTATTATCATCGGGTTTTGGAGCGGCTGCTGGCGCTTTTGCCGCGGAAGCGGTGGGAGCATGGGATTCTCCATGCAGCGCTGGCGCTGCTGATTCTGGCGGTGGCTACGCCTTATCTGCCGGAGAAGATTCCTTTTCAGGCGTTTCTGCATGTGGCCTTTGCCTTTGTTTCTTCGGCGCTTCTTTTGTTCTGCATGTTTTTGACGGTATGGAAATTGTCTGGGCGTTCGTGGGAGGCGAGGCAGCTCCTGCGGCCCTTTCGCGGCAGTCTGATTTTAATTACTGGTATAAGCGGAGTGCTTCTGGCTGCGGCCGGGATTGTCAGCACGGCGCTGGAGGTGTTTTTTATTCTTACCACAACGGTGGTGGCGCAGCGGCTTTTGGATCTTTCAGGGGCTTAGGGGAATTGTCGGTCAAAATTACAGGTAATTACAGGCCAATTATACATGGGCAGGCATAAAAGAGATGCTTGCGATTTTTACGGGAATGCGGTATGCTCATTACATCCAGCAGTGCAAAATGGCGGCAGGGATGAAATGAAAATGCCGCATTTTCTGCTGGGATTTTTGAGCTGTCAGGCGGCAGCTGTCGTACCAGCCAAAGTGATGATGGATAAATGGATTTCTAAGGAGTAATCGGGAATGAATCTCAGGATAAATCGTAATGCGGATCAGAAAACACATAAAAAAGATCAAGTGAATCGCAGCACAGAGCGACACGGTCATGGAATCGGAAAGGGCAGGAAAATTGCGCTTTCCGTTAAATTGAATATTGCCCTGGTGCTGTCCTTCTGTCTGCTGGTGGCCTGGGGGATTTATCTGATGCGGGACAAGCTTCTTCGGAACGCTTATGAGATGGGGAATCAGCTAGCTCAGAGCTACGCGGATGAGGAGGAGAATCGGATCTCCATGTACCAGCTGATGATGAATCTGGGGGCGGTATATATTAATGAAAAGATTGATGGGGGAGCGGACCGCCAGGAAATTCAGGAGTGGATGGCCCAGTATTCGGTGAATATTTCTTCGGCTTTGCGGGCTTCGATTATTGATCCTTTTGCGGTGATTGACGGAAGGATTATTGCCGCCGTTCCGTGGGCCGGGGATGATGATTATGCTTATGCGGATACGGAGTGGTACCAGAATGCTCTGGAAGCGGACGGGAATATTATTTTTACTAATGCGTATCAGGATGTGATTACGAAAAAGCAGCTGGTAACCATGGCGGTAAAGCTGAATGAAAGAGGAGATGTGCTGGCCTTTGACATTCTTCTGGAGAATTTTCATGCCCACAAAAATAAGGCCAGCATGCCGGATCACAGCTCCTATTTCCTTTTCGATGGGACGGGAAAATTGATTTATCTTTCCAGCGAAATGAAAGGGGAGAGCGAAGGGGCGCAGGAGTATATTAATCAGCTGGTAAGCCGGATCGCGGAGGGATCCATGGACAGCCATGAGGCATCCATCCGGGATATGAACGGGGTGAACCGGGCGGTGTATTATTATGCTATGGACAATGGCTGGATTTCCGTGATTACCATTCCTGTGCAGAATATTCTTCAGGATGGCTGGGACAGAGCGGTGGTGTTTCTTCTGCTGATCTGCGCAGGTCTGACGCTTACGATGGCCGTAGCGATGGTGCGCAGCTATCTGGGCGAGCGGAAGATGAAGCATACCTATGATACCCTGCAGATTCTGGGGGATACGTTTTACGCCATTTACCGGGTGAATTATGAGCTGGGAACCTATGAAACAGTGAAGTCTTCTGCGGATGTGCGGGAGGCTTTGGGAGAGGAAGGGGAGTACAGCTATCTTCTCCAGGTAATGAAGGATTATGTGGATGAAAAGACGTATGAGGAGTTTGAACAGAGCTTTTCCCTGGAGAATATCCGCAGTCTGGTGGATAAGAAGATTTACGAGTATGGCGGTGATTACCGGCGGCGTTTTGGCGGCGAGTTTAAATGGGTCAGCATTAAGATTATTCACAATCAGGCGCTGAATCTGAATGAGGTAATCATGTGCTTCCGGGAGATTGATATGGAGAAGCGAAAGCAGATTCAGCAGCATGTTCTTCTGGAGAATGCCCTGGCCTCGGCCAGACAGACGGCTCAGAAGAAGAATGCCTTTTTCAGCAATGTTTCTCATGATATGCGGACCCCGCTGAATGCCATCATCGGTCTGGCGGAGCTGGCCAGAAAGAATGAGGGCGATACGGAGCGGATGATGGATTATCTGGAGAAGATTCAGCAGGCGGGGGAGCAGATGCTGACGCTGGTGAATGATATCCTTGACATGGCCCGGATTGAGCGGGGCGAGGGAAGCGCCATGGACTATGCGCCGGTGAATCTGAAAAAATGCGTGGAGGACTGTGCGGCTTTGTTTGAACCGCAGATCGCCAGGGAGGGGAAGTATCTGCGGGTGCTGGATGATGTGGAGTATCCGGTGGCTTACTGTGATATGTTCCGCATGAATCAGATCCTCAATAATCTGGTTTCCAATGCGGTGAAATACAGCATGAGGGGTGCGGTAATTACCGTGGAGTTAAAGATTACGGCCCGTCAGGAAAAGAAGTGCAAGTATCAGATTGTTGTCAGTGACACAGGCATCGGCATGAGTCCGGAATTTCTGGAGAAGATTTTTGAACCATTTGCAAGGGAAACGGTATTTTCGCCGTCAAGGGTCAGCGGAACTGGACTGGGGATGCCTATTGTGAAGAGTCTGGTGCAGCAGATGAGCGGAGAGATCGCGGTGCAGAGCCAGCTGGGAAAGGGAAGCACCTTTACGGTGACCCTGCCTCTTCTCATTGCGGAGGAGGGTGAGCTTAAGGAAATGTCTGCCGAAGAGGAGGCAGTTGAGGAAATTTCTCTGGAGGGAAAGCAGATTCTGGTGGCGGAGGACAATGCCATCAATATGGAAATTGTCACGGAGACCCTGACGATGATGGGGGCAGAGGTGATCCAGGCGTGGAACGGGCGGGAAGCGGCGGAGATCTTTGCTTCCACGGAGCCGGGCACGGTGGATGTGATCCTTATGGATATGCAGATGCCGGAGATGGATGGCTGCACGTCCTGCCGGAAAATCCGGGAAATGAACCGGAGTGATGCCGGGACGGTTCCCATCATTGCGGTTACGGCCAATGCTTTTGCTGAGGACATTGCCAGGACTACGGAGGCGGGGATGAATGGGCACATTGCCAAGCCTATTGATTTCCGGATTTTGACGGAGATGCTGGGGAGAGTGATGAAGGAAGAGAGGACGCGGAAATGAAGGGGGATTTGACCAGAGGGCCGGTGATGAGGACCATGCTGGGATTTGCAGTACCCATGATACTGGGGAATCTGCTGCAGCAGTGCTATAATGTGGCGGATACGCTGATTGTGGGCCGTTTCCTGGGGGCGAATGCCCTGGCAGCGGTAGGGTCGGCCTACACGCTGATGACCTTTCTCACCTCCATTCTCCTGGGGCTGTGTATGGGAAGCGGAGCGGTGTTTTCCATTTGTTTTGGACAGAAGAATGAGGAGGGGCTTAAGGAAGGAATAGCCGCCTCCTTTCTGCTGATTGGCCTTACCGCCCTTGTGCTGAATGTACTTTCCTTTGCGGGTCTGGAGCAGATTATGGTGTTTCTGCAAGTCCCGGAGGAAATCCAGGAGATGATGGGAACATATTTGTGGGTTATCTTCTGGGGGATTACGGCTACCTTTCTTTATAATTATTTTGCCTCCCTTTTGCGGGCGGTAGGCAATTCGGCGGTGCCCCTTCTTTTTCTGGCCGTTTCGGCGGTGTTAAATATTATCCTGGATCTCTGGTTTGTGGTAGGGCTTGACCGGGGCGTGGCGGGAGCGGCGGAGGCCACGGTGATTTCCCAGTATGTATCGGGAATCGGCATTGGGATTTATACCTGGGTGTGCTGTCCCGAGCTGCACGTGCAGCCCCGGCATTTTCGGGTAAAAAAGGAATGTATACAGCAGATTGCCGGTTTTTCCCTGCTGACCTGTGTGCAGCAGTCGGTGATGAATCTGGGAATTCTGATGGTGCAGGGGCTGGTGAACAGCTTTGGCACGGTGATCATGGCGGCCTTTGCGGCGGCAGTGAAGATTGATTCCTTTGCGTATATGCCGGTGCAGGATTTTGGAAATGCCTTTTCCACTTTTATTGCGCAGAATTACGGGGCTGGAGACCGGGAGCGGATTCGGA
>JAGHER010000261.1 GCA_017889125.1 Lachnospiraceae bacterium
GCGCCAGCAGCCATATTTCTTTGCACGGAGTGCGCCTATGATTGCCGCTAATCCCTCTGGGAACTGGACATCATTAATCATGAGCACAAAACAGGCCCACAACGAATGTTCTTTACCGATTGTTTTCTAGTATACCACAAACAGGTTTAAATGTATAGGCAAAGCAAACATTTGTTCTTTTTATTCTTCCCCTGCATATCCGTGTACATCCACCTGGAGTTCTAAATTTCTCCTTCAATAAGGGATACCGTTTCTTTAAACGGACAAAAAAATTAGGGCGCCGTCGCAACGCCGCCCATATAAAAACTGCAAAACAATTTTTTTATGCTGTTTATAGCATATGCCGCATAAGCAAAAAAGTCAATGGAAAACAGCCAAATATTTGATATGAAAAACTGACCATCGCCCTTCTCCTTTCTTTCTGCCACTAGCAGTTATTCCATGCTTTCACGGAAAAAGCTATCCAGCCGGTCAAAGGGAATCTTATTCACATCGTCATAAAGATCCACATGATTTGCCCCAGGCACGATGCATAACTCCTTCTCACTGGTCACCGCTTCATATGCCCCCTCACTGATTGGCCGGGTCTCTGCATTTTCACCGGCCATAAACAGCACCGGCTGGGTGATCTGCTCCAAATGGTTCAAAAGCTGGAAATTATAAAATGCCAGGTTGCTGGTGGTGGTAAAGCCGCCCAATGCCCGCGGATGGTGTCCACGCTCCAGTCCATAGAAGCTGTAGAATTCCGCCCAGATTCCCTCCAGCTCTGCCGGAATTTCCGCTGTCGGCTCTGTGGGATAGGTGGGAATGTACTGAGGCTCCCCGTTATCCACGTCTGCCCATCTCTGCTGGGCCAGGGTATCCATCGTCTCTGCCCACTGCTCTTTACTGAGCCCTGCTCCGGAAACGCTGACATCAAACAGACTTGCAGTGGCTACCGCCTTGATTCTAGTATCTACCTGCGCCGCCGCCAGGGCAAATCCGCCGCTTCCGCAGATTCCCACTGCGCCAATCCGGTCACGATCTACATAGTCCAGCGTTCCCAGATAATCTACACCGGCGCTGAAATCTTCCGTAAAAATATCCGGAGAGGATACATGTCTCGGCTCACCGCCGCTTTCTCCATTAAACGAAGGATCAAAAGTCAGCACCACATATCCCCGCTGTGCCAGCTCATTGGCATAGACTCCAGGGCCCTGCTCCTTTACGCCGCCGTATGGAGGGCCAATCACCAGCGCCGGATATTCCTTCTCTGCATCCATGTCCTTTGCGGTATACAGGTCGCCGGAAATCGTGATTCCATAACGGTTCTGATAGGTAACTGCTGTTCTCTCTACGTTTTCATTCAAATCAAAAATGTAATATTCCTCTTCGTTCATTTCCGCATCTCCTTCTGCAGCATTTTCCTCTGCTGTTTCTTCATTTGCTGCCGTGCTTTGGCTTTCTGTTTCTCCCTGTTCCGTCTGCGTATCCTGTGCGGATGTTTCTGCCTGCGTACTCTGGGCTGCCGCTTCCATCTGCGTATCCCGTGCAGATGTTTCTGCCTGCGTATTCTGCGCAGCCGCCTCCTGCCCATTCTGTCCCGTGCAGCCAGATAAACCCGCTGCTGCAACAACGGCTGCCAACAGCATAGAAATTGCTTTTCTTCGCATTTACTTTTCCTCCTCGTCTAATGATAAAATCGCAGTAATATTTCCTTTCCCCAGAGCATCCTTCAGTTCTTTTTCCGTCATATTCTGGACGGTTCCGATCTTTGTGAAGTTCCAGGTGTTCGGGGCGTAATAGATGACCAGCAGATGGCCTTCCGAAAGAATGACATCCCCCGCTTTTGTTGTGATGGGCCGGTCATTTCTGGGGAGCTGCTTTCCCAGGCTGCCAAACTTTTCCATATGCGCATAGTCTTTCATATCAAGTGTCACGGGACCTTCTTTCAGCAATCCCTTTACCGCCTCAGCGGAGCTATTGTCCAGCAGCTTTACGCGAATTACCTTTCCATTTACTTCAATCTTCATTCTTTGACTTTCCTCCTCGTCATCTTAATCCAGCTCTCTGCCATTGCTGGCAATTACCTTTTTGTACCAGAAAAACGAATCTTTCCGCACTCGTTCCAGGGTGCCTGTTCCATCGTCATATTTGTCCACGAAAATCATTCCATACCGTTTCGTCATTTCCCCGGTAGACGCGCTTACCAGGTCAATGCATCCCCAGGGGGTATAGCCCATCAGGTCAACGCCGTCTTTTACGGCCTCCAGCATCTGTTCAATATGGCTCCGCATATAGTCAATACGGTAGGTATCGTGGACGGCTCCATCTGCTTCCAGCTTGTCCAAAGCACCCAGGCCGTTTTCTACAACCATCAGCGGAATCTGGTAACGGCCATATATTTCATTCAGCGTATACCGAAGTCCTTTCGGGTCAATCTGCCAGCCCCAGTCACTGGCCTGCAGATACGGATTCTTCAGGCCTCCGCCCAGATTTCCTCCCACAATCTCTGCTTCCTGAGTATCGGATACACAGTTGCTCATGTAGTAGCTGAGGGTATAGAAATCCACACAGCCCTCCTTTAACAGCTGGAGATCTCCCTCCTCCATCTGGATCTGAATCCCATTTTCCGCAAAATAACGCTCTGCGTAATAGGGATATGCGCCTCTTACCTGCACATCAGAGCAGAACCAGTTGGTCATCTGCATTTCCCGCTGGCATTTGAGCAGATCATCCGGATTGCAGGTCAGCGGGTAGGTGGTAAGGAAACAGATCATATTTCCCATCCGAAACTCCGGATAGCGTTCATGAGCCAGCTTTACCGCTTTTGCACTTGCAAGGAACTGATGATGGAGAGCCTGATAGCGTACCTGGGGATTGTCCGGGAAGCCCATAATGGTTCCGGAATATCCCTTTACTGTGCCGAGAGAAAGCACATTCCCCATGGGCATGGTTCCCGCATTGATCTCATTAAAGGTCAGCCAGTATTTCACCTTTCCCTGATACCGTATAAAGAGAGTTTCACAGTATCGCAGGAAGTAATCGATGCACGCTCTTCCCTCCCAGCCGTTGCACTTTTCTACCAGCGCATAGGGCATTTCATAGTGGGACAGCGTTACTAACGGCTCGATGCCATATTTCCGGCATTCATCAAATACCTGGTCATAAAATGCCAGGCCGGCCTCATTTGGTTCCTCTTCCATACCGGTAGGGAAAATGCGTGTCCAGGCAATGGAAAGGCGGAATACCTTAAATCCCATTTCTGCCAAAAGCCTAATGTCCTCCCGAAAATGATGGTAAAAATCCGCGGCTTCATGGCTGGGATAATAAGCCTGGGGATCCATTCGGGGCGTAATCCGTTTTGGGTTCTTCATAGAGCCGTTGGTGCACAGATCCGGCACCGACACTCCTTTTCCGCCTGCATCCCAGCCTCCTTCAAACTGATTGGCAGCCGTGGCCCCTCCCCATAAAAAGCCGTCACAAAATCCAGTTATCATACCGTTCCTCCTTCCTTTTTTCGCAGAGAGAGCAGCCTCTCTCCATGGTTCACGTGTTTCGAATTTGTTCCAGTAATCTCTGCATAATCTGGCGAATTGGTCACCAGTACCGGCGTAACGGTGGAATACCCGGCAGCGTTGATTTTCTCAATATCAAACTCCAGAAGAAGATCGCCTTTTTTTACCGGGTCTCCCTGCTTTGCTCTCGGCGTAAACCCGTCTCCATTTAATTTCACCGTGTCCATTCCCACATGCATGAGAAGCTCCTCACCTGAATCAGTGAGCATTCCGATGGCGTGTCCTGTGGGGAAGAAGCTGACAATCTGCCCATCTGCAGGTGCATAAAGCTTCCCCTCTTCCGGCAGGACGGCAATTCCCTGCCCCAGGGCTCCGGATGAAAATGCCGGATCCTCCACCTCGTTTAAGGGGACCACCCGTCCGGTAAGCGGGGAAACGAGCAGTTTCTTTCCATCCGCATCCTCATTTTCCACCGTTTTTTCGGCAATCTGGCCCCTTTCATCAGAAGCCGTTTCCGGCGCCTTTTCGTTCTTTTCCTCGTCCCTGTAGGTAATATAGACAAGAAAGATTCCCGCCAGCAGGGCCGCCGCCGAAATGATGATGGCGTAAACCATGGTGGTCAGCGTCTGATCGGCAGGGTTGATAAAGATTGGGAATCCGAAGAGGCCAACACCCGGCGCATAATACCGCGCGCCCAAAGCGGTCAGCATCCCTCCGGTAACCGCCGAGATCACACAGGTAATGACAAAGGGCTTTTTCTTCGGCAGTGTCAGTCCATAGATTGCCGGCTCCGTAATCCCTGCCAGTCCGGAAACCGCGGCAGGAATGCAAAGGGTCCTGATCCGCTTCTCCCGGCTTTTTAAGTACATTCCGATTACCGCTCCCGTCTGGGCAAAGGATGCCCCAAACATACCGACCATCACCGTATCGAAACCAATGGTCTGAATGTTGTTGATCATCACAGGGGTGACGGCCCAATGGAGGCCGAAGATAACCAGTGGCTGCCACAAGGCTCCCATCACAACGCCTAAAACCACCGGACTAAACTGATAAATTGCCATAAATGCCCGGCCAATCAGCTGGGAGGCAAAGGAGGCAACCGGCCCGATAATCCAAAAGGTCATGCAGACGGTAACAAAACAGGTGATCAGCGGCAGCGCAAACATTTTCACTGTATCCGGTATCCACCGTTTATACCGTTTCTCAAACCATGCCCCAAAGGCTACAGCGCATATGATGGGAATCACGCTGCTTGCGTAATCTCCGGAAGCCGGCATGATAACGGGAATCCCAAAAAGATTGGAAATATCCAGGGTACTGGTGCTCAAAACACCGGGATACAGCAGTGTGGCGCCGATAATGACCCCTTCAAATTCCGGCAGGCCAAACTTTCTGGCAGAGGTAATGCCAAGGAAAATCGGCAGATAGAAAAACAGCGAATCGGACAACGCATACAGAATATTGTAGGTTCCTCCCCCACCGTCCAGCACCCCCGCTGCCACCAGCAGGGAAAGCAGGCCTTTCAGAATACCGCAGGCGCTGAGCACACCGAGCGTCGGCGCGAAAACAGCAGTGACGATCCCGATAAAGGCATCCAGTGGCTTTTGTGACTTCTTTTCCTGTATCTCCTCCTTCTGCTTTTCTGCAACTCCCTCCAAATGGCCAACCTTTACCACCGCATCAAAAACATCTCCCACATGGTTCCCAATCACAACCATGTACTGGCCTCCGCCGCTGATTACGGTTACCACACCTTCTGTTTGTTTCAGAATCTCCGTATTGGCTTTTGTTTCATCCTTTAAGGTGAAACGAAGCCGGGTAATGCAGTGAGTAAGGCTTTCGATATTCTCTTTTCCTCCCACGTTTTGAATAACCACTCTGGCCAGGGCATCGTATTTACCAGCCATTTTCTGTACCTCCTCCATTTTTTTACTTTTCCCACACTCCATAAACGCTGTCGCTAGAGACTGGTTAAAACCGGATTTTTCAGATAATCGTAAACCCGCCGGATCTCGCTGAGCTTCCTGGTATCCAGCATGGACGGCAATCCCAGATCCAGCGCTTCAATCCGTTTCATCTCGTCCTCATCCAGTTCAAAATCCCAGATCTCCAGATTTTCTTTCATCCGCTCCTTGTGTACCGTTTTCGGAATCACAATCACACCCTGCTGCACATTCCAGCGAAGAATGACCTGGGCAGGCGTTTTCCCATACTTTGCTGCGATTTCCGTAAATACCGGCTCCGTGAACATCCCCTTAAGCCCCTCTGCAAAAGGCGCCCACGCCTGGGGCTGTACGCCCAGCTCTTTCATCAGCGCTAAATCCTCTTTCCGCTGGTAATGAGGATGACGCTCAATCTGATTGATCTGCGGAATGGTTTCCGTATTCATGCAAAGGTCCAGCAGCCGGTCCGGAAGGAAATTGCAGACGCCGATGGCCCGCACCTTTCCCTGATGGTACAGCTCCTCCATGGCTCTCCAGGAGCCGTAATAGTCGCCAAAGGGCATATGGATCAGGTATAAATCCAGGTATTCCAGCCCCAGCTTCTTTAAGGATTCTTCAAATGCGGCTTTTGTGTTCTCATAACCCATCTGGTGGATATAGGCTTTTGTGGTAATAAACAATTCCTCACGCTTTACTCCCGATTTCCGGATTGCCCTCCCCACAGCCTCCTCGTTCTGATAGGAGCTTGCCGTGTCAATCAGGCGGTATCCCGTATGGATTGCAT
Source organism: Lachnospiraceae bacterium (assembly GCA_017889125.1). Taxonomy (GTDB): domain Bacteria; phylum Bacillota; class Clostridia; order Lachnospirales; family Lachnospiraceae; genus Caccovicinus. The sequence continues at coordinate 6,225 of JAGHER010000261.1, forward strand.
CCAGCACAGTCTGTTCACACAGCACCGGATCGCTTACCTGAAATACCCCGAATCCCTCCTGAGGCATCTCTACGCCGTTATTCAATTTTCGTTTTTCCATATTCTTTCCCCCTCTTCCCATTCACCTTCTGTCTCCCGCCGGTCCAACGGAGCGGATCATAAAATCCACAACGTCTACCCGCCTTTGGGCGATGTGAAGATTATCCATCAGCTTTTTCCGGTGGCCGATCAACAGTCTAAGCTGTTCTGTTTTACAGTCTTTCTCTGCATATTGGATGTACTGCTTAGCCATCTGTTCTTCAAAGCCGCAATCCCTGAGACTGCATTCTAAATACGCTCTTTCTTGTTGCATGGGAATCGCTCCTTTCGATTTCAATTTGATTATAGGTTTTGCAATTAAAAATTACAAACAGTTGATAATCATCATTTATCATCGTTTACAGGAATGATAATTTCGTATATAATAATTAATGGTTGGTGTGAATCATAAGAATTTTCGCAGATTTTCAGAAATGGATGCGAGGAGATGATGATATGATCGAGACAAGACTTCTTCACTATTTTCTTGCTATCGCAAGAGAACAAAATATTACCAAAGCGGCTGAGTCCTTATTTGTGACCCAGTCCACCTTATCACGACAAATGATGGATTTAGAGAAGCAGTTAGGCAAACAGTTGTTTATTCGGGGCAAACGTAAGATAACATTGACAGAAGAAGGCACGTATCTGCGAAATCGTGCGCAGGAAATTATGGAATTGATTGATAACACAGAGGCCGCCTTTCAGGCGAACGCGGAATCTCTAGGCGGAGATATTACCATCGGCTGCGGAGAAACTGCGGTTATGGATGTGATAACCGAACAGTTCGCAGAATTTCACCGCCGGTATCCGGACGTAAAGTTTCATACCCACAGCGGGGATGCCGACATGGTTTTGGACCGGTTAGATAAAGGGTTAGTGGATATAGGACTTCTCTTAGGCCCCATCCGCCAGGAGAAATACGATTACTTAAATATTCACCAGAGCGATACCTTTGGACTTCTGATGCCCAAGGACTGTGAGCTGGCCTCCCAGAAAACAGTCAGTATGAACCAGTTAAAAACCCTGCCGTTAATTCTGGCGGAGCAGACCTTTCTAGGCCATCAGGAGCTGGAATGGTTTGGCGCTGACTATGCTTCCATGAATATCGTAGCCACCTACAACCTGATTTACAATGCCACCTTTATGGTCGAGCGGGGAATCGGCTATGTGCTGTGCATTGACCGGCTGGTCAATACAAAAGGACGAAACCTGACGTTCCGTCCCATTGTTCCCAAATTATCGGTTGATCTGTATATTGTGACGAAAAAGTACCAAACCTTTTCGCCAGCAGTGAAAGAATTTCTGGAGCAGTTAAAGGGCACATTGCCCTGACTCTTATTTCTCCACGCCGCCAAAAATTCGATCATAGAAATAAATTTTGAAGTCCTCTACATTCATGCTCTGATACTGATCATAAAGCTTCTGGCATACACTGTCCGTTGGGTAGTTGACCTGATCCTTTCCATCGTTCACAGCGGTCCATACCGCCACAGCGGCCTCCTCCGGCCCCGGGAACGCGGCGTTTCCGTCCAGCAGATACTCCCGCTGTCTGGCTGCAGGCTCCTCGTAGCCGTCCAGGATATTGATCGGCGTCTGGAAGTTCGTATTCGTTCCGCCAGGGATCATAGCGGCCATCTTTACGCCAAAGGGTTTCAGCTCATAGTACAGAGACTCCACCATACCCTGCTGCGCCCGCTTCGCCGCGCCATAGGCACCGTCACGAGGAAGGGCAATGATTCCCGCCAGAGAGGTTGTCGTCAGGATCACGCCGCCTTTGCGGGCCTTAAAATGGGGGATAAACTGCTGCGTTACCAGCATGGTCCCGATCACATCCGTGTCAAACAGCTTGCGGATCTCCTTCTCCGGCAGTTTCTCAAAGGGGCCCATCATCCCATAGCCAGCATTGTTGAACAGCACATCCACATCGTACTCCGCCAGCGCCTTCTGGCTGGTCTCACGAATCTGCTCAGGGTTCATCAGATCCAGCGGCATAATCACCACATTGGGAAGGTCTTCCAGTTCTCCCGCCTTCTGCGGATTTCTCATTGTAGCGATTACCCGCCAGCCCTGGCCTGCGAAATACTTGGTTGTTTCCCTTCCGATTCCGGAAGATGCGCCGGTAATAAAGATTGTTTTCATTACACATTCACCTCATTTAGTTCGATTGATTGTTTTTTTGTTTCTATCACGATTATACTATTACGTTTATGATAAGTAAAATTCCAATTATATAATGTTTTCATAATCAAATAGTGATGATTTTCCCCGTTGCGTCTCCCACGTTCTTATGGTATCTTTACCATAAGAAACATTCAACTTTTAGAAACGGGTGATAATAAAATTATGATGTATAATCGGAATCTGGAAATTTTTATCAAAGCGGCTGAATACGGAAACCTTACCAAAGCGGCAAAAACCCTTTATATCAGCCAGCCTGCAGTAAGCAACGCCCTTTCCAAGCTGGAGGAGGAATTAGGGGTAAAGCTTTTCTTCCGCGACAAGCGAAACGGCATGATCCTGACCGACGCCGGGGAAAAGATTCTTTCTCTGGCCAAACAGATGGAGGATATCGACAACCGCATCAGCCAGGTTGCCTACAAGGAACAGCATTTTATGGGCGGCCGGCTCCGCATCGCTTCGCTGGCCTCCCTGACCTCCACCATCATTTCCAAGACCTTAAAGCAGTATCAGACCCAGTTTCCTGATGTCCTGGTGGAAATCCGGGAAGGGACGCCAAATGATCTGATCCGGATGGTCGAGGACCATGAGGTGGATTTCGCCGTGTCCTGTGCGCCCTTCTGGAAATTTGATTCCTTCAGTCTCATCCATGATCACATGGTGGCGATTTTGCCCAATGGGCAGACCGCAGAGAAGATCAGCCTGAACGCTGACTTAAGGACGCTCATCATCAACCGTCCTGCATACGAGACGATCCTGGAATATCTCCCCAGGCGAAATTCATTCCGCTCCGATAAGGTTTTGCTGGTGCAGAATCCAGAGGCAGCCATCCACATGGTCCACGATGGAATCGGCATCGGCATTGTATCCGAATATACGCTGCGCTCTCTGATCGGGGATGTTCCTTTCTGTCCGGTCAGCCCTGACATTTCCTTTGACATCGGCTTTTTCGCTCATGATCTGCAGGATCTGACCCCGGCAGCTGCGGAGTTTGTAACGATTATGAAACAGTTACATTGCAAGAGGACGCATTAAATGCAAAAAAGGTACTGTTTTTTCGTCCAGTACCTTTCCAGCTATACCTGTTCCGATTGTTCAGAAGCACCCTGCTCCACCTTCACCCCGCGCTCCAGCATCCGCGCAAACAATTCCCTCTGCTCTGCAAAAAAAGCGGTCTTCCATCATCCCTTCCCATCTCTTAATCATGCAGTCCCTTTGTCATAGGAATCAGCA
>JAGHER010000262.1 GCA_017889125.1 Lachnospiraceae bacterium
GCCTTCTTAAGGGCCCGCTCTGCCGCCGGGGCAAAGGTCACGCCCTCAGCACCGTAGATTTCCCGTGCCACCGTCTGGATCTTTTCCTTCAGGCCCAGCTCATCCGGGTAAATGGGAGCAAAATGGCTCTCCTTGGTCTCCAGCGTCTCCAGCACCTTCTCAGCCAGGGCCATACCGCCCTCGCCGCCCTTGGCCCAAACCTCAGAAAGGGCAAACTCGCAGCCTCTCTCCTCACAGAACTGTCTGATAAATTCGTATTCTGCCTGGGTGTCGGTTATGAAGGAATTTAAGGTTACCACCACAGGAACGCCAAACTTCTGCAGATTCTCAATATGCTTCTCCAGATTCACAATTCCCTTCTTTAAGGCCTCCAGATTCTCCTGGTTTAATTCCGTCTTGGGCACGCCGCCATTGTACTTAAGGGCGCGGACAGTGGCCACCAGCACTACAGCATCCGGCTTAAGCCCGGCCATGCGGCACTTGATATCGAAGAATTTCTCTGCACCCAGATCTGCGCCGAAGCCAGCCTCGGTAATGGTAATGTCCGCCAGCTTAAGTGCCGTCCTGGTGGCCCGCACGCTGTTGCAGCCATGGGCAATATTGGCAAAGGGGCCGCCGTGAACCAGCGCGCCGGTATGCTCCAGTGTCTGGATCAGGTTGGGCTTTAAGGCATCCTTTAAGAGAGCCGCCATGGCGCCCACTGCCTTTAAGTCTGCCGCCGTCACCGGCTCGCCCTGATAATTGTAAGCCACGATAATCTTTCCCAGCCGGGCCTTTAAGTCTTCCATATTGGCGGCAAGGCAGAGAATGGCCATAATCTCTGAGGCCACCGTAATCACGAAATGATCCTCACGAACCACGCCGTCCGCCTTTGCGCCCAGGCCTACAACTACATTGCGCAGCACCCGGTCATTCATGTCCAGGCAGCGCTTCCAGAGAATCTGCCGGGTATCGATGCCCAGCGCATTTCCCTGCTGAATATGGTTGTCCAGCATGGCCGCCAGGAGGTTATTGGCGGAGGTAATGGCATGAAAATCGCCGGTAAAATGCAGGTTCAAATCCTCCATGGGAACCACCTGGGCATATCCGCCGCCAGCGGCGCCGCCCTTAATGCCAAAGCAGGGTCCCAGAGAAGGCTCACGCAGGGCAATGATGGCCTTTTTATTTAACTTCGCCATGGCCTGGCCCAGTCCTACTGTGGTGGTGGTCTTTCCCTCTCCTGCCGGAGTGGGGTTGATGGCCGTCACCAGCACCAGCTTTCCGTCAGGCCGATCCTTCACCTGCTCCCAAAGCTCGTCGGTAATCTTGGCCTTGTACTTTCCGTAAAACTCCAGATCCTCCTCACCGATTCCGTAAGCGGCTGCCACCTCTTTAATGGGAATCATCTGTGCCTCCTGGGCGATCTCAATGTCTGTTTTCATCGCGCATTTCCTCCTTTTTCTTTTCTGGCTGACCGGCTTTACCCTCTGTCAGGCCTCATTCCACCGGTTTCCTGCTGCGTTCTGTCAGCTTCGCTCCACCGGTTTCCCGCTGCCATCTGCCAGCTTCGCTCCACCAGTTTCCCGCTGCCATCCAGCTTCCTTCCTGCCGGACTTCCTATTGTCCCTGCCCGGCTAAAAGCTGGTTAAACTCCTCCATGGTCATTAAAATCTTTCTGGGCTTGGTGCCTTCCTCCTCACCTACCACCCCGGCGTCTGCCAGCTGGTCCATGATTCGTGCGGCACGGTTAAACCCGATTTTAAAGGCACGCTGCAGCATGCCGATAGAGGCTTTTTCTTTCTCAATGATAAATTTCCCTGCCTGGACAAAATACTCGTCCCGGCTGCTGTCCCCGCTGCCGGGCATCTCCGCAGCTCCGGCCGCCATGCGGGTTTCCACCTCAGAACTGTACTGGGCCGTCATTCCCTGCTCTGTCAAAAATTCCACTACGCTGGATACCTCCTGGTCAGAGACAAAGGCGCCCTGCACACGCTGAGGCTTGGGGAAGCCGGAGGGATAAAAGAGCATGTCTCCCTTTCCTAAAAGCTTCTCCGCTCCGTTCATATCGATAATGGTCCGGGAATCCACGCCCGAGGACACGGAAAATGCAATCCGCGAAGGCACGTTCGCCTTAATCAAACCGGTGATTACGTTTACCGAAGGCCGCTGGGTAGCGATAACCAGATGGATGCCCGCCGCCCGGGCTAACTGGGCCAGACGGCAGATGGCATCCTCCACCTCGCCGGGAACCACCATCATCAGATCCGCCAGCTCGTCCACGATAATGACGATCTGAGGCAGCTTCTTCGGCCTCTCCTCCTCCGGAATGTCCGTAAGGGCGGCAATCTTGTCATTATATCCCTTCAGATCCCGCACATTGTAAGCGGCAAACTTTTTATACCGGTCGCCCATCTCCGCAACCGCCCAGTTTAAGGCCCCGGAGGCCTTCTTGGGATCCGTCACCACAGGAATCAGCAGATGAGGAATGCCGTTGTAAACACTCAGCTCCACCACCTTGGGATCCACCATGATTAACTTCACATCCTCCGGATCTGCCTTGTAAATAATGCTCATAATCAGCGTATTGATACACACGGACTTTCCTGAGCCGGTGGCTCCGGCAATCAGAAGGTGGGGCATCTTGGCAATATCCGCCACCACCGGCTGGCCGCCGATATCCTTGCCCACGGCAAAGGTCAGCCTGGACTTGCTGTTCTTAAAGCCATCGGACTCCAGAAGATCCCGCAGATATACAATGGAATTTTCCTTATTGGGCACCTCGATGCCTACCGCCGATTTCCCGGGGATAGGCGCCTCGATACGGATCTCCGCCGCCGCAAGACTCAGCTTGATGTCATCGGCCAGTCCCACGATCTTGCTTACCTTTACGCCCTGCTCCGGATGAAGCTCATAGCGGGTGACCGTAGGACCGCAGCTGATGTTGGTCACCGTTACCCCCACGCCGAAATTCCGCAGGGTCTGCTGCAGCTTGATGGCCGTATCCTTATATTCCTTGTCCGAGAAGGATCCCGCTGCCCGGTTCCCCCGCTTTAACAGGCTTACCGGCGGGAAGACATAGGGCTTCTTTATCTCCTGCTTCTTAAGCTCCACCTGGGCATGCACCGCCCCGGCGCCGCTTCCCTCAGCGGCAGCCTCCTGGCGCTTTTTCTCAATCTTTTTCTGGAGAAGCTCTGTCTCCGTCTCAATCACCTTGCCGGCGGCCGTCACCACCCGTTTTGGTCCCTCCGGCACAAAGACGCTGTCATAATTTACCCCGGCTTCCGTCTTCTCCTCCGGGTACCAGTCTGATGCTGTATCCATGCTCATGTCAATGGTCTCCGGCTCAGCAGTAATCTGCACGGAGCCTGGATCCATCTTAGCCGCAGACAGGGCTGCCACATCCCGGGACCAGACTTCTGGCACGTCTCCCTCCGTTCCCACAGCTTCTTCCGAAAGGGGATTAACCACATCTGTCCGGCTTTCTTCCGGCAAAAGGACGGGGTTCTGAGGCTCTGCAGCCATTCC
>JAGHER010000046.1 GCA_017889125.1 Lachnospiraceae bacterium
ACTATCCAAAAATCCGCCAAGCGCAGATAAAGTTGTTTGCCCACCAGGAGCTTAACGCGTGGTGGATAACCCGTCCATTACTGGAGGAGGCATCGATTACCGTGCCGCCGCCGGCCGCGATTCCCACGTGTCCGGATACAACCACGATGTCGCCGGCCTGGATCTCGGAGAAGTTATTGATCCGGGTATACCGGCCCACATTGCGCCAGCCGGAGGAGGTGATGTAGCTCTGATTTACTCCTACCTGATTCAGGCACCAGTACACGAAGCCGGAGCAGTCAAAGGCGTTGGGGCCCTTGGCTCCCCATACGTAGGGACAGCCAAGCTTTGACTTGGCTTTGGAGATCAGAGCATCCACACCGCCGGCCATCTTTACGGTGCCGCCGGAGCTTCCGCCGCTGGATCCGCCAGAGCCGCCGGAGCCTCCAGTGCTGCCGCCCTGATTATTGCCGGAGCCGCGATTGCTTCCAGAGGAACCGCCGGAGGAAGAACCGCCGGATGATCCGCTGGAGGAGCCTCCAGCCGGTGCCTTGGTTACGTTATCGCCGGTCAGCTTTGCCATAGTCATAGCACCTACGGTACCGTCTGCGGAAAGGCCGTTGCGGTTCTGGAAGGAACGAACGGCGTTTTCGGTGATTTCGCCGTAATATCCGGTTACGCTTCCGGAAGACAGGTAGCCGTATTTATTTAAGAGGTTCTGTACCTTGGAAACGCTGTCGCCCTCGTCGCCCAGCCGCAGGCCCATGGGCTTTGCGCTGGAGCTGTTTAAGGCCACCCGGGTGCTGGGGCCAAGGTAGCCGTCCACCACCTGGTCATTTCGTGCCTGGAACTGCTTTACTGCATTTACCGTATCCTGGCCATAGGCGCCGTCTGGCTCGGTAAAGAGGTAGCCTAACTCCTTCAGCCGCTCCTGGCAGGCTAAAACCACATCGCTCTTGTCGCCGAAGGCCAGAAGGTTTGCCTTGATCTCATCGGAGTACAGCAGGTTCATGGTCTGCTGGCCCACCTTGCCGTCCTGATTTAATCCGTTTAATTCCTGAAGCTTTAAGACAGCGGTCTCGGTGCTGTCGCCGAAATTGCCAGTGACCAGATCTTCAGTGGCCAGATAGCCCAGCTCGAAAAGACGGGACTGAAGGCGGAGGATATCATCGCCCTCATCGCCCTTCTGGGCGGCGTAGTATTTGGCATCCGGGGACATGATGGCCTCGTAGGTGGAATTTCCCACAATGCCGTCCATAGCCAGATCATTCTGCCGCTGGAAGATCTTAACGGCCCGCTCTGTCTGGGTACCAAAGTATTCCGTGGGCTCATCGTGATCCATAAAGCCTAAATCCATCAGCCGCTCCTGCAGCTGTGCCACTACTGGATGGGTCTCGCCTACCCGCAGGTATTCCGGCATGGGCGTAGCGTCCGGAACCGTAATCTGCAGCTCCGGCAGGATCTGACCGCTGGGATTTAGGGGAGGGATGGTCTCCGGCGCGGTGGTGACCATAAGCTCGGAGGAGGTTTCGGTGGTTTCACTTTCAGAAGATGCTTCTGTGACAGAAGAAGAGACCTGCTGCTGACAGCCGGCCGCCATCAGACTCAGGCAGGCGGCTGTGGCCAGCAGGCCGACGTAGACGCGGATTCTGCGCTCTTTTTTCTTGTATTTCATGAAAAGGATGTCCTTTCTTTCTCTCGTGCGTAATTGCTGAAGCTGCGGCAGCGTTCAGCTGCCTGTGTCGAATTACGCTCTATTCTAGCACATTTTCTTCCGGATTTCCACTGTCAATCTTCTTTTTTATGGGGAATTTTACGTAAACCTTAAACAGGTCTCCGTCAATGACAATCTGAAAAATACCCTTCTGCAGCTGGGTCAGGCTCTGGGCAATGGACAGGCCCAGACCGCTGCCTTCCGTGGCTCTGGAGGAGTCCCCGCGGACAAAGCGTTCCGTCAGCTCCTCACTGGAAATATTCAGCGGATGCTGAGAGATGTTTTTTATGGTAAATACCACCATATCCCCATCTACAAGCATATCTACATAGATCCGGCTGTGTTCCATGGCGTATTTAAATGCGTTGTTGTAGAGGTTCTCCAGCACCCGCCACAGCCGCCGCCCGTCCGCTTCGATGAGCACCGGCTGCTCCGGAAGCCGGCTGATTAATTCCAGATGGCGCTGGGCAAATTTTTCATTAAATTCCCCGTTGGTCTGCTGCACCAGCTCCACAAAATCAATGTCGGAGATTTCCAGCTTAAGGTTCCCGGAGCTTGCCTTGGAGGCCTCCACCAGGTCCTCGGTAAGGGTCTTTAAGCGCAGGGATTTCTGCTCCAGAACCTCCAGGTAGCTCTGCACCTTTTCATTCTGCACCTTTTCCCGCTTGATCAAATCCACGTAATTAATAATAGAAGTAAGCGGTGTTTTCAGGTCATGGGATACATTGGTGATTAAGTCGGCCTTAAACCGCTCGCTTTTCACCTTTTCCTGAAGGGCGGTATCCAGGTTCTTGCCGATATGATTGATGTGGTCGGCAGTGACCTTCTGCTTCCCGGTAAATTCATCCACGTCCACACAGTAGCTGATGTCGCCGGAGGCAATATTGGTGATGGCCTGACGGATCTTGTCATTCTGAAGGGCTTTGCGGATTACATACAGGAAGACCACCAGGTCAATAGCCGCCCAGGCCAGGATCAGCGCGCCGAAGAGCACCTGATGCATCAGACTCTCCAGATCAAGAAGGAGATAAACGCAGCTGGCAGTAAGGCCCACATTGATGGCCACAAAGATCATGTAGGTGTAGGCAGCGCTGTGGGATTCCGGCTCTTTGGTAAAATAATTCTGCATTTCCACAACAGCCTTCCGGGTCCAGCTCTTTTTCCACAGGGTTCTGGCCTTGTACCGGCGAAGCAGACTGAAAAAGCACAGAATCCCGATCAGATAAATAATCACAAAGATCAGGAGCTTCTCAAAAAAGTACCAGTTATCCGAGGCAATAAACAGATGCAGCAGGCGGAAGCCCGCCACCTTTCCCAGATAGCCGGCTGCCGCGCCAAGCACCAGGAAAAACAGGACGCAGCCCTCGGCGCTCATATGGTCAAGGGGCTTGAGCTGTACGCCGCTGTCCAGATTTCCCGATTCGTGGCCGCTGACCAGAATCAGATACAGCAGAGAAAAGAGGCATCCCAGGGCACCGGCTCCCATAAGCCCCAGGCCGCGTATGGTCCAGCTGCGCATAGATTCGTAGTTGGCCTCCTCCCTGGTGTAGGCATCGGCGTAGGGGAAATTGGTGTCCACGGAAAGGATAAAATGAAGGAAGGTCTGCTCGTAAAATTCGGTATTTCTGGCCAGCTCCTCCACATAAGTGGGAATCTGGGACATGTTGGTGTCAATGTGCAGGTCATCGGCGGTGTATTCTGCATACAGCCCCATGTGCTTCATCTTGTCCCAGGAGGGGCTGGTCACATTGGTGTAGACGAAGGTATCGCCCTTCAGCATGTCATTGTCATTGGAACAGGTCAGCTGAAAGGAGATATTGGAGGGAGAAGTGATCAGGTTGTAGTAAACGTAGCAGTACCGGCTGAAATTGGTCAGCGCCTCATAGCACAGATCCTGCATGCGCGCATAGGCCTGCCCCGGCTCCGTCAGATGGGGATCCGGGTCATAGGCCTTGTACTCCACCATCACCGATTCCTCTTGGGAATAGGTATCCGCCGGAGAAATCACGTTTACCGACCAGTCATCCTGAAAGAGATAGCCGTAGGACTCCGCCATCTTGATGATGTCAGACAGATTGTAGGAGATTGTGGAGTTGGGGCCGTAGCTTACCCGCAGCACCTCCTTCTCCATATCCGGCTCGCCTTCCGTCTCAAAGGCGTCCCGCAGAGTGGCATAATCAAAAATCGCCCGGATGTCCGACTGGAGCTGATTGTAAAACAGGTCGGAGTCCACATAGGATTCGCTGCGTATCCAGGCAATGCCCCTTCCAAAATTGGAATTGACATATAAAATAGAGATACTTGCAATCACCAGGACAAGACAGGCCAGATGGATGAAAATGGCCAGGCTTTTCCTGGGATGAATGGTGTTGGTGCTCATAAATGGATTCTGCCTTTCTTTTACTGCTTCTCGATCTTGTAGCCCACGCCCCAGACTACCTTAAGATAGCGGGGATCCCGGGGATTGATCTCGATCTTTTCCCGGATGTGGCGGATGTGGACGGCCACTGTATTGTCAGCGCCGATGGCCTCCTCGTTCCAGATCTGCTCATAGATCTCATCGATGGAGAAAACCTTTCCCGCATTCTTTACCAGAAGGAGAAGGATATTGTACTCGATGGGGGTGAGCTTTATGGGATCTCCGTCTACGGTCACTTCCTTATTATCATCATTGATCTGCAGGCCGCCGCACTTGTACACCTGACCGGCTGTCTGCTGATTCAGATTCCCCAGCTGGGTGTAGCGGCGCAGCTGGGATTTCACCCGTGCCATCAGCTCCAGGGGATTGAAGGGTTTGGTAATGTAGTCATCAGCGCCGATATTTAAGCCCAGGATCTTGTCTGTGTCCTCGGACTTGGCTGACAGGATGATGATGGGAATGCTGCTGGTTTCCCGCACCTTTAAGGTGGTGCGGATGCCGTCCAGTCCAGGCATCATCACATCCAGAATCATCAGATCCACCTGGTTCGTGTCTAAGAGTTTCAGGGCCTCAGCGCCGTCATAGGCCTTAATGACATTAAAGCCCTCGCCGGTGAGGTAAATGTCGATGGCCTCCACGATCTGCTTGTCATCATCACACACTAAAATATTTGCCATGAGGAAACCTCCTTTTTGAAATCCGATTTGCGGTCATGGGCCGGAAAGGCCCGCCTGGTTTGATTATACAACACATTGACCGGTGAGCATATTACAATTTCCTGAAAAATTTGCAAAAAATATCATAGGAAAGCGGGCCCGGCGAAAATGGCCGGGCCCGAATAAATGATTCATTTTAAGATGGATAAAGCTTGAAGCGGCTCGCCTGATCTGTCATGGGCCAGATCCCCGCAAATCCGTGCACATCCACCGGAGGTTCTAAGGAAACGTTTGTTTAATCAGCGTTTCCTTAGAACCGGAATACTGCGGTACCGTAAGGCGGCAGGGGATAGCTGACGGAATAGGGCTGTCCGTCGCACTCGCCCTTCTTTGCCCGGTAGGGAACGGCCTTCTTCAAAAGCCCATCCTCGGAATTTAAGATCAGGCTGTAATTTCCCCGCTTAGGGACGCCCACCCGGTAATCACTCCGCTCCATAGGCGTAAAGTTAATCACAAAGAGCAGGTTTCGCTTGCCTGTCTCGTCCCGGCGGATAAAGGAGAAGATGCTCCGGTCGCCGTCATTGGCATTGATCCACTGGAAGCCCTCCCAGTCATTGTCCAGACGGTAGAGAGCCGGGTACTTCTGGTACATGTGCAGCAGATCCTTTACGTAGCTCTGGAGGGAGGCGTGAAGCTCCTCGCCGGTAAGATACCAGTCTAAGGCCACCTTCTCATCCCACTCATGCCACTGGCCGAAGTCCTGTCCCATGAAGAGAAGCTTCTTTCCTGGATGTCCCATCATAAAGGTGTAGGCGCATTTCAGGTTGGCAAATTTGTCCTCATAAATGCCGGGCATCTTATTAATCATGGAGCACTTCAGATGCACCACCTCATCGTGAGAAAGCACCAGAATGTAATTCTCGCTGGTAAAATAGGTGAGGCCGAAGGTCATCTTATTGTGGTTGTATTTCCGGAAATAGGGGTCAAGCTTCATGTATTCCAGGAAATCATGCATCCAGCCCATGTTCCACTTGAAGGTGAATCCCAGGCCGTCATCCTCGGGAGCGCCGGTGACCTTAGGCCAGGCGGTGGACTCCTCGGCAATCATCATGGCGCCGGTATTGCGCCCGGTGAGCACGCTGTTTAGATGCTTGAAAAATTCAATAGCTTCCAGGTTCTCATGGCCGCCGTAGCGGTTAGGAACCCAGTTCCCGGCGGTGCGGCCGTAGTCCAAGTAAAGCATGGAAGCCACCGCGTCTACCCGCAGTCCGTCGATGTGGAATTTCTCCACCCAGAAGAGGGCGTTGGCAATGAGGAAATTCTTTACCTCATTCTTTCCGTAATCAAATACCTTCGTGCCCCAATCGGGATGCTCGCCCTTGCGGGGATCGGCGTATTCGTACAGGGCCTGTCCGTCAAAATCCGCCAGGCCGTGGGCGTCTCTGGGGAAATGGGCAGGAACCCAGTCCAGGATAATGCCGATGCCCTTCTTGTGCAGGTAATTGACAAAGTACATAAATTCCTTTGGGGTACCGTAGCGGGAGGTGGGGGCATAATACCCGGTCACCTGATAGCCCCAGGAGCCGTCAAAGGGATGCTCCGCAATGCCCATCAGCTCCACATGGGTGTAGCCCATCTCCTTCACGTAATCTGCCAGCTCGTGGGCGGCTTCTATGTAAGTGTAATAGCCATCCTTTTCCTCCCGGTCCTTCTTCTTCCAGGAACCCAGATGCACCTCGTAAATGCTCATGGGCACCTTCTGCCGGTCTTCCTCCCGCCGCTTCGTCATCCAGGTATCGTCGCTCCATTTAAACTGGTCGATATCGGCAGTGACGGAGGCGGTGCCGGGGCGGTACTCCGAGCTGAAGGCGTAGGGATCAGCCTTAAATAAAATCTTCCCGGACGGGGCGGTAATGGCGAATTTGTAAAGCTCGCCCAGACCCATCTTCGGGACAAAGACCTCCCAGATGCCGGAGGTTTCCAGCATGGTCATGGGAGTGGCTCCGGGGAGCCAGTCATTCCGGTCGCAGACCAGGCTGACGGCCTGCGCGTGAGGTGCCCATACAGCGAAATACATGCCCTTTTTGCCATTGTAGGTTTTGGGGTGGGCGCCCAGCTTGTCAAAGATTTCATAATGGGTTCCATTTCCAAACAGGTAGCGGTCCATCTCGGTGATAAAGCCGGTGCCTGCCTGCTTTTTTGCTTTTGCCATGGTAGATTAATCCTCCCTTATTTTCAAAACAGTGCCCCCATTGGCCTCCAGGGTAAGGGTCACCTTTCCGCCTTCGATGGGAAGGGTGCCGCCGTTTACGAGATCCTCGGCGGTGTCGGCCTTAATGGGAACGGGAACCGTGATGACGGCTTCCTGACTGTCATTATTTACTGCGGTAATGCAGATGCTTTTCTCTGCCCTGCGGGCAAAGGCGTACTGGCGGTTGGTCAGGAGAAGCTCCTGATAAACGCCGTCATGGTATTCCGGATTTTCCTGATGGATCTTTCCCAGGAGGGAAATCTGATCCGTGAGATCACAGTGAAGTTCGGCATCCTGCTTCGCGTCCAACGCCGGGCGCAGGGCCTCATCGCTGGTGCGTGTGCGGGTGCCAGGCACGGCCCACTCGCCGCCATAATATATAGAAGGAATGCCGGGCAGAGTGAAGAGACATAAGTAAATGGGGAACAGATGCTCCTTATCCCGAAGCTTGCTGGCAATCCGGTCCTCATCGTGATTGTCCACAAAGGTGTAAAGCTTCCGGTGAATACTCTCCAGACGGCGTACATTGTGGGCGATCTCGAAGAAGTTGTGGTCATTGAAGCCGGAGTAAAGGCTCTTGTGCAGCTCGTAATTGGTCACGGAGTGAAGCATCTCCGGGTTCACCCAGCGGGCGTAATCCCCGTGAATTACCTCGCCCATAAGCCAGAAATCCTTCTTCATCCCCTCAGTGGCCCGCCGCATATCCTTCATAAACTGGAAATCCAGCACATTGGCGCAGTCTAAGCGGATGCCGTCAATGTCAAATTCTTCGATCCAGAAGCGGATCACATCAAAAAGATAGTCCTTCACTGCCGGATTCTGCAGATTCAGGCAGGGCAGCTCAAAATGTCCCTGCCAGGCGTCATAGCTGAACCGGTCGCCCAGGGGCGATCCCCAGCCGAAATTCACGCCCCGATACCAGTCCCGGTAAGGAGAACCTTCGCCCTGCTCCTGAAGGCTTTTAAAGGCGAAAAATTCCCGGCCAGTGTGATTGAAAACGCCGTCCACCACCACCTGGATGCCCGACTGGTGGCAGAGGGAGACAAACGCTTTAAAATCCTCATTGGTGCCAAGGCGGCGATCCACCAGCTTGTAATCCCGGGTGTCATATCCGTGGGTGGAAGACTCAAAAAGGGGGCCGATGTAGATGGCCGTGCATCCTAAGTCCCGGATGTGGGGAATCCACTGATTCAGCTCCTCAAAACGTCCGGCGGCCTCAGTCTCTGTATTCTGTTTCGGCGCGCCGAGCATTCCCAGCGGATACATATGATAAAAAACGGCTTTTTCATACCAAGTGTGCATGTTTCGTTACCTCCTGTGGTGTCTGTAGTTTGTTGTGCGGGCCTGGGAGCCGGGGCAGCACATGTCCGTCAGGTCTGTGGTGCTGGCCGGTGCCTTGCAGCGGCGGCTTCCTCCGCTGCCTTAAATCGCCGCAGCAAAAATTGATAGCGCAGCTGCGCGGCATTGATCTCGTAGATGTAGCAGTCGATCAATGTGGGATCCACAGCCTGCTCGAAATGATTGCGAGCTGCGTCAATTTCCTCCTTAGTCTGCTGAAGCTGGCTGCGCAGGCGGTTTGCCTCAGCGCTCCCAGGGTGTCTGCTGTCATTCTTTCCATTTATAAGTCGAAGCATATCCAGTGTCCTTTCCTTAATTTATCGTAAAGGCATCCGCAGATGACTGAGTGGGTACAGCGGGGAAAAGCCCCGGCGCCAGTCGGCCTTACGCGCGAAAATACCTTTACAGGTAAAGTATGGATGGACCATGGAAATTTATGTATGTTTTTATGGATTTTGCAAATACTGCCATAAAACGCCTGCGGCTATGTAATAAATTCCTGAAGGCGGAAGCCCAGATTCATCAGGACGCGGGTGGAGTCGGCGATGGTCAGGTAGTAATAATTGGATGTTCCCTCCTGCCGGACGCTTACCAGCCCGGCTTCCTTTAAGATCTTCAGGTGATGGGAAATGGCCGGTCTGGAAAGGCTGGTCTTTTCCGTAATCTGGTTTACGTTGAGGCCGTGCTGGTCAAGAGGCTTCGGCCATGCCAGCGCCTCAATAATCGTCAGTCGAACCTCATCTCCCAGAGCAATAAAAAGCGGCATACACTGATGGAATGCCTCCTGTAATTCCTGTGGTGTAGTCAATACGGGATGCGTCCTCCTTTCCTCTGCAATGTACCTGGGCGAGCTTGCTTTAAAGGTACATTGAGACGAACCAAGCAGCCGCGGCGCCATGCAGACTACTTGGTTCAAAAATTTAAACTAAATGTATTCTATCATGGAAGTATTGTGCGGTCAATGTAATGCAGATAGAAAATCAGGGGTGAAAACTGGCAAAATTCACAAATAAAAGAGAAGATTTCCTTGTTTTACAAAATATTACAATGTAAAATACTGTAAAAACTGGTTGACAAAATAGCCTACATATGCCATAATAAGAATACATCCAGTGCCTGCCGGAAAGGCAGGTGAGATATGGAGATGCTTGATGTACCGCTTGTGTGCGGGATGGTGATCTGCCTTGCTGCAGCCGGCCTTTGGGATTTACTGGCCGGGCGGGTCCCTAATCGGTGGCTGGCCTTCTGGTATGGCGCCGGATTTATTTACTTTGCCTGCAGCAGCTGGCTGGCGGCGGCCGGATATCTGGTTCGGAGCGCTGCTGCAGTCGGCCTGTTTTTTCTATTGTTTCTTTACCGCATGATGGGAGCCGCAGATATTAAGTGTATGGCTCTTCTTTGTGGGTATCTTGGATTTGGAGCCGGTTTCCGGGTGATTTTATCTGGGCTGGTGATTGGGGCCTGCTGGTCTCTCCTTCGTCTTTTGCGCAGAAGACTGTTCGGAGACCGCATGGGCCGTCTGGCTGCCTATATCCGGCAGATATTTCGAGAGAAGCAGATAATCGCATATTATGTTCCGGAACGAGACGGGAAGGAGTCGGTTGTGCCGCTGGTATTCTGTCTCTTTTGGGGGCTGGCTTTCTGCATCTTTTTTCGGCAGGGAGTGTAGTAAGAAGCGGATTCAGTGAGGGGAATGCTCTGAGCAGCGTTTCTCGGACAATTTAGGAAGGAAGCATGCGCTGCTGGTATGGCCGCGCTGCTTTGACAGGGAGGCAGAGTACTGGATGAAGAAACGAATTATGGCGGTTTATGATGTGGATCCCTTTTTTGCGGATCGGTTTGCGGAGGCAGCGAATCAGAAGGGGACGGTGCCGTTTACGGTAATGGCTTTTACCAGCATGGAGCGGCTGAAGCAGTTTGCCCAGGAGAATCCCATAGAGATCCTTCTGGTGGATGCCGGGGCAGAGGCTGCCGCCCGGGAGATAAAGGCGGGACAGCTTGTCCTTCTTTCTGACGGCGAGATTGTGCCGGAGGCGGAGGGGTGTCCCAGCGTGTACAAGTATCAGGCGGCAGACCATATTATCCGGGAGGTGATGGCCTGTTACAGTGCCGCGCCGCAGCAGCCGGCCATGGCTCTGACGGGACGGCCCAGCCAGCTGATCGGTGTCTATTCTCCGGTGAACCGGTGCCTGAAGACCTCCTTTGCCCTGACGCTGGGGCAGATTCTGGGAAAGGAGGGCCGGGTTCTTTATCTGAATCTGGAGGACTGCTCAGGCCTGCGGGTTATCATGGGGCAGCAGGGACCGGGAGATTTTTCGGATGTGCTTTACTATTACAGCCAGCAGGGCGGCCTGAACTGGGCACGTTTGAAATCCCTGGTGTACACCTGGGATAATCTGGACTACATCTTGCCTGCCCGTTACCCTGAGGATTTGTGTCAGGTCAGCGGGGAGGAGATGGCCGGGCTTTTGCAGAGCATTGCCGGAGAAGGGATCTATGAGCAGATTGTGGTGGATCTTGGGCAGTTTGGGCGCAAGGCGCTGCCGATCCTTCTTTTATGTGAAGGGATTTATATGCCTGTCCGTCAGGACTGGATATCTGCCGCAAAGCTTCAGGAATTTGAAGAATACGCAGCAGTTTCCGGCCATGAGGAGCTTCTTGGGCGGATACGGAAGGTAAAGCTCCCCTATCACAGCAGCTTTGGCGGCCAGAAGAATTATCTGGATCAGCTGCTTTGGGGCGAGCTGGGGGATTATGTGCGGCAGCTTTTAAAAGGAGGAGGACGGAGCTGAGAAATGCAGGAGACAGAAAAATATCTTCATCAGAAAATGCTTCCAGAGGACAGCGCGCAGAGCAGTGCATCTTTGCGGCGGCGCCTGCAGCTTCGGCTGATGGAGGAAATTGAGAGCCGGAAGTCGGTAACGGATCAGGAGCTGTGGGAGATGATCGACCAGGCCGTATTAGAGGCGGGACAGGCGGAATATATCCCGCTGAAACAGAAGATGGATCTGCGGATCCGTTTGTTTGACACCTTTCGCCGTCTGGGAATTTTGCAGGAGCTGGTGGATGACCGGCAGGTGACGGAGATCATGGTAAATGGGCGGGAAAAGATTTTTATTGAGCGAAATGGCCGCACGATGCTGTGGGGGAAATCCTTTGACAGTGAGGAGCAGCTGGAGGATATGATCCAGCAGATTGTCAGCCGGGTAAACCGGATGGTAAACGTGTCAAATCCCATCGTGGATGCCAGACTGGAGGATGGATCCCGCGTGCATGTGGTGCTTCCGCCTATTGCGCTGGACGGCCCCGCCGTGACCATTCGAAAATTCCCTGAACCTATCACCATGGAGAAGCTGATTCACTATGGTTCCATTACCGTGGAAGCGGCGGAGTTTCTCCAGGTGCTGGTGCAGTCCGGATACAATATTTTTATCAGCGGCGGCACCAATTCCGGGAAAAGTACATTTTTAAATGCGCTTTCCGCATTTATTCCGCAGGAGGAGCGGGTGATTACTATTGAAGATTCTGCAGAACTTAAGATCCAGCAGGTGGATAATCTGGTTCGTCTGGAGGCCAGGAATGCCAACAGTGAGGGAGAAGGGGAAGTGACTATCCGTGATCTGATTCGGGCGGCACTGCGGATGAATCCGTCCCGGATTATCGTTGGCGAGGTGCGTTCCGGCGAGGCCTTTGATCTGCTGACCGCTTTTAATACCGGCCACAGCGGCATGGGAACCGGCCATGCCAACAGTCCTCAGGACATGCTTTCCCGTCTGGAATCCATGGTACTCATGGCAGCGGAGCTTCCCCTTCCGGCTATCCGCACCCAAATCTGTGCGGCCATTGACATTCTGGTACACCTGGGCCGCCTTCGCGACAGAAGCCGGCGAGTGCTGTCTATTGCAGAAATTGTCGGCATGGAGCAGGGAGAAATCCGTCTGAATCCGCTGTTTGCGTTTCGTGAAAAGGGAGAGGAGGAGCATCGTGAGGAAAAAGACGATGAGGCGGCTAACGGCAGGAGCACGGCGGACAGGCAGAGGAGAGGAACTGCAAAAGAAGCAGGAGCGCGGAGCCGGAGAGGAAACATCGCAGATGGCTGGCAGCTCTCTGCTGCGAAAGAGAACAGGAGAGCAGGCCGTGGAACTGGCGGGACAGATGGGTACAAGCCGGTGGAGGGATGTCTGGAGCAGGTGGGCAGTCTTCTTCGGCGGGAAAAGCTGTGGGCAGCGGGGCTTCAGCTATGAGGATTATCCGCTGAGTGCTGCAGAGTGGGTTCGATACGGTGCGCTGGGGATTGGCGTATGCGGGCTTGTTGCCTACACCTTTTATCGAAGCTTCCTGATATTTTTTCTGCTTCTTCCCTTCGGGGCGGCTTATCCGCTGTTTCATCGAAAGAAGCTTAAGGAAGATCGTCTCTTTCGCCTGAACCAGGAATTTAAAGAAGGAATTCAGATATTGGCAGCGAATCTGAGCGCAGGTTATTCTTTTGAAAATGCCCTGGCTAACAGCGTGAGAGAGCTGGAGCTGGTATTTGGCCAGAAGGGAATGATACGGGATGAATTTGCGCTTATGGTTCATCAGATCCAGATGAACCGACCGGCGGAACAGGTGCTGTTTGAGTTTGCCCGCCGAAGCGGTCTGGAGGATGTGCGCAATTTCGCTCAGGTATTTAATGCGGCCAGGCGGAGCGGAGGCGATCTGGTTGCCATTATCAGTCACACAGCGGGAGTAATCCGCGATAAGGCGCAGGTAAAGGAGGAGATTGCCAATATGACGGCGGCAAAAAAGCTTGAACAGCGCATTATGAACCTGATCCCCTTTTTCCTGATTGTTTACATTGACAAAGCCTCCCCCGGTTTTTTTGATATGATGTACGGAACCGTGGTGGGACGGATTTTGATGACCATATGTCTGGGGGTGTACGGCATTGCGTTTTGGCTTTCAAAAAGGATCCTTGATATTCCGGTTTGATAAGCGGGAAATCCGCATAACCTCTGCAGAGCTTCTCTGCCTGCTGGCAGGTGTGCTGCTTTTTGCCGCTGCCGGGCTTGCCGGCGGACAGGAGCCCGTTGAAGCGGGATATGTAGCCCGGCGGGAATATGGCCAGGGAGAAGAAGAAACCAGCCTTTTGGTGAATGGATTAGAAGAAAAGCCGTTTTTGGTGGAGTTTTCTGTTGCGGAGCAGCAGTATACCGAGGCTGAGGCAAAGGCGGCGATGGATGATCTGGAATCCCGGCTGGAAGAAATGATCCTGGGAGCGAACCCGGATCTTGCCCATGTTCGCAGCGACCTTTACCTGAAGACAGAAGACCCGGCTACTGGCCTCACTCTCCGCTGGTCTTCAGATTCTCCGGAGCTTTTAGATACAGATGGAAAGGTAAATGGGGAGCATGCGGATGAGGCAGGCGGCAGTCCTGTGGAGCTTAGGGCAGAGCTGCGGGATTCACAGGGACGCTTTCGGGAAGTATGTCTTTCTGCGCGGGTGTACCCGCCGGTGCTGTCGCCTGGGGAGGAGGCAAAAGCCGGGCTGCTTCAGCAGATTCAGCGCAGAGAAGAGGATACACGTACCGATTCCGGCTTTTATCTCCCAGAAGAATATGAAGGAAGAAAGCTTACCTATCAGGATCCGGAAAGCAGCAGTTCGGCATGGATTCTGATCATGGGTATTGCGGCAGCGCTTCTTCTCCGCACACGGCAGCAGAATCAGGAAAAAGAAAAGAAGAAACAGAGAGACCGGCAGCTTCTTCTGGATTACTCTGAACTGGTCTCCCGCCTGCAGATTTTTCTGGGCGCCGGGATGACCGTACATACAGCCTGGGAGAAGATTGCAGAGGATTATCTGGAAAGCAGGAAGCGGGGCGGGGAGGAAAGGCCGGCATACGAGGAAGTGGCGCAGACCTGCAGCCAGATCCGCAGCGGCGCTCCGGAGGGGCGGGCTTACGAGGAATTTGGCCGGCGCTGCGGCCTTCCGCCGTATCTTAAGCTGGCCGGGCTGCTGGAGCAGAACCGGCGGACCGGCGGGAAAAATTTAAGGCAGCTCTTAACCATTGAGGTAACAGATGCATTCGAACAGCGAAAGAATCTGGCCCGCCGTCAGGGAGAGGAGGCATCAGCCAGGCTGCTGTTGCCGCTGTTTATGATGCTGGGAATTGTGATGGTTATTGTATCCGTTCCGGCTTTTCTCTCATTCTCCTGATGATCTGGGCATTGGAGATTGTGAGGGAGAAAAGAAGGCAGAAGAGCAAAGCGGATGACTAGATGAACCATAAATATATTGCAGTGGAGGAGGGATTTTATGTTAATGAAGGAATTTCAGGCATTTCTGCGGGAGGACGCAGGAATCGGTGTTATTGAGGTGGTATTAATTTTGGTGGTTATATGTACTATCAATTTGAGATGTGTTTTGTGTGTATTATGG
>JAGHER010000047.1 GCA_017889125.1 Lachnospiraceae bacterium
TCCGGCGTCAGCATCTTCACCAGATCCTCTCTGGTCAGAGACGACAGGGAAACCGCTCCCTCTGCCACGATCTGATCCGCCAGATTCTTCTTCGCTTCCTGCAGAAGCATGATATTTTCCTCTATCGTCCCCTTGGTAATCAGCTTAAATACCGACACCTGCTTTTCCTGACCGATGCGGTGGGCCCGGTCTGTGGCCTGATTCTGGGCCGCCACATTCCACCAGGGATCGTAATGGATCACCATGTCCGCCGCCGTCAGGTTAAGCCCCGTGCCCCCGGCCTTCAGAGAAATCAGGAACACCGGCACCGGGTCAGTGTGGAAGGAATCCACCATCCTGAGCCGCTCCTCCTTGGGCGTACTGCCAGTGAGGGTGTAGCAGGCGATCTCCTCCTTCTGCAGGTGCTTTTCGATAATCTGCAGCATGGAGGTAAACTGGGAGAAAAGCAGGATCTTGTGGCCGCCGTTTACCCCGTTGCGGATCAGATCCATGCAGGTCTCCAGTTTCGCCGAGCCGCCCCGGTAATTTTCATAGCATAGTGCCGGGTCGCAGCAGATCTGCCGCAGCCGGGTAAGCCCCGCCAGGATCTGGATTTTCCCTCTCTCGTAGGCAGAATCACCGCCGCTTTCCAGCTCCTCCTTAAGCTTTGCCGCATTTGCAGTGTAAAGCTCACGCTGCTGGCCCTGAAGCCGGGAATAGACCGCCGTCTCCAGCTTTTCCGGAAGCTCTTTTAACACATCCTGCTTCACCCGCCGCAGCACGAAGGGGCCGATCAGCCGCTTTAAATTGGAAACAGCCTCCCCATCTCCCTCCCGCACAATGGGACTTTCGTAAATCTTTTTAAACCGGGCGTAGGAAAAGAGAAAGCCCGGCATCAGATAATCAAAAATACTCCACAGCTCCCCCAGCCGATTTTCAATGGGCGTTCCCGTAAGGGCAAACCGTGTCCTGGCCCGGATGGCCTTCACCGCCCTGGCGCTCTGGGTGGCCGCATTTTTAATATACTGGGCCTCGTCGATGACCTGAAAACGGAAGGACATGGATTCGTAGTGGGCCATATCCCGTTTCAACAGGTCATAGGAGGTGATCAGTACCTGACAGTCCTCCTTCAGGGAAGCAAAGGCTGCCTCCCGCTCCGCCGCCGTCCCGGCCAGCACCTGCACCTTCAGCATAGGGGCAAATTTCTGGAATTCATTTTCCCAGTTGTATACCAGGGAAGCGGGACAGACGATCAGCGACCGCTCCCTGGGCGTATCCCCTCTGCCGGAAAGGTATTCATCCACAAAGAGGGCAATCATCTGCACCGTTTTCCCCAATCCCATGTCATCGGCCAAAATCCCACCAAAGCCATAGGAATCCAGGGTGCGCAGCCACTTAAAGCCCAGCTTCTGATACCCCCGAAGCACCGTCTGCAAACTGGGAGGCACAGCAAAATCACTGTCCTCCACCGCCTTCATCCCCCGGACCACCGCCTTAAAGAGCTGATCCCGGTAGAAGGTGATCCCCGGCCCCTCCTTAAAGAGACTGTCCAGGTAAAACGCCCGGTAGCCGGGAAGGGAAATCTGTCCGGAAGCCAGCTTCCGGGAATCCACATCCAGCCCCTCGCCCAGCCTGGCGATGGCCAGCAGGCCGTCATCCTCCAGCTTCAAAAACTCCCCGCTTTTTAAACGGTAAAACTTTTTCTTTCCCTGATAAGCCTTCAACACCGCCTCCAGGTCTGAGGCCGTAAGCCCCTCCATGTCCAGCTTGATATCCAGCCATCCCCCGTTCATGGAGACGGAGGTCTTTACCGAAAGGGGCGGAAGGATGCGCATACGGCGCACCGATTCATCCACCAGAATGGTGCCCAGGTGGGCAAACTCTCCCATCCCCGTCTCCATCAGCCGGAAAAGGGCCTCGTCATCCCCCCGGATCACCAGCTTCTTCCCCTCCGGTTCCTTGTAGCGGAAGTACCGGGCAATCAGCTGGCTTATGCGGAATTCCCCCGGTACATCCCGGCACACCGTCCTGGGAAGGGTCTCATCCTCAATGGGATGGAAGGTATACTCGCCGTAGGAAAGCACCGGCTCCATGGTAATCTCCCCCGGTTCATCGGAGGTAAAGCGAAATTCCGCCTGCAGGGGCTCTGACTGGTATTCCTCCCAGTTAATGCCCTCGTCCTGGAGGACACAGTAAGGCTCAATCCGCCTGAGCACCCGCTCATAAAGGAGCGGAATATCCTTTTGATTCACCGTAACCGTGTTTTTCGGGCTTTGGCTCATCTGGGCGGCAAATACCCCCATCACCCGGCTGCATTCCTCGTCGCAGCAGTAAATCCGCTCATCGTCTCCCACAAAGAGACATTTCTCGCCAAAAAACAGAAAGCTTTTCGGATCAAAGGAAACCGAAAGGCCGTCTCTTCCCTGGCGCTTTGCCTGGACGTAAAAGCGGGGATTCTGGCTGCACACCAGGAGATTTGCCTTGCCCTTAAGGCCGTTCTCTACCTCCAGCACCTGGCCGGTAACAATGGAGAAAAACCGCTCCCGGTTCTCCCGGCTTAAGCTTAATTCCTTAAGGGGCGGCTGGCTGTCAAAGGATGTGCGCCTGAACTGGGCATAGTAATCCCGGTAAACATTCACCAGCTCCACCACAAACTCCACCAAGGGACGGCTTTCCGGCGTAAAGGCGTCCAGGCTGTGGTAAAAGGCAAAGCTTTTTCCGTATTCCACATAGGTGCCGTGGTTCATGGCCTGAGCAAAGGCGGTAAGATCCTTCACCAGGTACAGCTTCTCCCGGCCTACCTTAAATTCTGCCTTGATCTCCCGGCCCCGTCCCGTTATGGAAAGCTTCGGCACAAAGCGCACCGCCGCCTCCTGCCCCTCCAGCTGGATCCGCGCCACCTCCCGGTTGGTGTACTCCCGGATCATGGTGCGGACCTCCTGGGAGGTAAAGACCATACCGGAACCTGTGCCCCCTGTCCTTTTCTCTTTTTCCTGCTTCTGGTAGGCCTGCCACAGGGCCGCCGCGTGGGGGCACATTCCCTTCCAGGAATTGCCCTCCGGGCAGGAACAGGAATAATCCCGCACAGCCGTGCCGTTTCCGTACAGCTGCACCTGGTACTCCCGTCCGCCCTCCTCCACAAGGCCCCGTACCCCCACTTCGCCCTTCCAGAAGGTATTCACTGTCAGCTCCCTGATCTTCAAAACAGGTCCCCCCTTCTCCTGATGGATTCCTCACCGGCCTGCGGTCAACTGCGGTTCCGTTCGCGCTCCTCTCGGCCTGCGCCAGGCCGCGGCTTGCTGACATCCCGCTTCGGCCCACATCCAGCCGCGGCTTTGCCTGCACACTGCTTCTGCCCGCACCTAGCCGCAGCCCCGCCAGCCCGTTTACATCCGCTCCGGCGCCTCGAATCCAAGCACCTGAATGCAGGCGCAAAGTACCTGTCTGGTCAGGTCGATCAGGCCGATCCAGCTGGCCTGCTTTGCCTTGTCCTCTTCCGCAAGAATCTTCGTGTCATGATAGAAGCGGTTGAAGTCATTGGACAGCTCGTAAATATACTGGCAGATCTTGTGAGGCGCCAGCTCCTCAAAGGCGCCTTCCAGCACCTCGCTGTAGCGGCAGAGCTTCAGCATCAGCGCCTTCTCCGGCTCGGTGGCCGGTGCCAGGATGGAGCCCGGCGCGCACACGCCGCCCTGCTCCCGGTATTTATTCTGAATGGATTTAATCCGCACAATGGTGTACAGAATGTACGGCCCCGTATTTCCCTCAAAGGAGATAAACCGGTCGATGTCAAAGATGTAGTCCTTTGCCGCCTGATTGGAAAGGTCGCCGTACTTTAAGGCAGCCAGACCTACGATCTGGGCCGTCTCTCTGGCCTCCTCGGCAGATACGGTGCGGTTCTCCATAATCCTTGCGTAAACCGCATCATCGATGTCCGCAATCAGCTGCTCCAACCGCATCACACCGCCGTCTCTGGTCTTAAAGGGCTTTCCGTCCTTGCCGTTCATGGTGCCGAAGCCCTGGAAGCGCATGGACACCTCCGGCCGCACGAATCCGGCCTTCCGGGCTACCCGGAATACCTGGGTAAAATGCAGCTCCTGCCGCTTGTCGGCAACGTAAATATAGGCATCCGGCTGGAAATCCTCCTCACGCTGGATAATAGTTCCCAGATCGGAGGTGGCGTAAAGGGCCGCGCCGTCAGACTTTCTCACGATACAGGGCGGCAGCTCCTTGGAGTCCGTCTCCTGGGCAATGTCCACCACCAGCGCTCCCTGGCTCTCATAGGCCAGTCCCTGGTCGATCAGGTTCTGAATCAGGCCGGGGATGTAGGGCTGGGCATCGCTTTCGCCCTTCCACAGGTCAAAAAACACATTCAGCCTGCCGTAATTCTTCTTTAAATCCGCCACAGACAGATCCATGATATGCTTCCAGATGGCCCGGTAAGGCGCATAGCCGTCCTGCAGCTGTCTGGTGGCCAGATGGGCCCGATGAGCAAATTCCTGAGAATAGGCTTCCTTTTTGGCAATCTCCTCCGCGTCCATCCCCTGGGCTCTGGCCTCGTCGGCGTTAAACTTGGACTTCTTGCTGGCCGTGGGATAGATGTCATCCAACTCACTTA
The DNA here is from genome assembly GCA_017889125.1 of Lachnospiraceae bacterium. Taxonomy (GTDB): domain Bacteria; phylum Bacillota; class Clostridia; order Lachnospirales; family Lachnospiraceae; genus Caccovicinus. Next base: position 4,598 of record JAGHER010000047.1, read on the forward strand.
AGGTAAAGGGCGATTCCTCCGGGTACTCGCCGGTAAAGTCCGGGTCAAAGTAGGGAAGCTCCGGCTTCCGGTCCCGCAGCTCCTCGATAATCAAGCCCATCTGCAGGCCGAAATCTCCCAGATGAACGTCGCCGATCATGTGGTGGCCCATGGCCGTCCCCATGCGCTTAATGCTCTCGCCGATTACTGCCGAACGAAGATGGCCCACATGGAGAGGCTTGGCCACATTGGCTCCGCCGTAGTCCACAATGATGGTCTGAGGCTTTTCTGCCGCAGGAAGGCCCAGACGCTCATCGGCTGCCATCTGGTTCATGTATCCGGCCAGATAAGTCTCGTCAATCTTCAGATTAATAAAGCCGGGCATCACCGCCTGGCACATGGAAAACAGGCGGCCCTCATTCAGCTTTTCCACCACCTCCGTGGCAATGTCAATGGGCTTTTTCCGGTAAGCCTTAGCCGCTGCCATAGCGCCGTTGCACTGATATTCACACAGGTCAGGACGGTTGGAGAGCACCGCCTTCCCATAACTTTCCTCATAACCGCAGGCGGCAAAGGCCTGCTTTAATTCCCCTTCGATAACCGACAGAATCTTTTTCATAAAGGTCTCCTTCTATTCTCTCTCTGACATTTCTGCAGCAAAATGCACTGACTATTAATTATACCGAAAAAAATGGCAAAAAACAAGGGCCGCGCTTAAAAAGCGCGGCCCAGCTCTCTCTTATGCTCTTCCCAGATACTCGCTGGTTCTGGTGTCGATCTTGATCTTGTCGCCGATATTCACAAACAGCGGTACGGAAACCTGTGCTCCCGTCTCCACGATGGCCGGCTTGGAAGCGCCGGTAGCGGTGTCGCCCTTGAAACCAGGCTCGGTCTCGGTTACCTCAAGCTCTACAAACAGCGGAGGCTCGATGGAGAATACGCTGCCATTATAGGAGCAGACCTTAACCATCTCGTTCTCCTTAACGAACTTTAAGGCATCACCTACCAGATCGGAATTCAGTGCGATCTGATCGTAGGTCTCGGTGTTCATGAAATTGTATAAATCGCCGTCAGAGTACAGATACTGCATGTCCACACGGTCGATTCTGGCTGCCGGGAACTTCTCGGTGGGACGGAAGGTTCTCTCTACCACGCCGCCGTTGATCACGTTCTTTAACTTGGTGCGGACGAAGGCAGCGCCCTTGCCCGGCTTTACATGCTGGAACTCCAGAATCTGAACTACCTGTCCGTCGATCTCCAGGGTAACGCCGTTTCTAAAATCTCCTGCTGATATCATAAAGATATTCCTCCTTAAAATACGTACAACTCATTATCTTCTATATTCTATACGATATCCTGCTCATTTTCAACTATTTTTTTCAGGAATGACAGGTAAACTGCATTTATCTGCCTTTTTCGCCCGTCAGGACAGGGCGGATTGACCTGCCGCCTCCATCGGTAAGGCAGCCTGGCTAACGTCCTCATCTGGCTGTGATAGCCTGATGGATAGTATCAAGAGTCTGCGCCAGGGGAACTGCCTCCAGCTGCCCGGGTGCGGACTGGTTCTGGCTGCAGCCAAAGGTCATGCAGGAACCGAAGATCTCACCGGAAAGACGGCTTACCACGCCTAATCCGCCCATGGACATGGTAATCAGCGGACGGCCGGAAAGATTGTCCTTCATCTCAACGGTGGCCTGCAAAAGAGCCAGCACATCCTCGGGGCTCCAGGGGGTCACCGCAAGCTTTAAAATATCGCCACCCCGCTCCTCCATGGCCCGCAGGCGGGACACCATCTCCTCCAGAGGAGGTGTACTCTTGAAATCATGGCTGGAGAGGATGACCTTCTTCCCTTTATCATGGGCCTCGGCAATCAGTGCCTTCGTCTCATCCGGCGCGGTAAAGAGCTCCAGATCCACCAGATCCAGCTGGCCGCTCTCCATGGCAGTGCGGATCAGGGAAACGTATTCCGATGCCGGCAGGCTGATAGCGCCGCCCTCCGCTCTGGTGCGGATAGTAAAAATAATGGGGAGCTTCTCTCCCAGGATCTCCCGCAGGAGGCTTAATCCTTCATTCACCGCCAGGGGGGCCGTCTCCGGCTTAGCGATCTCCTCGTACCAGTCGGCTCTCCATTCCACCAGATCTGCCGGAAGGGCCTTAAGCTCCTCTGCCTCTCTGATCAGCTCCTCCCTGCTGCGTGCCACAATGGGAATACAGATTTTCGGTCTTCCCTGTCCTAAAACTACATTTTTCACCCTTACCGGTGCAGCCATTTTCCTCTCTCCCTTTCTAAACCTTTATGCGCCCCTGCAGCCCTGTCTTCTCACCTGCTCCCGCAGGCTCCGGTTCTTACCGGCTGGCCGGGATGGCTTCGCCTGTAGGCCCAGAGAATGGGACGTTCCAGATATCGTTTCAGTACGATCTGAATCTCCTCTCTGGGATTCATGGGGCTGACTAAAATACTGTAAATCCCGGCCCGTCTGGCTCCCAGAATATCGGTAAACAGCTGGTCTCCCACCGCCGCTGTATTCTCCGGGCCGGTGCCCAGGAGCGCCATAGCCTTCCGATATCCCCGTGTGCCGGGCTTCCCGCCCTTAAACACATAGGAGGCGCCTACCGCCTCCGCAAAGGCCTTCACCCGCGGCTCCTTGTTATTCGAAAGCAGGCAGGCGCCAAGTCCCAGCTCCCGCAGACGGGCAAACAGCTCCCTGGCCTTCTCGTCTGCCGGAGCATCGTGAAAAGCCAGGGTATTGTCCACATCAAAAATTATCCCGGATATCCCTCTCTGGGAAAGCTCTTCATAGGGAATGCCATAAGCGCTGTCCATCCAGATATCCGGGTACAAACACTGCAAAATCATACTGCTTCCTCATCTATTCCTTCTATTAATGGAGGACGGGCTTACTTCTTCAGCAGCTTGCCGATCTCCTCAATGAAGGTGTTCACGTCCTTAAATTCCCGGTAAACAGAGGCAAAGCGCACGTAAGCCACCTCGTCTAACATCTGCAGCTTCTTCATCACCAGCTCACCAATCACCGATGTGGGAACCTCTTTTTCTTCCATATTAAAAATCTGATTCTCGATCTCATCGATCATGGCCTTGATCTGCTGGGTGGATACCGGACGTTTGTGACAGGAATGGATGATCCCCGCCTCGATCTTGGAGCGGTCATAGGGCTCCCGTGAATCGTCCTTCTTAATCACCATAAGGGGCATGGTCTCCAGCTTCTCGTAGGTGGTAAACCGCTTGCCGCAGGTCTCGCACTGTCGGCGGCGCCGGATAGAGCTGTTGTCATCTGCCGGCCGGGAATCAATGACCTTCGTATCCGCTGCATTGCAAAATGGGCACTTCACTGTGTTTCCTCCTTCCCTGTTCCTTTATCGGCTTCCTTACTCTGTAAAAAAGAGTGCGCCTCCTTTGTTCCATTTTAACCCAGGAAGGATGGTTGTGCAAGCCATTTTTTCCATATTCCGCCAATTATTTTTCTTCTTTGTTTTCAGGGCGGACATTTCCCGCAGACTGCGTCCGCATCCACATCCACCAGGATAATGTCCGGGCCTACCTGGCGAATGCAGGAATAGGGGATCACAAATTCCTTCTCCCGGCCCAGAAATCCGCAGATGGTCGGCGGCCCCGGCACGATGATGGCCAGGATGCAGCCGTTTTCCAGATCAAAGTCCACGTCCCCCACATACCCCAGACGCCTGCAGTCCCGGATATTGATTACCTCCCGGCATTTCAGCTCGCAGATGCGCATCCCGCTCCCGCCTTTCCGGCGCCTTCCCTCATGCTGCAGTGCGCCACTACAGTATATGCAGGAAAAAGAGCAATGGATCCAGAAAAAATAACTCCAGAAAAAGAAAATTTGTCGCTTTATTTATCGCTTCCACACAATAACCATCTTCGCCTCAAATGGACGCAGCAGGCCAAACTCCCCTTCATCTGCATAATTGGATATCAGCGTCTCCTGTCCACGGAAGGCATCCGGCGCCTGATAAGCTGCCGTCTCCTCCGTAAAATTGCCAAGCACCAGAAGGTCTGCCTCCTCCGATTCCCGGATGTAAGCGAAAACCTTCTCATCCGCTTCCATAATCGGCACAGTCTTTCCATCCGTCAGAACGGACTCTTCCTTCCGCAGGCGGATCAGCTTCTGGTAATAGTAAAATACAGAATCCGGATCAGCCAGGGCCTGCTTTGCATTGATTTCCGTATAATTCGGATTCAAACGGAACCATGGACTTCCCTGGGTAAATCCGGCATTGTTCCCATCGTCCCACTGCATGGGGGTGCGGGCATTGTCCCGGCCCTTGGCGTAAATGGATTCCATGATGGATTCCTCCGCATAGCCCTGTTCCATCCGCTCTTTATACATATTTAAGATCTCGATATCCCGGTAATCCTCGATGCCAAACTGCACATTGGTCATGCCCAGCTCTTCTCCCTGGTAAACGTAAGGGGTTCCCTGAAGACCATGGAGAATCGTCGCCAGCATCTTGGCCGATTCCACCCGGTACTGGCCGTCATTTCCAAAATGGGAGACGGACCGGGGCAGATCATGGTTGCTGAAAAAGAGGCTGTTCCAGCCCTTCTGATAAAGGCTTGACTGCCATTTAAAGAGAACCTTTTTAAATTCCACAAAGGGAAGGCTGCGCAGATCCCATTTTTGTTTCCCCGGCTCCTGGTCTAAGAGCATGTGTTCAAACTGGAAGACCATGGAAAGCTCTGAGCCGTCGGGATTGCTGTAAAGCATGGCGCTTGCCGGAGTGGCGCTCCAGGCCTCGCCTACGGTGACCAGGTCGCCCTTCTGAAAGGTCTCCCGGCTCATCTCCTGGATGTAGGGGTGAAGCATCTTTCCCTCCGCCATCACCATCCGGTCCGTCTCCTTGCCGATTAAATCAATCACGTCCAGGCGGAAGCCGCCTACGCCCTTCTCCATCCACCAGCGGATCATCTCATAAATCTTTTCCCGAACCTTGGGATTTTCCCAGTTCAGATCCGGCTGCTTTACGGAAAACTGATGAAGGTAATATTCCCCCAGCTCCGGCACCCACTCCCAGGCCGGGCCGCAGAAGGCGGATTTCAGATCATTGGGCAGAACGCCTTCCTTTCCCTCACGCCATACGTAGAAACCATGGTAGGGATTGTCCTTGCCCTTCTTCGCCTCGATAAACCAGGGATGCTCATCGGAGGTGTGGTTTAACACCAGGTCCATTACAATGCGGATATCCCGCTTCTTTGCCTCAGCAATCAGCTCGTCCATATCCGCCAGGTTTCCGAAGATAGGATCAATGTCCTGATAATCGGAAATATCGTAGCCATTGTCATCCTGGGGTGAGCGGTAAACCGGGGAAAGCCAGATGGCCCCTATACCAAGCTCCTTCAGATAATCCAGCTTCTTAATGATTCCCTGCAGATCCCCGATTCCGTCCCCGTTGCTGTCATAAAAACTGCGGGGGTAAATCTGATAAATCACCGCATCCTGCCACCATTTTCTCCTTGTCTCAGCCATTTGCTCATGCTCCTCTCAAAAACAGATTTTCACTGAGGAAACGCCTTCATCTGCGTTTCTCTGAAAATAGGCTAACCGGTTTTTTCAGGTTTTGCAATTGGTTTTCCTGATTACTGACTTTTTAGGCAAAATGCAGCCGCCTGTTTTGTGCACTATTCAGGACGCATAATCCCTGACCGCTCCCCGGCAGGCCTCTTTTCGTCTCCGCGGGCCGTACGGATATTCCATCTGCTGGCCTGCTCGGGTATCCCGCCTGCTGATCTGCTCGGATATTCCGCCTGCTGATCTGCTCGGATATTCCGCCTACTTGCCTGCTCGGATATTCCGCACACTATCCCGCACAATCAGCTCTGTGGGAAGCTCCATACTCCGGACAAGCACCTCCTGGCCATAGATCCGCTTCAATAAAAGCCGCACCGCTTCCCGTCCCTTTTCGCCGGGCTGCTGGCGCACGGTAGTCAGCATGGGACGGGAAAGTCTGGCATACACATTGTCATCAAAGCCTGACACAGATAAATCCTCCGGCACCTTAAGGCCTGCGGCAAAGAATCCATTGATGGCTTCATTTGCATAGAAATCCGCAACAAAAAATGCCGCCGTATAGCCTTTTCCCCCAGCCTCTCTGGCAAACTGCCGGTAGATAGCCTCACGGAGGTTTCTGTCCGCCGGAAGATAATAATAATCCTCCCGGTTAAAGCCAAGACCGCAGTCTGCCAATGCCCGGCAGTATCCGTGAAACCGCTCCAGATTGCTGGCCTTCGGTGTCTCTTCATCGCAGAAGAAAGCAATCCTTTCGTGGCCCTGACGAATCAGATAGGAAACCATCATCCATGCCCCCAGCTCATCCTGAAGGCCGATATTGTCATAATTTCCCTCCCCGGAATCGATAAAGACCAAAGGCTTTAACGCTCTGCGTCTGAGGGATTCGCACCGGGAAGGCTCACAGCCCAGCACAATGCCGCCCTCCACACTGCGCCCGGAGAGCGTCCGCAGGAAGGCTTCCTCCGTCTCCACAGTGCTGCATACCAGGTTCCGGCCCTTAGCTGCCAGCTCCCGGTGCATAGTTTCAAACAGCTCTGCACAGAAGGGATCCGTAAACACCCGTTCCCGGCCGCCAAAATAAAATTGTGCCAGCACCAGCTTAAGCTCCTCCTGGCCGTCCCTCTTCCTGCTCTCCTGCACATAATGGCACTGAACCAGCATCTCCTCAATCTTAATCCGTGTCTGCTCCGACATCTTTTCCGTCCGGCCGTTAAGCACATTGGAAACGGTGGTGGGGCTGACGCCCAGCATTCGGGCGATTTCCTTAATGGTAATCATTGCGCTTTTCTCCTCAAAACGTCATAAATCAATGGAAATATTATAGCGCAGACAGGGGTATTGCGCAATTTTCTCTAAGGAAACCCGGCACGGGAAACGCTTTAATCAGCGTTTCCCTAAACAAAAAGAAGCCCCGAATCTGCGGCCATACTTTCCTGGCCAGCCATCGATTCGGGACTATTCTTTCTTTGTGCTTTATAACGTTTTTACTCTACCGGCACAACCGCACCCTGGTAGGTCTCGTTCATAAACTCTTTGATCTCGTCGCTCTTTAATACCTCAATCAGTGCCTTGATGCCGTCGGCTTCCTCGTTTCCTTCCTTTACGGCCACCACGTTCTGGTAGGTAACTGCGGCAAGGGATTCAGCCGTTTCTGTCGCCAGGGCATCGGATACCTTAAGGCCTGCGGCGATGGCGTAGTTGCCATTGATTACGGCGATATCCACATCCTGCAGGGAGCGGGGAATCTGTGCTGCCTCGATCTCCAGGATGTCCAGGTTCTTGGGGTTCTCCACAATGTCATTCTTAGTGGCAGTTAAGCCTGCGCCTTCCTTTAAGGTAAGCAGTCCCTGCTCCTCCAGAAGAAGAAGGGCTCTCGCCTCGTTGGTCACGTCATTGGGAACGGCTACCTTTGCGCCGTCAGGAAGAGCAGCCAGATCGGCGGTCTTTCCTGCGTAGATGCCGAAGGGCTCATAGTGGATGGCGCCGGCATTGGCAAGGTGGGTTCCGTTCTGCTCATTGAACTGCTCCAGGTAGGGAAGGTGCTGGAAGTAGTTGGCATCCAGGTCCCCTGCCTCCAGGGCATTGTTGGGCAGCACGTAATCGGTGAACTCACGAATCTCCAGGTTATAGCCCTTTGCCTTCATGGCCTCCTGGGCTGCCTTTAAGATCTCTGCATGAGGCGCCGGGCTGGCTCCTACTACGATGGTTTCCAGCTCGCCGGAAGCCTCGCCAGCTGCATCGGCATTGTTCTCCTCTGCCTGGCCTTCTGCAGCTTCATCCTCAGCTGCCGCCTGGCCGCCCTCTTCAGCCTGGGTGCTCTCTGCGCCTGCAGCGGAAGTTGCGCTGGTGTCTGTCCCCGTCTGGCTTCCTCCGCAGCCTGCCAGGGACAGGGCAGCTAAGGATGCTGCCAAGATAATTCCAAAACGTTTTTTCATAATGTGCTCCTCCTTTAAATTAGTGTCTGCGGCCAAAGGGGCCGCTTTTTGCGTCTGCAGCCGAAAGGCCGCTTTATTTCAGCAAGCGTCTCCGCAAACCATAGCATTTGGCCATAGTTTTTCAGAACTTTTAGCGGATACGCTTGTCGCTGACCTTGGAAAGCTTCATCCAGGTTTCCTGGATAATCTGCACAATCACCACCAGGATGATGACCGTGACAAACATCATCTCCGTCTCATACCGGTAGTAGCCGTAATTGATGGCGATGCTGCCCAGGCCGCCGCCGCCCACGAAACCGGCCATGGCGGAATAGCCCAGGATGGTGGTGATGGAAATGGCCGCTCCCACCAGAAGGCTTGGCTTTGCCTCGGGAAGAAGCACCTTCCAGATGATCTGCCAGGTGGTGGCTCCCATGGACTGGGCCGCCTCGATCACCCCGGCGTCTACCTCCTTAAAGGAGGACTCCACCATACGGGCGATATAGGGCGCAGCTGCCGCCACCAGGGGCGGGATAATGGCCTTAGCCCCCAGGGTTGTCCCCACGATGGCCCGGGTCACCGGAAGCATTACCAGCAGAAGAATGATAAAGGGCACGGAGCGAAGAAGATTGATCACCAGTCCCAAAATCTTCTGCAGCACAGGAATGGGCTTGATCCCATCCACATCCGTCACCACCAGGATAATTCCCAGGGGAATTCCAATGATATATGCCAGAAGGGATGAGGCGAATACCATAAATAACGTCTCCCCTATTCCCAGCAGCAGCATATTTACCGTCGTCGAATCCCAGGTCATCTTACCGCACCTCCTCAAATGTAACCTTAATGGTCTTTAAATAGTTAATAATCCGTCTGGCCTCCGTCTCATCCTCAGGAATCTGAATCAGCATCTGGCCCATGGCCGTGCCGCCCACATCCCGGGTCTCGGCGTACATGATATTTACCGGCGTCTTGCAGGCCAGCACCAGATTGGAAATCACCGGCTCCGAGGATTCCCTGCCGTCAAAGATAATCCGCAGCTGTCTGTCCTTTCCTAAAGCCACTTGGCGGGCAGCGTCTCCTAAAATCAGCTGGCGGCCAATGGCGGTCTTGGGATTGGAGAAAATCTCCGACACCTTCCCGGCCTCTGCGATATGGCTCTGATCGATGATGGCCACCCGGTCACAGATGGCTTCAATTACCGACATCTCATGGGTAATCACGATCACCGTGACGCCCATTTCTTTATTGATCCGCTTAAGGAGCTCCAGGATCTGCTTGGTGGTATTAGGGTCCAAAGCGCTGGTGGCCTCGTCGCAGAGAAGCACCTTCGGATTGGTGGCCATAGCCCGGGCGATGGCTACCCGCTGCTTTTGTCCGCCGGAAAGCTGTGCCGGATAAGCCTTCATCCGATCCTCCAGGCCCACCATAGTCAAAAGCTCCTGTGCCCGCTTTACCGCTTCCTTCTTTGGCGTGCCGGAAAGCTCCATGGGGAAGCACACGTTCTGCAGCACGTTCCGCTGCGACAGAAGGTTAAACTGCTGGAAGATCATGCCCATGGAGCGGCGGGCCTGCCGGATCACCGCCTGGCCCTTTCCGCCTAAGTTCACTCCCTCGAAGATAACGGAACCGGAGGTAGGCGTCTCCAGATAGTTGATGCAGCGCACCAGGGTACTCTTTCCCGCGCCGGAGAGGCCGATGATGCCGAAGATTTCCCCCGGATAAATGTCCAGATTAATGTCATCGAGGGCCGTCACCGTGCCGTTTGATGTCTTAAATTGTTTTCCCAGATTTTTCAGCTGGATAATCGGATTCTGCTGTTCCATGATTTCTCCTTCTTCGTTTCTCATTTTGTGAGGGCTAAAATAAGTGTGTGCCTCCTTGCCGGATACACCACCAATCCATGAAAGTCTTGGCGGGCGCATGGGGCATCCCTGAATACATGCCGCCTATCCGGCGGCGAACTTTCACAGTAAACAAAAATGGGCCGCAAGCCATGCACAGCCTGCGACCCTGATTTTCCCTCACCGGAAAGCCGCCCTCTCTGGGCATAGCCTTCCATCATTATCACATTCCATACAGACGAAGCCTTATCTCAGTTTTTTCCACGCAAAGTCATGCTGCACATCATCGACATGCCGCACATCATGTACATATCCATCTGCATGACTCTGGACTGATTCATAAGGCCTCTCCTTTCTGAGAATGTCTCACACGCAATGTCTCACATTCCCTAGATGTTTGGTAGGAATTCTGTTTCCTTGGTGAGATTGTAAACCTATGTATAGGGTTTGTCAAGTAGTTTCCATTAATTCTTTTACTTCTTTTTCTTCCGGCATCACCTTTAAGGCGCCCTTCCGTGTGGTGATGATAGAAGCGGCTGCATTGGCAAAGGAAAGCATCTCCATGAGCTTGTCCTCATCCAACTGATCCAAACCGTACTTTAAGACGAAATGGAGGCAGCTGCCGCCGAAGGTGTCCCCTGCGCCGGTAGTCTCGATGGTATTCTTCTGCAGGTAAGGCGCCTTCTCCACCCGAAGATCCTTATAGTAGGCCCGGCTTCCGGCCTTTCCCATGGACAGGAGGATCAGAGGGATCTGGTAGGTATCCTGAAGGATGCGGATGCCCTCGTCAAAATCCTCCTTGCCGGTAAACCACTGGATCTCATTGTCGGAAATCTTTAAGATCTGGCACTGGCGCAGGCCGTAATCCACCTGCTCCCTGGCAAGCTCCAGAGAAGACCACAGAGGCGGGCGCAGATTGGGATCAAAGGAGATCAGGGCGCCGTTTTCCTTGGCAATAGCGATGGCCTTCTTTGTAGCCTCCCGCACCTCATCATGGGTCATGGAAAGGGTTCCAAAGTGGAAGATCCGGCAGTCCGCAAGCATATCCTCCTTAAGCTCGTCAGCCTTAAGCATCATGTCCGCTCCCGGATTCCGATAGAAGGAGAAATCCCGGTCGCCGTCGGCAAAGGTCTGGACAAAAGCCAGGGTAGTGCGCACATCCGGGTCCATCAGAAGGCCCTGGGTGTCGATGCCCACCTGATCAAGCACATCCTTTAAGCGTTTTCCGAAAATGTCCACGCCCACCTTTCCCATAAAGGCAGTCTTGTGGCCCAGCCGGTTTAACATGGCCAGCACATTGCAGGGCGCGCCGCCGGGATTGGCCTCGTAGATGGTATTTCCCTGGCTACTTACGCCGTTTTCCGTAAAATCAATCAGCAGCTCGCCCAGAGCCAGCACATCGTATTTCTTCTCACTCATCTGAAAATCCTCCCTCTCCTCTTTTTCTTTTCTTTCCATAGGCAGCGGACCAGTCCTTTCAGCAGTCCTGGCCCCCGCCGCCATATAAATCCCCAGGCCTACTGGCAGAGATCGATAATTACCTGGGCATAGATCTTTGCTGCGGTCAGCAGCTCGTCAATCACGGCAAATTCATCAGCCCCATGCATCCGGTTATCCGTTCCCGGCATGGAAGCGCCGAAGGCTACGCCGTTCTTTAATTCGTGGACATAGGTGCCGCCGCCCATGGACAGGCACTCTCCCTTCTGTCCCGTATACTGCTCGTAGGCAGAAAGCAGGGTCTTCACAAAGGGCGAATCGCCGCTTACGTGATGGGGCGGGCGCATCTCCTTGGTGTGAAGAGCAAAGCCCTTTTCCTCCAGCCTCTCCTTCACCACCTTCAGCACATTGTCCTCGTTAGCGCATAATGGGCAGCGGCTGTCAAAGGAAGCGTCCAGGGTCTCCTCATCGATCTTTAACAGGCTGAATGCCAGGGTCAGCTCACCGGACAGCTCATCGGACATGGCAATGCCCAGGCCCTCGCCCCGGGTATCCCCATGAGGAATCAGCGCCAGCAGGTCATTGATAGCGTCCACCTGGCCGCAGGGCGCTAAAGGCAGACGGGAAAGAAGCACCAGCAGGCCGGTAAGGGCATTGATGCCTTCATCCGGTGTGGAGGCGTGAGCGCCCTTTCCTACAGCCGTAATGGAAGCAGCCTCTTCCGTAGCCTTCACCTCATAGGAAACGCCGGTCTCCTTCTCCACCGCATCCGCGATTTCGGAAATCTGCGCCGGTTCCATTCCCTCTACCACCGCGCTGGCGGTGCCGGGAACCACGTTGATCTTCACGCCCGCCTCCACGGAACGGATCCGGGGAAGGGCCTCAGAAGCGTCAAACTCCTTTGTAAAATGGGCGTTCATGCCGCCCTTTTCGATATTATACACCGGGAAGGAGCTGTCGGGAGAAAAGGTCATGGGCGCCTCCGGCTCTTCATCGTAATAGTGGGCGATATCGCCGCTTCCGCACTCCTCATCCGTTCCCAGGATCAGGCGGCAGTTCTTGGTCAGGGGGATTCCCAACTCCTTTACGGCGCGCATGGCGTAGAGGGCAGCCACTGCCGGACCCTTGTCATCGGCGGTGCCTCTTCCGTAGAGCTTTCCGTCCTTTTCTACCGGCACGAAGGGCTCCGTTACTGTCCAGCCCTCTCCGGCGGGAACCACATCCAGATGGGCCAGGATATCCAGATGGCGGATGCCGTCATTTAAGTCAATGGTGCCAACGTAATTATCATGATTTTTGATATGGAAGCCGTAACGCTCTGCCATGGCAAGGGCCTTAGAAAGGGCCTGGAAGGTGCCTTCACCGAAGGGTTTCCCGGTCTTGTAGGCCATCTTTTCGCTGTTGATCCGGCACAATGTACAGATATCCTCCAGCATTTCCTGTCTGTGAGCATCGATATATGCTTCAATTTTCTCTTTATACATGATTATCCTCTTCTTTCTTCTGAAATTAATCGTAAACAATGCTGTCAAAATTTAATTTATTTCATCATCGCCGCCAGGGTCTGGTTGACCATCTTGCCGTCAGCCTTTCCCTTCACCCGGGGCATAAGCACCTTCATGATGGCGCCCTTATCCTTTGCTGTGGGCGCATCAATGCCTAACTCCGCCAGCACTCCGGCGATCACCTCTTTAATCTGCTCCACGCTCATATCCTCGGGGGCAAATTCCTTGTATACGGCGATCCGGGCTGCAGCCTCGCTGCGGATGTCCTCCCGGTCAGCAGGGGCCAGGTCGTAAGTCTCCTGGGTGGACTTGATCTCCTTTTTAACTACTGCGTTCTCCTCGTCCTCCGTAAGAGGTTTACGCTTGTCGATCTCCGCGTTCTTTAAGGCGCTGAGCAGCATAGAAAGAGAATCTTTTCTGGTCTTATCCTTTGCCTTCATGGCCTCCACCATGGCCGCTCTTACCACATCAATCTTGCTCATGTTTCTCATCCTTTCCTTAATTTCGGCCAAACTCGCCAATTTCGACTATATTCGCGAGTTTCATCCAAAATTTTCTTATTTGCAGCATTTGCTAATTCCATCTGCATTTGCTAATTCCATCTGCATTTGCTAATTCCATCTGCATTCGTTAATTCCGGCCAAATTCGCTGAGCTTAAGGCCGGGGTTTCTCTCCTCCACCATGCCCACGCTCCAGCTGTTCACAAACAGCAGCAGCGGATTATCCTTAAGATCCTTAATCCGCTTCATATCCGAAGTTCCCTGAATCCGTTCCACATCGATTTCATTCTTATTCTCAATCCAGCGGATGTATTCGTAAGGCAGCTTTTCTAACTTGACCTCTACATTGTACTCATTTTCCAAACGGTAGGTAAGCACCTCAAACTGCAGCTCGCCCACCACGCCCACGATGATTTCCTCCATGCCGGTATTGAACTCCTGGAAGATCTGGATGGCGCCCTCCTGGGCGATCTGGGAGACGCCCTTTAAAAACTGCTTCCGCTTCATGGTATCCACCTGGCGCACTCTTGCAAAATGCTCCGGCGCAAAAGTGGGGATGCCTTCAAATTCCACCTTCTCCCCGGAGGAACAGATGGTGTCGCCGATAGAAAAGATACCCGGGTCGAAGACACCGATAATATCTCCGGCGTAGGCCTCCTCCACGATCTTCCGGTCCTGGGCCATCATCTGCTGTGGCTGGGAGAGGCGGATCTTCTTCCCGCCCTGGACATGATTTACCTCCATACCCGCCTTAAACTGTCCGGAGACAATGCGCATGAAGGCGATTCTGTCCCGGTGAGCCTTGTTCATATTGGCCTGAATCTTAAAAACAAAGGCGGAAAAGTCCGGGGAGAAGGGATCTACCTCGCCGGTGGTGGTCTTTCTAGACAATGGCGGCGTGGTCATCTTAAGGAAGTGCTTCAGGAAAATCTCCACGCCAAAGTTGGTCAGGGCCGATCCGAAGAATACCGGCGAAAGCTGGCCTGCGCTGACCCGCTCCTGGTCAAACTCATCGCTGGCTCCGTCCAAAAGCTCGATCTCCTCCTTCAGCTGCTCGTGGTAATCCGCGCCGATCAGCTGATCTACGTCGGTGCTGTCTAAGTCAAATTCCTGGTGGGCGATCTCCTTGGCGCCGCCCATGGCCGCCGTGAAGGTGGTGATGGTGCGGGTGCTGCGGTCATAAACGCCCTTAAAATTCTTTCCGCAGCCGA
>JAGHER010000263.1 GCA_017889125.1 Lachnospiraceae bacterium
CGGATCACCGGCTCAAGGCCAAGATGATCCAGCACCATCTGGTGGGCCGGTTCCGCAGAAACATGGGAACCCAGCATATAGCCAACCGACGACGGACAGATTACCGATGCCAGCAAGGCGGCTGCTGCAGAAATCAGCCCGTCGATGACTACCGGGATATGGTAAAGGGCGCCGCCGATGAAAGCGCCGGTCATCCCGGCCAGATCCAGACCGCCTACCTTAGAAAGCACATCCAGCCCGTCAGCCGGGTTCGGTTGGTGCAAAGCAAGTCCCTGGCGGATCACGGAAATCTTCCGCTTAAGTCCGGCCGAATCCAGCCCAGCTCCCCGGCCTGTTACCTCCGCCGGATCCTTTCCCAGAATAGCCGCAATGACGGCGCTGCTGGTAGTGGTATTTCCAATTCCCATCTCACCGGTGGCGAGAATGTGATAGCCCCGCTCCTTCAGCTGCTCCACCAGACGGATACCGGCCTCCACCGCAGCTAAAGCCTGCTGCCTGTCCATGGCGGTTCCTTTCAGGAAATTCCGCGTTCCGTCCATAATCCGGCAGTTAATTACCGGGTATTTGACAGTCGTATCCTGAACTATCGGAGACTGGGCTGATGGGGATTGATTTTGGCCCATTATCTCCGAACTAGCATCTACAGGCAAATCCCCATAACAGGAAAGCTCCCGGCAGACGCCCATATCCACAGGAATCACTCTGGCTCCTGCCTGCTCAGCCATAATGCACACGCAGCTTAAGCCGCGGCTGAAATTTTCCGCCACCACAGCCGTCACCTCCTGGCCAGTCTGGGTCACACCCTCTTCCACAATCCCATTGTCCCCGCAGAAAATCGCGACTGCCTTCTGCTTCAGGCAAATCCGGGCGCTTCCCTGTATCCCGGCAATGCGGGTCACTGCATCCTCCAGAAGACCCAGACTGCCCAGGGGCTTTGCCACGTGGTCCCAGCGGATCTTCGCCTCCTCCATGGCCTTCCTATCCGGTTCTTTTATCTCCTTTACCGCTTCCTCCAACTTCATGATGCGGTATCCTCCTTTCTCTGCAGTGCTTCCTTTTGATATTCCCTGCACTTCTCCACAAACCGCCGGGCAAAGGCCGGGCAGGATGGATAGTAAAGATGAGGAAATCCTGCCAGCACCCGCTTTTTCTCCTGCATACAGGCCCAGCTGCGCCGCCCATCAGGCTTTCGCGCTTCCATAATCTCTCCGCAGCAGTCCGAGTCCCAATAGTGAAATTCATGAGCCCGCAGCGTTTCGTCCTGCTTTAGATAAAGTCCGTCCTGATCGGCGGAAAGATTCACATACCCGAAGCGGCGCAGTCCCACCGGCCCAAAGCCTTTTCCCGGCAGAACGCCAGCCATGGGATATACCGTTCCTTCCCCATCTGAAAGGCTCTCCTGCAAATACAAAAAGCCTCCGCATTCTGCTAGGATGGGCATCCCTTCCTCCGCTGCCCGGCGGATTGCCTGACGCATGGGAAGATTCTCACTCAGTTCCCCGGCAAATACCTCCGGGTAACCTCCTCCTAAGAGAAGCCCGCAGGTTCCCTCCGGAAGCGCCTGGTCAGAAATGGGGCTAAATTCAGTCAGACAGCCGCCAAGCTCCTCCAGGAGACGCAAATTATCCCGATAATAAAAGGAAAACGCAGCGTCGCGGGCTACGGCAATCTTCACCTTCGAGTGCCTTTCCCTTTCTTTCCCTTCACCTTTTTCTGGCTGCTGTGTGGAACTCTGTGACGCATTTGTCCCGCATTCTCCGGCAATCCGCAAAAGCAGCGATAAATCCAGCGTCTCCTCCGCTGCGCTGGCCAGCTTCTCCAACTGCCCCTTCACGTCCTCCACTTCCTCCGGAAGCAGAAGCCCCAGATGGCGGCTTTCAAAATGAAGCCAATCCAACCGTGGAAGGTAACCAGCCACCGGAATCCTAAGGCGGGATTCGATCAAGGTTTTCAGCCGCGGATATACCGAAGGACTGACCCGATTTAAGATCACAGCGCGGATGCCATTGCCTGACTGAACCGGTAACTGATCCTCTGGCTGAACTGGTAACTGATCCCCTGGCTGAACTGATGACTCATTCCCTGATTGAATCAATGACTGATTCCCTAGCTGAAAATGCAAAAACCCCTGGACAACCGCAGCCACCGACAGAAAGGCCCCCCTGGCATCCACCACAAGTACCGCCGGGCAGTCCAGCCAGGAAGCAGTCTCGAAGCTGCTGGCACAGGCGCTGTCGCCCATCCCGTCAAAATAACCCATAACCCCTTCCAGGACCGCGATATCAGCCCCGCATTCCTGAAAACGCCGCGCAAAGCTCTCCTGCATTTCCTGCTGATTCTGGAAAAAGCCATCCAGATTTCCTCCCTCGATACCCAATGCCTCCTGATGGAACAGCGGATCGATGTAATCAGGGCCGCATTTGAAGGATGCAGGCTTATAGCCTTTATTCTGCAGCGCCTTTAACAGGCCGCAGGTCACCACCGTCTTCCCGCTTCCGCTGGAGGGGGCTGTGATCAGCAGTCTGGGAATTGATGCATTCATCCTTTTTCCTCCCCTTTGCGTTCCGCTTGTCCGGATTTGTTCCTTCTGTCATCCGCCTGCCCGGCACCCTCTCGTCCGTTTTCTTTCTGTCCTGCCCCCTCCAGGCGGATCACATAAACCGGATTCTGGCCCTTTTGCAGGTGATACCGTCCAGCCTTCTCCAGGCGGCTGACTGCCACCTGCACGATCTCATAGCTGGAAAAGGAAAATTCCTTCACTAACTCCAGGCATTCTGCCAGCGTCTCCGCCGTTATGGAATTAATCACAATCCTGGCGTACTGATTTTTTTCCAGAACTACCTCAAGAATTCCCCGCAGCTGCCCGCCTGATCCGCCAATAAATACATGGGTAGGCGCAGGCAGCGCCTGTAGAGCCTCCGGCGCTCTGCCGGAGATGAGATGAAAGCCTTCCCAGTCCGGAAGCAGGTGCCTGCGGTTTTCCTCAATCAGGCGGATTCCCTCCGGATTCCGCTCCACAGCATAGACCGTACCGCCGCCTGCCAGTTCAAGATACCGGCCTGCTTCTATGGACACAGAGCCTGTCCCGGCTCCCACATCCCAGAAAACCGCCCCCTTCACAAGCGAGAGCTTGGACAATGACACCGCCCGCACCTCACTTTTCGTCATGGGTATCTGCCCCCGCACAAACAAGGAATCCTCCATCCTTCCATCCCCTTTCCGCTGCCGCCGGATCGACTGTTCCATCCCCCGGCGGGCAATTGTTCATAGTATAGCACAGCCAGAAATCCTTGTCAGCTTTTTGAGAAAGAAAAGTAGAAAGAAAAATCCGCAACTTTCTCCCAAAACCAGGGAATGCATGGTATAATTATACCGCGTTGGTTCGGGCGAATGCAGGCTAAGCAGACACCGAACCTAATGCAAGCCATAGAAGAAAGGATATGGAAAAGAAAATGGATTTGTTAGGAAGAAATGATCCCTGCTGGTGCGGCAGCGGACACAAGTACAAAAAATGCCATATGGAATTTGACGAAAAGCTGGAAAGCTTCCGCAGGAGAGGCTGCATTGTGCCCTCCCATAAAATCATCAAGACGCCGGAGCAGATTGAAGGAATTCGCAGAAGCGCCCGGATCAATATCGCCGTCCTGGATTATATCGCCGAGCATATCCGCGAAGGCATCAGTACAGAGGAAATCGACCGCTGGGTTCATGAGCAGACCGTAAAGGCCGGAGCCATTCCTGCTCCGCTGGGTTACGAGGGCTTTCCCAAAAGCGTGTGTACCTCCATCAATGAGCAGGTATGCCACGGCATCCCCTCCCCCGACGATGTGCTGAAGGATGGAGATATTATCAATGTGGACGTTTCCACCATCTATGAGGGATATTTTTCTGATTCCTCCCGGATGTTCTGCATCGGCAACGTTTCTGAGGAAAAGCGCCGGCTGGTGGAGGTCACTAAAGAATGCGTCCGCCTGGGCCTGGAGCAGGTGAAGCCCTGGGGCTTTCTTGGCGATATGGCAGAGGCTGTCCACACCCACGCAAAAGCTCACGGCTACTCCATTGTCCGGGAGATCGGCGGCCACGGCTGCGGTATGGAATTCCACGAAGATCCCTGGGTAGGCTATATCGGCAGGCGGGGCACGGAGATGGTCATGGCCCCGGGCATGGTCTTTACCATTGAGCCTATGGTGAATATGGGACGGCCGGATATTTATGTAGATGATGACAACGGCTGGACCGTTTACACCGATGACGGAAAGCCCTCTGCCCAGTGGGAAATCCAGGTACTGGTAACGGAGACCGGACACGAAATTCTGTCTTATTAAATAGAAAACAAGGAGGCTTCTTTATGACACCCATGGAAAAAATGCTGAATCAGCAGCTTTATTTCTGTACCGACGAAGAGATGGCGGACCAGCAGACCCAGGCCCTGGAAACCCTGTACGATTTCAACCAGACCAGGCCTTCCGAAAAAGAAAAGCGCCAGGAGCTGATGAAAAAGCTTCTGGCTGAGGTGGGCGAGAACTGCTACATTGAGCCGCCCCTTCATGCAAACTGGGGCCGTTATACCCATCTGGGAAATAATGTTTATGCAAATTTTAACCTGACTCTGGTGGATGATACCCACATTTACATCGGAAATTCCGTGATGATCGGCCCCAACGTAACCATCGCCACCGCTGCCCACCCCATCCTGCCCAGCCTGCGGCGAAAAGCTGCCCAGTACAATCTGCCTGTGCATATTGGGGATAATGCATGGATCGGCGCAGGAGCCATCATCCTTCCCGGCATCACCATCGGCGAAAATTCCGTCATCGGCGCCGGGAGCGTAGTTACCAAAGACATCCCGGCCAATGTGGTGGCCGTAGGCAATCCCTGCCGCGTCCTTCGCCCCATCGGCCCGGAGGATGAGGAATTTTACTGCAAGAGCCGGAATATGCGGATTCTTCCTGAAGATTTGCTTTAGATAATATGAAGTGACCTCACATTTGCAACAACGTGGATTTACCTGTATACTAAATGTCGGAAAAACAATGGTAACAGGGATTACCGCATACAAAAGGAGGTCACCTAATGAAAAGAATACTAC
>JAGHER010000048.1 GCA_017889125.1 Lachnospiraceae bacterium
CCGGTAACCACGTTGCTGCGGATCATAAAAGGCGGAACGCAGTAGGTAAAGCCCCGGTCAATCATAAAATCCCGGGCATAAGCGATTACTGCAGAGTGCAGTCTGGCAATGTCGCCCATCAGGTAATAGAATCCATTTCCGGCCACCCGGCCTGCCGCATCCAGATCGATGCCGTCAAAGCGGGCCATGATGTCCGTGTGATAAGGAATCTCAAAATCCGGCACCACCGGCTCGCCAAAGCGCTGAATCTCTACATTCTCGCTGTCGTCCTTTCCGATGGGAACGCTGGGATCGATGATATTGGGAATGGTCATCATGATCTTGCGGACTCTGGCCTTCAGATCAGCTTCCTGCTCCTCAAGCTCAGCCAGACGGGCAGCGTTGGCATTAACCTGCGCCTTTACGGCCTCGGCCTCCTCCTTCTTTCCCTGGCCCATCAGCTTTCCGATTTCCTTGGACAGCTTGTTTCTGGAAGCCCTGAGATTATCTGCCTCCGCCTGGGCGGCGCGGCTCTTGGCATCCAGCTCGATCACCTCATCCACAAGGGGAAGCTTCTCATCCTGGAACTTATTTTTAATGTTCTGTTTAACGATGTCCGGATTTTCGCGGACAAACTTCAAATCTAACATGGTTTTCCTCCTGCATGCAGTATTTACTCTGCCTTTTAAGATACCACATTTCGCCGCGAAAAGGAAGTATTTTTTTGTCTTAAGCTGCTGCCCGGCGGCTCTTCATGTGGAAAAAGAGGCCGGATTTCTTCAGCGCCGGACGCAGCGCCATGTATACCACCACCGATGCCACCGTGGAGGTTACCGCGTTGATGGAGGTGGCAGCAACATTCCAGGCCAGAGTCAACTCAGCCGCCGGCTTTCCCAGAATCAGCAGCTTATAATAATAACCAACAATCGGGTCGGCAAAAACATTGAACAGAAGTCCTCCGGCAGCTGCCAGGATCGTCCAGAGGAGCACATGGTTCCGGTCATTGGACTCGGTGATGTGCCCCAGACGGTGGGCGATAAAGCCGGTAATCAGGCCGATGCACAGCTTAAGAATCAGTGTCTTGGGCACATACATCACATAAACCGGGTCAAACAGATCGCCGATGGCCATGCCCACAGCGCCGCCCAATCCGCCATAGACGCCGCCTAAAAGCAGGGCGCCCAGCACACAGACTGCGTTCCCCAGATGGATGGATGTGGCATCGCCGCCGGGAAGCTGAATCTTAATCTGCAAATACGTAAAAACCACATAAGACAGGGCTGCCATAAGGCCGGTCATCGCCAGCTTGTAAACCTTATCATTTCTCTGTTCCATAATCATATTCTCCTCTTCCTGTATGATTTTCGGGAAATCCATATCCCTTTTGTCTTTCGACTTCCTCATCATAGCACGGAGGTGGAATGCTTAAAATATCCAGTTTATATGATTTTGACCAGTCCACTTTTGCCTGGCCTGCTTCCAGCCAACCCCATCTTTGATTTCCCGCTTGCTCTCTGCCTGCTTCACCGCGTTTTTCCCGGCCTGGTTTCTGGATTTCTTTTTCCCAGCTTACTCCCTGGCCTCCACGCAGATAGCAATCCCTTCCTTAAACCGGATGGTTCCCGTCTCCTCTGCCAGCTCATTGCTGATGCAGCGGCTGCTGGCAGCCTCTAAATCGTAGTCATTGAGGGGATACTTAAAGCCCTCCAGAGTAATGCCCCGGATCTCCCCCAGCAGGGGAAGGAAGGAAATGTACTTTCCCCACAGCTCCTTCTGATGGAAGGTGCGCTGGCTCTCGATCAGGTATATCCGGTTCTGCTTATCCAGGATGCAGGCATCCACTCCCTTCTGGAGACACCCATACAGCAGGAACACATTGGCCAGCATATGGTCAAAGCGGCCGCCTGTGGCCCCCAGTATGGTAATCTTGTCCGCGCCGCAGGCAATGGCCCGGCGCAGGGCCAGCTCCGTGTCCGTCTCATCCTTTTCCGGCGGATGCACATCCCAGCGGATAAAGGGATACTGGCGGAATTCCTCCACCAGACTTTCCCTTGCCGTATCCAGATCCCCCACAATTACATCGGGAACGATGCCCAGGGTCTTTGCCGCCGCCAGGCCGCCGTCTACGGCTATGGTGAGATCAAAGGTATTTTTTTTACAAAAATCACCGGCGAAATCACAGTCAAGTGTTCCGCCGGTAAGAATCAGACAGTTTTTCATCTTCGTTCCGCCTCGTATTCTTTTCAATCTAAATCTGCCCGCAGGTATTTTCTTCCTGAACCCTTTTTTCACGCTCCTGCAGTACCGTCATCAGTGCCCTGGCATTTTCCCCGGCATCGCCCCGGAATACTGCAGACCCCGCTACGATGACATTGGCTCCCGCCTCCAGGAAAAGATGGCAGTTCTCCAGTGTCACACCGCCGTCCACCTGAATATCCAGAGACAGCCCCCGCTCCGTCACCGCCTTCCGCAGCGTCCGAACCTTTTTAAGGGTATAGGGGATATACTCCTGGCCGCCGAAGCCGGGATTTACCGTCATAATCAGCACCTGATCCACCTGATCCAGGATGCAGTCCAGCACCGATATGGGAGTAGCCGGGTTTAAGGCCACACCGGCCTTCATGCCCAGTTCCTTAATCTGGTTTATGGTCCGGTCCAGATGGACGCAGGCCTCCTGATGGAAGCAGACAAGATCCGCGCCTGCCTCCTTCATGGCCTGCACATACCGCTCCGGATCCCGAACCATCATGTGCACATCAAAAACCATATCCGTACATCTGCGCAGGCTGGCGATTACCGGCATCCCGAAGGAAATGCTGGGCACGAAAAGCCCATCCATCACATCCAGATGCAGGTACTGGGCGCCTGCCTCCTCCACCGCCTTAATCTGGCTCTCCAGATTGGTAAAATCACAGCCCAAAAGAGAGGGTGCTAATATATTCATCTTAATATCTCCTTTTCTCTTTCAGCTCCTGGTACAGAAGCCGGTAATTGCCGTAACGGCTTTCACTGATTTCTCCCCTCTCCAATGCAGTCTTCACCCCGCAGTCCGGCTCGCCGATGTGGACGCAGCCGTTAAACCGGCACTGCTGTTCATAGGAGGAAAACTCCGGAAAATAGTCCTTCAGTTCCTCTGGCTTCATGTCATTGACATACATGGAGCTGAAGCCTGGCGTATCCATCAGATACGTGTCCTCCTCCACATAAAACAGCTGCGAATGTCTGGTGGTATGCTTTCCCCGTTTGATTTTTTCGCTGATCCCGCCGGTTTCCATAGCCGCCTCCGGCTGAATGATGTTGGTCAACGATGATTTTCCTACCCCCGAGGGACCGGCTAGGACCGTGGTCTTCCCATGGATCAGCTCCTGGATATCCGGCACCCCCATATGTTCTCTGGCACTGATAAAGGTCACCGGATAACCGGCCGCCTCATAAATCTTCCGGCAAGCCTCCATCCGCTCCTCCCCGCAGAGATCAATTTTATTAAAGCACAGCACCGCCGGAACCCCGGCCCGCTCCATCATCACCAGAAACCGGTCCAGAAGATTAAAATTCGGTTCCGGATCCTGGATGGCAAAGAGCACAAGCGCCTGGTCCACATTGGCCACCTCCGGGCGGATCAGCGCATTCCTCCGGGGAAGGATCTCCTCGATATTCCCCTCTCCCTCTGCCTCATCCAGCACAGAAAAGAGCACATCGTCTCCCACCAGGGGCTTGATCTTCCGGTTGCGGAATACGCCCTTCGCCCTGCACTGATACACCCGGTCACGGCCATTGTGCACGTAATAAAAGCCTGCAATTCCTTTGATTATCTTTCCTGTCATGCTTATCTTTATTCCTCTGTTTTAAAGAAGGACACCGGATAGGACACCAGCACCTGATCCCTGTCCAGATCCACCAGCTCTACGGTGCCGTCCTCCACGCCGTCCGCACCTTCAATCCTGGAGAATACGATGGGGATCACCGAATCGCCCACCACCGTTCTGGGCTCAATCAGATTCTTGTAAACGGTCTTCCCATCCACCTCCTGGCGCAGCCGGATCACAATGCGCACACTGGTCTCTGCGTACCCCGGTCCGTAGTTTACACTTAATTTGTATTCTCTATTAATGGAGCCGATATAGCGTGTCCTTCCAATGATGGTCTCCAGCGGCCCAAGGCTTATGGTGTACTGGATCACCGAGCCCTTTGGCGCTGCAGACTCCGCCGCTGCCGTCTGGTTAAAGACAAGGCCTTCATCCACCTCATTGCTGTAATCCGAGCCTGCCGCCTCCGGCACAAAGCCTGCTGCCGTCAAAAGCTCATTAGCTGCCTCCGGAGTCATGCCCGTCACATCCGGCACCGGAACCATGGACGGCCCGCTGCTTATGGTAAGCATCACCGTCTCTCCCTCACGGATCATCTGGGGACTGTAGCGGATCACATTTCCCGCAGGGATAGTGTCGCTACTCTCCTGGCTGGAGGACACCACCAGATTTTTCTCCTGAAGCAGGGTCTTTGCCGCCTGGAATTCCATTCCCTCCAGACCGAGACCGGCCAGGTCGATGGTGCCGCTTCCCTTGCTTACCTTTACGGAGACAGTGCTTCCTCTCTCCAGCACAGTACCCTCCGGATACTCCTGGGCCATAATATAGCCTGCGGGATACCGGTCGGAGGTCTCCTCGCTGCTTACGGTCATGCGGATGCCGGAATCCTTTAGAAGCTCTCTCGCATCCTCCTCCAGAAGGCCTACTACCTGCTGCATATATACCTGGCCCTCAGCCAGAGCAGCCGTGGTCACCTCAGCCATACTGGTCTCTGAGGCCTGGCCGGTAGGAGAGTTTCCACTGGGCTTGGACTTAAGAAGCCCTCCCAGATGAAGCACCACAAAAAGCAGCACCGCCACAATAAGGATGGCGGCCACCACGCCGGTAGCAGCAAAAATCCGCTCCAGCTGACGGCTGATATCCATCTGCTCCGTTCTCCGGCTCCGGTGTCCATCCTCCGGCTGGCGTGAGGATAATATGCCCTCCGTCTGGCTGCCTGTCCCCGGCGTACCGTCTGCTGCCTGTTTGCCGGTCTGGGCAGCTGTCCCGGTCTGTATGGGGCCGGTCACGCTTTCCCCGGTTCCCGGCAGAATATTCCCGGCACCTGCCATGGCATTTCCGGCGCCTGACGGAGCATTTCCAGCACCTGCCAGAGCGTTTCCGATGCCTGACGGAGCATTTCCAGCACCTGCCATGGCGTTTCCGGCGCCTGGCATGGCTTCCCGCGTACCGCCTGCGGCATCTCCTGCACCCCGGGCCATGTCACGTCCGCCTTCTGCAGCGTCCCCCATGACCGCCGCAGCACCTCTCTGTCCGCCTTCTGCAAATCCCGTCTCGCCCCGCCGCACTCTGGGCCTGCGCAGCACCTGCTGCAGTCCCCCATTGGGATGAATCAGCGCCCGGCGCAGGTCGGCAATCACCTCTTCCGCCGAGGAATACCGATCCTCCGGCCGCTTCTCCGTACACTTCAGAATAATGGCCTCCAGATTCTCCGGGATGTCCGGATTGCAGGCCTTGGGCGGCGTGATGGGATTCTCCAGATGGGCAATCGCCACCGATACCGTGCTCTCCCCGTCAAAGGGCAGGCGTCCCGTCACCATCTCAAACATGGTGATACCCAGGGAATAGATGTCGCTTCTGGCATCCACCGCCTCCCCTCTGGCCTGCTCCGGAGAAATGTAATGCACCGAACCAATGGCATTTAACTCCCGGGTATTGGAGGAAGCCGCCCTGGCAATCCCGAAATCAGCCACCTTCACCTTGCCGTCCTTGGACACGATGATATTCTGGGGCTTGATATCCCGGTGAATGATATTGTGCTGATGGGCCGCCGACATGCCCTGGGCCATCTGGATGGCAATACCGATGGTCTCCTTGGCCTCCAGCCGCCCCTTCTTGGCAATATAGCTTTTAAGGGTAATTCCCTCGATCAGCTCCATGACAATATAATGGATGTCCCCCTCGTCCACAACGTCAAAAACATTGACGATATTCGGGTGAGTGAGACGGGCCGCTGCCTGGGCCTCCATCTTAAAACGATTGACAAAATTTTCATTGCTGCTGAATTCGTCTTTCAGCACCTTGATGGCCACCAGACGGTTCAGGGTATGACACATGGCCTTGTAGACATCGGCCATGCCGCCGGAGCCGATTTTTTCCAGAATCTCATACCGGTCCTGCAGATACATTCCTGGCATCAGCATGTTCTCACCCCGCTTCCCTTCGGGCACACCAGCACCACGGATATATTGTCAGCGCCGCCGTTGTCATTGGCCCGATCCACAAGGATTCGGGCAGCCGCATCCAAAGACGGCGCATTTTTTACGATTTTATGGATGGTGGAATCCTCCACCATATTGGACAGTCCATCGGAGCAGAGAAGGATAACCTCTCCTTCCTCAATCTCCGTTTCAAAAAAATCTACATTCACTCTGGGCGTAGTGCCCACTGCCCGGGTAATGATGTTTTTGTTCCGTCGGTAATCGGCGCTTCCCCGCATCATCCGCCCCAGGGCCACCATCTCCTCCACATAGGAATGGTCTCTGGTAATCTGCCGGATCTCCTTTCCCGACACGTAAAGACGGCTGTCCCCCACATTTGCCACGTAAAGGACGCCTTCACTGTATACTGCGGCCACCAGGGTCGTCCCCATGCCGCTTAAATAAATATCTTCCGATGCTTTCTCATACAGCAGCTGATTCACTGCCTGAATCCCCTCCTGAAGGGCTTTAATCTCCGGCGTCCCCGCCGGCTGCTTTTTCATGTATTCAATCAGATGCTGCACCAGAAAACGGGAAGCGAAATCTCCCGCGTTATGACCGCCCATCCCGTCTGCCACCAGAAATAAATTGGGCAGAGGGCCCACCGGCTTGGCGGAGACAAAGATATAGTCCTGGTTGATCTCCCGCACCAGTCCCTTATCTGTTCTTCCAACTGCCTGCACCGAATCACTCCTTCCTGGGTGCCTGCTCCCGGTTATGTTGCCGAATGGTCCAGGTAGCTCTTGCGGAGCTGTCCGCAGGCTCCATTAATGTCCCGGCCCATTTCCCTTCTTATAGTAACATTTATCCCGTTTTTTTCAAGCAGATTTTTAAATGCCTGAATGGCCTGGTGGTTGGACTGGACAAAATCCCGCTCCTTGATGGGGTTTACGGGAATCAGATTTACATGCCCCTGCTGCCCTTTAAGAAGGCGTGCCAGCTGGGAAGCCTCCTCCAGATTGTCATTTACCCCCTTGACCAGGCTGTACTCAAAGGTCAGCCGCCGCCCCGTCTTTTCGAAGTATTCGTGGCAGGCAGAAAGCACCTCTGCCAGGGGATAAGCGTTGGCAATAGGCATAAGGGTTTTCCGCACCTGGTCATTTGGCGCATGAAGAGACAAAGCCAGGGTAATGGAAAGCCCTTCCTCCGTCAGCCGCCGGATGCCCGGCACGATGCCGCAGGTGGAGACGGTGATGTTTCGCTGGCTGATGTTTAATCCGCCCTCCCCGCTTAATATCCGGATAAAGCGCACCAGATTGTCGTAATTGTCAAGAGGTTCCCCAGAGCCCATAACCACCACATTGGACACCCGCTCCCCCGTATCCCGCTGAATCCGGTAAATCTGATCCAGCATCTCCGAGGGCAGGAGATTCCGCTCTAAGCCGTCTAAGGTGGAGGCACAGAAGCGGCAGCCCATGCGGCAGCCTACCTGGGAGGAGATGCACACGGAATTGCCGTGCTTATACTGCATCCACACGCTCTCGATCACATTTCCGTCCCCCAGAGAAAAGAGATACTTCCTGGTGCCGTCAATCTTTGACACCAGCACCTGCACCGGCTTTAAGGCCACAAGCCGGTAATTCTCCTTAAGCCTCTCCCGGTCGCCAAGAGAAAGATTCGTCATCTCGTCAAAGCTTTCCACCAGCTTCTCATGAAGCCACTGGTAAATCTGCTTTGCCCGGAAGGACTTAAATCCCAGCTCCTTAAGCTGCAGGCTTAATTCCTCTATGGTCAATGATTTGATATCTGTTTTTTCCATCTCTTATTCCTTCCTTTGCATAACCGAAAAGAAAAATCCATCCCAGGGGCCATACCCAGGCAGCAGCTGCACCCAGCCTTCCTTCAAGGAATCCGTGAGAAGAGACTCCGGCTGCACATAAGCTCCGATCCGGTCAGCCAGATTCTCCGGCTGCACAAAAGCCCCAATCCGGTCAGTCAGATCCACCGGCACAAAGGGGAAATGCTCCAGGAACCATGCCGCATTTTCCTGATTTTCCGCCTTATGGATGGTGCAGGTGCTGTAAACCAGGATGCCGCCGGGCTTCACATACTGCCACACCACCGAGAGGATCTCCCGCTGGAGGCTGGCCAGACTGTCGGCACTCTCTTTCGTCATCCGCAGCTTAATATCCGGCTTCTTCCCGATAATCCCCAGGCCGGAGCAGGGAAGATCCGCCAGCACCACATCTGCCTTCCCCATGACGCTTTCATCAGGAACCAGGGCGTCCCACACCTTCGTGCGGATATTAGAAAAACCGCACCGGTATACATTTTCCTCAATGAGGGCCGCCTTTTTCTCCGTAATATCCCTGGCCTCCACCATGCCTGTACCTGCTAAAAGATCCGCCGCGTGGATGCTCTTTCCGCCGGGAGCGGCGCACACATCCAGGACAAAGCTTCCCTTCTTTGGCGCTGCCGCCAGACCCGCAAGGACAGAGCTGGTATCCTGCACCTGAATCCATCCCTGCTGGAATGCCTCCAGACTCTCCAGATAATCATAGCCGGACAGCTCCAGAACACCGGGAAGAGACGGCAGGGCATGGCAGGTTACTCCCTGGCTTTCCAGGCTCTTAAGGATTTCCTCCCGTCCTGCCAGGCTTTCATTGCACCGCACTGTCACCGGCCGCTCCCGCAAAAAGGCCTTCAGGATCTCCTCAGTCCGCTCCTTGCCCAGCTCCTCATTCCACATGGCCGTCAGCCACTCCGGAGCGCTTAAGCGGACCGAAAGACCCGGAAGGCTCTCCGTGATCTTTTCCTTTTCCCTTGAAATTCTCCGCAGGATTCCGTTTACAAAGCCCTTAAGCCCCTGGAAATGCCGCTTTCCCGCCAGCTTCACCGCTTCATTGCAGGCCGCCGAATCAGGAATCCGGTCCAGATAAAGGATCTGGTAAACAGACATGCGCAGGATATTGCGGATCACCGGCTTCATCTTCGCCACCGGCGTCTTAGAGCAGGAATCCAGAATATAATCAATCTGAATCAGGTATTCCAGCGTCCCCTCCGTCACCCGGGTGATAAAGGCCCGGTCCTGCTTGGACAAATACTGGTATTTCCCCAGGGCCTGACGGAGGGCCACATGGCTTGGCCCTCCCTTTTCCAGAATCTCGATTAAAATATCCAGGACAAGCTCCCGGCTGTTTCCCACATCAGTCATCGTTTCTTCTTCCTCCAAACAAAATCACCAGACGCAGAAGCTGCAGAATGGATGAAGCCGCCGCTGCCACATAGGTCAGCGCCGCCGCGCCCAGCACCTCCCTGGCCTGACGCACCTCATCCTCCCCCAGTATCCGGCTGTCCCCTAAGATCCGCAGGGCTCTGGAGGATGCGTTAAATTCCACCGGCAGGGTCACCAGCTGGAATAAAACCGCCAGGCTGAACATCAGGATGCCAATCTCTGCCAGAGGCGAGCCCACGCCGCCGATAATCACGCCCAGGATAATCAGAGGGATAGCCAGATTGCTTCCGATATTGGCCACCGGCACCAGCGCCGCCCGTATTTTTAAGGGCACATATTCTCTGGCATCCTGGATCACATGGCCGCACTCATGGGCAGCCACGCCGATGGCCGAGATAGATGTGGAGCCGTACACCGATGCAGACAGATTCACCGTCCGGGAACGTGGATCAAAGTGATCCGTCAGATTTCCCGGCACCTGGCGCACCGTCACATCGTAAATGCCGTTGGCGTTTAAAATCCGTCTGGCCGCCTCCGCCCCGGTCATGCCGCTGCGGGACCATGTCCGTGAATATTTATTAAAGGTGCCATTTACCTTCGCCGATGCGGCCATGGAGATCACCACGCCGATCAGCACCAGAATATACGTCCAGTCAAAGTAATAGTAGCCAAATCCACCGTACATGCTTACTGTCTCCTTCCTAATTCTGTCAAGTCTTCTGTCTCCCCATGGAAACGCTGATTAAAGCGTTTCCCGTGCCGGATTTGCGCTGCGAAGCAGCAATTTCTTCTGCAAATCCGTGCACATCCACCGGAGGTTCTGGGGGGATGGTGATTCAATCATCATTTCCTCAAGCCTTCTGTCCCCCCAGAACAGTCCCTGCCTCCACAGCATTCCCTCTGAGGAAGGCCTCTGTATCCATCCGCTTCTTTCCCTCCAGCTGCAGAGAAAGAATCTGAAGGGTTCCCTTTCCCGTCTTTACCAGGAAACGGTCCTTTTCCGCCTCAATCACCTGTCCGGGCACGCCTGGATACTCTTCTTCAAGCACCTTTGCCTGCCACAGCTTCAGGGTCTTCTCCCCCAGCCGGGTATAGGCGCTGGGCCAGGGATTTAAGCCCCGAATCAGCCGCTCGATCTGAACCGCCTCCTGACTCCAGTCAATGTTTCCAAAGCTCTTGGACAGCATACCCACATGGGTGGCTCCCTCTGCCGGCTGCGGCACCGGCTTTAAGGTCCCTTCCTCCAGCTTCTTTAAGGTAGAAAGAATCAGCGGGCAGCCAGCCGCGCTCAGCTTATCATGAAGGCTTCCCCCGGTCTCATCGGGAGCGATGGGGATCACCACCTGCTCCAGCATATCGCCGGTATCCACTCCGGCATCCATCTGCATGGTGGTAATGCCGGTTTCCTTATCCCCATTAATCACCGCCCACTGGATCGGCGCCGCTCCCCGGTATTTGGGAAGCAGGGAGGCATGAATATTGATGCTTCCATAACGGGGGACATCAAGAAGCCTCTGGGGCAAAATCTGCCCAAAGGCCACCACCACCGCCACATCCGGCGAAAGGGCCTGCATCTGGGCGTAAAATTCCTCGTCTCTGGCTCTGGCCGGCTGATATACCGGAATCCCCAGCTCCAGGGCCTTTTCCTTTACCGGCGTCATTAAAACAGCCTTTCCCCGGCCCTTTGGCTTATCCGGCTGAGTCACCGCAGCCACTACCTCATGGCCGCCCTTTACCAGGGCCTCTAAAACCGGAACGGAAAAATCCGGCGTTCCCATAAATACAATTCTCATAATTATTCTTCCATCTCCTCATCTGCAGGCTCTGTATCCTCCAACTCGCCCTCAACCAAATCCACATACAGCTCCCCGTGAAGGTGGGCACACTCATGGCAGATGGCTCTGGCCAGAAGATCCTCGCCGGTGATGGTGATTTCCTGCATGTTCTCATCCAGGGCCCGCACTGTAACCTTCTGGGGCCTGGTTACAATGCCGGTCTTTCCCGGCACACTAAGGCAGCCTTCATAGCCGGTCTGGCTCCCTTCAGTTTCCACGATCTCCGGATTGATTAACAGGTACTGATTCCCATCCTCCACGTCAATCACCACGATCTGCTTCATCACACCTACCTGGGGCGCAGCCAGTCCCACGCCGTTGGCCTCATACATGGTTTCAAACATATCCTCGATCAGCTCCATGGTCCTGGGAGTCATGGCCTTTACCGGCTTGCATTCCTTCCGCAAGATCTCGTCACCGATGGTTCTGATTTTTCGCACTGCCATATTTCTTTCCGTCCTTCCCGCATTTTCTCTATGAATAAAAGTCAAACTGAATGCTGATGCCCCGGCTTAAGCCCCGGCGTTCCAGCACCGTTTCCACCTGATTTCGGATTTTTATTAGTATATCATAGTTTTCGCTCTTCATATATAAAATTTTTCTGTATATATCATTAAGTTTGTATATTGGCGCATTTACCGGGCCGATCAGCTCTGCCTCCTGAAATGCCTTCGCCTGGGCCGCTGCCGTCTCCATGGCCGCCGCCGCTGCTTCCTCCCGCTCCGATCCGATGAGAAGCGTCATCATCACGCACACCGGCGGATAGCGCAAAAGCCTGCGGTACTCCATCTCTCTGGCGTAAAATCCTTCGTAATCCTGGGCCGCTGCCGTCTGGATGCAGTAATGCTCCGGGCTGTAGGACTGGATCACCACCTGCCCTGCCCTGGCATCCCGCCCTGCCCGGCCTGCCGCCTGGGTCAACAGCTGAAAGGTCTTTTCCCCGCACCGGTAATCCGGCGCATAGAGGGAAAGATCCGCCGCCAGAATCCCCACCAGGGTAACTGCCGGGAAATCATGGCCCTTCACAATCATCTGGGTGCCGATAAGGATATCCGCCTGCCGGTCGGCAAATGCAGATAAAATCGCCTCATGGCCGCCCTTCTTCGACGTAGTATCCAGATCCATCCGCAAGACCCCGGCCCCGGGAAATGCTTCCTTTACCAGCGCTTCAATCTTCTGTGTCCCTGTGCCAAAGGGCGCCAGATAAGGCGAGCCGCAGGATGGGCACACAGAAGGCCTGGGAACCTGATAGCCGCAGTAATGGCAGACCAGCTGCCCGTTCTGATGAAGGGTCAGGGTAACATCGCAGTGGGGACACTTCATGGCTTCGCCGCAGCTGCGGCAAGAAAGGAACCTGGAATACCCTCGCCGGTTTAAAAAGAGCATGATCTGCTCCTTCCGCTCCAGGGTCTCGGTCATCTGCTGGTAAAGCAGGCGGCTGAAAATGGAGCGGTTCCCTTCCTTTAATTCCTGGCGCATGTCCACCACATGGACACGGGGAAGGACACTGTTTTTCTTTGCCCGCTTCCGTATGGAAAAATACCCGTAAATCCCATGGCGGGCCCGGGTAAATGTCTCCAGGGAAGGGGTAGCCGATCCCAGCACCAGGGAAGCGCCGCAGAGCCTGGCCCGCTGTCCTGCCGCCTCCCTGGCGTGATACCGGGGCGTAATCTCACTTTTGTAGGCACTCTCATGCTCCTCGTCAATGATAATCAGCCCCAGGTTGGGAAAGGGGGTAAAAAGAGCGGACCGGGGGCCGATCATGATCTGCACATCCCCGCTTTTTGCCCGCTCAAACTGATCGTATTTTTCCCCCTGGGACAGGCGGGAATTCATAAAGGAAACCCGGCGGCCAAACCGCCTGGTAAAGCGCAGCACCGTCTGATAGGTAAGGGCAATCTCCGGAATCAGCAGGATCACCTGCTTTCCAAGACTGGTCACATGGCGGATTAGCTCCATGTAGACCTCCGTCTTGCCGCTGCCGGTAACCCCATGGATCAGGTAGGTTTTCCGTATCCCCTGGTCATATTCCCGGATAATTCCCTCTGCCGCCGCCTGCTGCTCCTCATTCAGGCAGACCTCCGGCTCCGCCTTCCCCCCATCCCGGTAAATCCCGGAAACGGGATCCCGGAAAAAGGCTTCTGACTCTACCGCCAGGATCCCCTTCTCCTCCAGAGGCTTTATGGAGGCCCTGGTCAGGTTAAGCTGGCCTGCTGCCATCTCATAGGGAATCACATCCGTCTCCAGAAAGCTTCGCAGCAACCGCTCTCTGGCCCGGTATTTTTTCCTGGCCGCCTCTGCAATGGCCTCCTCAAGCTGCTTATGACTAATCAGACAGCGGATAAACCGGCTTTCCTGCCGCCGCACCTGCTCCTTTACCGGAAGCACCGTCTTTAAGGCCTGGTTCATGGTGCAGCCGTACCGCTCCTTCATCCACCAGGCCAGCTCGATTAACTGGGCCTCCGCCGAGACGCCTTTCTCGCAGATCCCGCTGATGGCCTTTATGCGGGCAGGATCAAACTCCGCCCGGTCAGACAGGCCCACCACATAGCCGGTGCGGATGTGATTGCCCTTCCCGAAGGGAACCTCCACCTGGCTTCCCACGCGAAGGGCCCCCTTCAACTGCCCCGGAATCCGGTACTGAAAGGGCCTGTCTACTTTTTCATGGGTGATATCGATAATCACATCGGCAAACTCTGGCATCCGCTTTCCCTCTATTTCTATTTCTTTCTCGTTCTTCTTAATTCTCTATGGAAACGATGATTTAATCCGCGTTTCCCCGGGGGCTCTGCAGTCTGTATTTTCCGCTTAACGCGCTTCCGATTCCTCCGCCGGATCTGCCGCCGCTAAAACCGCCGCTGCCGCCGCAGACAGCCCCATACTGTTGGAGCCCTTAAACAGGACGCAGTCCCCAGCCTTAAGCCAGGAAATCAGGAAGCGCTCCAGCTCCTCCTTATCGGAAAAATACCGGATATCTGCAGCACTTCTGGGCGCTTTCCTGCAGCTGGCCTGCCGCTTCTGACCGCCCTCTGCCTGACTGCTGTCCGGCCCCTGTCCACCGTCCGCCAGACAGCCAGCTTCCATTTCCGCACTGCTCTCCAGCGCCTCCCGAAGCCCTGCGCCAATCTCCGCCGCCAGCTCACCATATAACGCCACCAGATCCACCGGATGCTCCGCCAGGAACCGCCCCACCTGCCGGTGAAACTCCGGCCCCTCAGGCCCTAACTCCTTCATATCCGCCAGAACTGCCGCCCTGCGGCCGGAGGCCTCCACATCGCAGAGCACCTGGATTCCGGCCTTCATGGATACGGGGCTGGCATTGTAGGAATCGTCAATTACGGTGATTCCCCCTGCCTTAAGAATCTGCTGACGCCCCTTAAGGCCGCCAAATCCCTCCAGCGCACGGGCCGCCGCCTCCATGGGCACGCCGTTTTCTGCCGACACCGCCAGAGCCGCCAGAGCATTCAACACCATATGATTTCCATACACATGAAGCTTTACGCGCACCCGCTCTCCCGTCTCCCGGCGCACCGCCGTGAACACCGGAAAGCCGCCGGAAAGCCCCAGCTCCTCCCCGCAGTAATCGCAGTCCGGAGCTGTTCCGTAGGTAATGGTCCGGCAGCCTTCTCTGGCCTTAACCGTTCTTAAAAGGGGATCATCGCCATTTACGTAAAGGATACCGTCCGGCTTCATCCCATCCTGAATATGAAGTTTTTCCGCCAGGATATTTTCCTGGGAGCCCAGCTGTTCAATGTGGGCCACCCCAATATTGGTCATCACCGCCTGATTCACCTGGGCCACCCGGGCAATGCGGCTCATCTCTCCCGGCTCGCTCATGCCCAGCTCAATGACGCCGATCTGGGCCTCACTGGGAATCTCCGTGATGGTGATAGGAACCCCCACCTGGCTGTTGCTGTTCCCCGGCGTCTTGTAGACCCGAAAGCCCGCCGAAAGGGCCGCGCTGATCATCTCCCTGGTGGTGGTCTTTCCCACACTTCCCGTGATGCCCACCAAAGGCAGGGTCAGCCGCCCCCGATACCAGGCCCCAAGGGCCTGAAGGGCCATCCTCGTATCCTCCACCCGGATCCATGCATGGTCTGCATCATCCATTTCCTCGTGACGGCTGGTGAATACCGCTGCCGCCCCCTGGTCAAAGGCCTGGCCGATAAACCGGTGGGCATCCACCTTTTCCCCGATAATGGGGACAAAAAGATCCTGCCCCTTCATCTTCCTGGAATCAATGCTGATATTGGCAATGGGCATCTCAGGATCGCCGCACAAAAGCCGTCCGCCCACTGCCTCCACAATATCCTTTACTCTGGTATTCTCCATTTGTTTCCCTTCCTGCCTGCTGTCCGGCGCTTCTGCTTTCCTGCTCCCTCAGTTCTCCCGGCTTCCCTCGTCAGAAAGCGCCCGGATCGCCTCGTCCACCACTTCCCGGTCCAGGAAGTGGGTGCGCACGCCGTTGATCTCCTGATAATCCTCATGGCCCTTGCCGATCAC
>JAGHER010000264.1 GCA_017889125.1 Lachnospiraceae bacterium
CGCTCGGTAACCAGT
This sequence comes from Lachnospiraceae bacterium, assembly GCA_017889125.1. GTDB lineage: Bacteria > Bacillota > Clostridia > Lachnospirales > Lachnospiraceae > Caccovicinus. The sequence continues at coordinate 16 of JAGHER010000264.1, forward strand.
TCCGGTACCAGATTGTCATAACTGTTGGGGAAAATAATACCCAGTGCGTTTGCGTTGGAATTTACCATTGTTCTTCACCACCTTTTACATTTTTGCTGACCATGGCATTGGGACCAACCTTGGCATTGTCTCCGATGTATACGCCGGAGCCAATGGTGGCCACGCCCTTCTCGCCGTCAGAAGGCATAGCGCCTACCACAGCGTTCTCTCCGATTACAACATTCTCGGCAACGATGCAGTGCTTGACTACTGCGCCGGCCTTGATTACGGTGCCGCCCATAACAACGGCATCCTCTACCTCTGCACCATCTTCTACGGTTACGCCGGAGAAGAGGATGGAGTGCTTAACATGTCCATTTACACGGCAGCCGTCGGTGATCATGGAATTCTCCACTAAGGCATCACGGCTGATCTTGTGACCAGGCTTTCCGCTGTTGCGGCTGTAGATCTTCCAGTCTTCATCAAACAGGTTGATGCCGCTGTGCTCCGGATCCAGAACCTCCATATTTGCTTCCCACAGGGAAGAGATGGTTCCTACGTCCTTCCAGTAGCCATTGAAGTGGTAGGCGTACATGTTGCGGCCGTCACGAAGCAGATTCGGGATAATGTTGTTTCCAAAGTCATTCTCAGATTCAGGATCTTCCTCATCCTCGATCAGGTACTTCTTAAGGATATCCCAGTTGAAAATGTAGATACCCATGGAAGCCAGATTGGACTTGGGATTCTTCGGCTTCTCCTGGAACTCAGTGATCTTGTCATTCTCGTCGGCAACCATCAGGCCGAAGCGGGATGCCTCTTCCCACGGAACCTCCATAACAGCAACGCTGAATTCTGCGCCCTTCTCCTTATGGAACTTTAAGAAATCACTGTAGTCCTGCTTGCAGATCTGGTCACCGGAAAGGATGATCACATATTGCGGATTATAGCGTTCAATGAAGGAAATGTTCTGATAGATCGCGTTGGCAGTGCCCTTATACCAATCGGAACCGGATGCCTGCTGGTAAGGCGGAAGTACATGAACGCCGCCATGGAGACGGTCTAAGTCCCAAGGCTGTCCATTTCCAATGTACTCATTCAGAACCAGCGGCTGATACTGGGTAAGGATACCCACGGTATCAATACCGGAATTAATGCAGTTCGACAGCGGGAAATCGATGATACGATATTTGCCGCCAAAAGGAACTGCAGGTTTTGCCAGCTTCTGGGTCAGCGCATATAAGCGGGAACCCTGTCCGCCGGCAAGAAGCATTGCAATCATTTCTTTTGCCATATTATACCCCCTGAAATTATAAAAATGCTGATAGGTAAATTGTATCACAAAACAGGAAAATCAGACAGTCTTTTTCGGAATGATATTTCATTTTTGTGTAACTTTGATAAAAAAAGGGCAATATTTTCTACTTGAAAAAAGGAAAAAATCGTGATTTAGCCGATCTGTCTTTGGGTTTAGCGGGGGAGGGAACAATTTTCCAGATTTTTGCAGATCTTTTCCAGATATTGGGCAAAAATTTCCATCTCTTCCGGGGAAATGCCTGCCCAAAGCTGGTCATCCACGAAGGCCAGAAGCGCACGAACCTTTTCGGCCTCCAGCAGTCCTTCCTGGGTCAGGCAGATCAGGAAGGAGCGGCGGCTGGAAGGGTCCGGCCTGCGCTCCAGGTAGCCGGAGCGGGAAAGCTTATCCAGGCTTCGGGAGATGGAGGCTTCATCCATATGGCAGAGCTCGGCCAGCTCCTTCTGGGTGATGCCATCCTTCTGCAGCAGTGTATTTAAGATCCGTACATGGCCCTGGCCGAAGGTAAGGCCGATGTTTGCCAGGTGAGGCTGCAGGACCCGCTTCCGGGCCTTTTCGGCCCGGATTAGCAGACGCATGATTTCGTGCTTGTCATTGATCATTATGTGTATTCCTTTCCTGCTGTTGCAGCTGTCTCTGCTGCTGATGCAAAGGCTTTGGCTCGGTGAGCCGCGGACGTTTGGGATGCTGAATAATCGCTGGCCGTGTTTACTCCAGCTCAAACTGGCCGGTATACAGCTTGTAGTAGCGGCCTTTCTGCTCCAGAAGCTCTTCGTGGCTGCCCCGCTCGATGATCTCGCCCTTTTCCAGAACCATGATGGCTTTGGAATTGCGGACTGTGCTGAGGCGGTGGGCAATGACAAATACGGTGCGCCCGTCCATAAGGGCGTCCATGCCTTTCTCGATGAGCCGCTCTGTCCGGGTATCGATGGAGCTGGTGGCTTCATCCAGGATCAGCACCGGCGGGCGGGAGATGGCTGCCCGGGCGATGGCCAGGAGCTGGCGCTGTCCCTGGGAAAGATTGGCGCCGTCGCTGTGGAGGACGGTCTGGTAGCCCTTGGGCAGACGCCGGATGAAAGAGTGGGCATTGGCAACCCTGGCGGCAGCCATCACATCCTCATCGGAGGCATCCAGACGGCCATAGCGGATATTGTCGGCAATGGTACCGGTGAAGAGATGGGTGTCCTGGATAACCATGGACAGGGAGCGGCGAAGGTCATCCTTTTTGATCTGACGGATGTCGATGCCGTCATAGGTGATGACGCCGCTGTTGATCTCGTAAAACCGGTTGATCAGGTTGATGATGGTGGTCTTTCCGGCGCCGGTGGAGCCCACGAAGGCGATTTTCTGACCCGGCTTTGCGTAGAGGCTGATGCCGTTTAAGATCATTTTGTCGGCGGTGTAGCCAAAGACCACATCATGGAAGCGCACATCGCCGCGGAGGGGGATGAGGGTAAAGCCATTGGAATCTGCATTGGGTACCTTCCAGGCAAACTGCTTAGTAAACTGGCTGCATTCCCGGAGCTGCCCCTGGCTGTCGGTTTCCACATTGCAGAGGGTTACATTGCCCTCATCGATTTCCGGGGTCTCATTCATCATGTCAAAGATCCGCTCAGCGCCGGAGAGGGCGGCCAGCAGGAAATTAATCTGCATGGTAAACTGATTCATGGGCATGGCGCTCTGGCGCACGTACACCAGATAAGAGGCCAGGCTTCCTAAGTCCGTAAGGCCGGCCAGGGCAAAGAGGCCGCCCACGCAGGCGGATACAGCGTAATTCACATAGGAAAGGGCCACGATGGTGGGAACGGTCATGCCGGAGTAAGTCAGGGCCTTGGTGGCAGCCTGGCGGTAGGCCTCATTGCGGCGGCAGAATTCCTCAAAGTCCTGGGGCTGGTGGTTAAAGACCTTTTCCACCTTCTGGCCAGCCACCATTTCCTCCACGAAACCGTTGATGCTGCCTAAGTAGGCCTGCTGCTGGTTAAAGTACTTTTTGCTGCGCCGTCCGTTGAACCGGATAAACAGGAGCATGCAGACCATGAAAAAGAGGACGATGAGAGACAGCTGCCAGCTTA
>JAGHER010000265.1 GCA_017889125.1 Lachnospiraceae bacterium
CTACAAAAAAGGACGGGAAAAGCGAAGAAATCCCTTCCTTATTTCGGTTATCTATGCTAGAATTGTTGAAAATAGCCGAATTTTTCGATAATGGGGGAAGAGATGAAACGCATTATTATTACCACAGAGAGCGGAACGGACCTGCCGAAGGAGCGGGCGGGAGAGTTGGGCATCCGCGTGATTCCCATGTGGGTGGTGACGGAGGGAAGCAGCCGTCCCGACGGCTCCTTTCCTGCGGGAGAGGTGTTTACCTATTATAAAAAGACAAAAACGGTCCCTTCCACTTCTGCGGTGAATCCGCAGGAGTACATTGAGTTTTTCAGGGCTCTGCGGAAAGAGGATTCCGCAGCGGATATTCTGCATATTGCATACAGTTCGAAGGCTTCCTCTACCTTCCAGAATGCGGCTATTGCCATTGAGGAGTTAGCTGATCCGGGGATCTTTCTGGCGGATTCGCTGAATGTTTCCGGCGGCATTTCCCTGATCTGCGAGAAGGCTGTGGAGATCGCTGGCCGGGCGGAGGATGGAAGGGCAGCTCTGGAAGAATTAAAAAACTGGATTAAGCGGGCGAGAGTGACCTTTCTGCCGGACAGCCTGGAGTTTTTAAAGGCGGGCGGACGAGTGTCCAATGCAGCCTATCTGGGGGCATCCCTCCTGCAGCTGAAGCCCCAGATCCTGATTCAGGATGGAAAGCTTGTGGCTTCCCGGAAATACCGGGGAAAGATGCAGTCGGTGGCCGTGCCCTATCTGGAGGATTTTGTGAAAAATAACGCTCTGGATAAGTCGGAGCTTTTGTATCTCTTTTCCACAGAAGGATTTTCCGCAGAGCTGATGGAGATTCTGGAGAAGAGGGCAGGCGAGATGGGCTTTCAGAAGGTGCACCGCACAGTCTGCGGCTGTGTGATTTCCTGCCACGGCGGTCCTGGCGCCCTGGGAATCGCCGGGTTTACGGAGGAGGCCGACTGATATGGATTGGATAATCGGCACCATTTCCTTCCTTCTTTTCTTTCTCTATGACTGGAACCGGGTCTTCTGGAAGAAACGGTGGATGAGTGGATTTTTTTATCTGGGATGCGCCGGCCTTATAGGAAGCGGCGCATTCATTCTGACTGAGGCGCTGAGGAAGCGGCCGTCTGGGTGGATTCTCTGGCTGGTTTTGGCGGCAGTGTGTCTGGTGGGATTGATTTACACCCTTTTTTTTGCCCTGCCCTTTGATGAGACCTACCGGCAGGAGGCAGACGGACACCGGGTGTGCCGCATGGGGCTTTACGGGCTCTGCCGCCATCCGGGAATCTGGTGGTTTTTCGGGTGCTTTCTGGGGCTGGGACTGGCCTGGGGAGGCGGCGAAAAGCTTGCGGAAGGGCTGATTTTTTCCCTGTTGAATCTGGGCTATGCCTGGTATCAGGATCGATATATTTTCCCGGAGGAATTTTGTGATTACCGGGATTATCAGAATGCGGTCCCCTTTCTGATTCCGCGAAAGGGGCAAAAGGATGGTAGAAGAAAATGACATTTCAGGAAAAGCTGAGAAATGGAGAACGGGACCGGATCTGGCAGGAATACTGCGGTTTTCTGGATTTGGACATGAAGGAATATATGACCATTCAGAACCGGCTTTTGGAGGAGCAGATGCGTCTGTGGTGCAGCTGCCCCCTGGGACAGAAAATATTAAAAGGAAGAAAACCGGAAACCATAGAGGAATTCCGGCAGATGGTGCCGCTTACCACCTATGAGGATTACGCGGATGTACTGCTGCTGAAAAAGGAAGACATGCTTCCCGATCAGCCGATTATCTGGATTCAGACCACCTGGGAAGGGGGAAAGCACCCCATCAAGGTAGCGCCCTACACCAGAGGGATGCTTAAGACCTACAAAAATAACGTGCTGGCCTGCATGATTCTTTCCACCAGCACCAGGAAGGGGCAGTTTGACATTGAGGAGGCGGACACCTTTCTTTATGCTCTGGCGCCTCTCCCCTACACCACCGGCCTGATTCCCCTGGCTTTGACCGATGAGATAAATGTGGAATTTCTCCCGCCGGTGAAGGATGCAGTGAAGCTGTCCTTCTCTGAGCGGAATAAAAAAGGCTTTAAGATGGGACTGCGCAGAGGCATCGATTTCTTCTTCGGACTGGGAAGCGTGGCTTATTATGTATCGTTAAGCGTAACCAAGATGTCCGAGGGAGACAAAAAGGGCGGCACATTAAAGAAAATCCTTTCCATGTCGCCTTCCATGCTGGTGCGCTACATAAAGGCCAAGAATAAATGCCGGAAGGAAAAACGGGAGCTTAAGCCCAAGGATTTGTTCCAGCTGAAGGGCTTTGTCTGCGCCGGTACGGACAACCGCTGCTACAAGGATGATCTGGAGGATCTGTGGGGCGTGCGTCCCATCGAGGTTTTCTCCGGGACAGAGCCAAGCTGCATCGGCATCGAGACCTGGACCAGGAACGGCCTGTATTTCTTCCCGGATACCTGCTTTTATGAGTTTATTCCGGAAGATGAGATGTACAAGAATATGGAAGATCCGGAGTACCAGCCCAGAACCGTATGTATGGATCAGGTGGTGCCGGGACAGGTGTATGAGATTGCCATTACTGTGCTGAAGGGCGGCGCCTTTGCCCGATACCGGGTGGGAGATATGTACCGCTGCGTGGGACTTACCAGCCGGGAGGATGAGACCAGGATTCCCCGGTTCCAGTATATTGACCGGATTCCCACCATTATTGATATTGCCGGGTTTACCCGCATATCGGAGAATTCCATCAACAGCGTGATTGCCCTTTCCGGGCTGGATATTGAGAACTGGGTGGCATTAAAGGAATTTACGGAGGATAAAGGGCGGCCCTTCCTTCATCTGTATGTGGAGCTGAGTCCGGGCACCGTGGTGAGCCGGGCAGTCAGCCGGGAGCTTTTGAAGGAGCAGCTGACCATTTACTTTAAATACGTAGATCAGGATTACAATGACTTAAAGCGGATCCTGGGCATGGATCCTCTGGAGATCACCATTCTCCGCTGCGGAACCTTCCGGGATTACGAGGCAGCCTCCGGAAAGAAGCTGCGTCATATCAACCCGCCGGTTCATGATGTGCAGGAGCTGGTGAAGTCCCAGGACCGGTTTGAAGCCCAGGGCGGCAGGAGGTTTCCGCGATGAACAGTTACGCATTTATCTCGATTATTGCGCTGTACGGCTATGTGTTTTTTATGCTGGCATTTTTGACAGCCAGGAAAAACCGTCTGATCTGGGATTTTATTTGGGTACTTTTCCTGATGATTCTGTGGACTGGCGGCTCGCTTTTGATGCGGGGCAGAATGTGGCCCTCCTACGAGCTGTGGTATCATGTGTCCCTGACCGGCATCTGGCTGCTGCCTTACGCCTATTACTGCTTTATCCGGGATTTTGCCGGAGCTGAGCGCAGGGGCATACAGAAGATCTGGTTCCTTTTGCTGGCAGCTGGGACAGTGGTCAACTGGAAGACCGGGATATTCCTGGCGCCGCCCCGGATTGTCGGGGAGGGGAACCAGATTGCCTTCGTCTATCATATGGAATGGCCGGTTATCATCATGTACGGCCTTTGTGCCGTGGTGCTGGTTCAGATCGTGGGAATTATTCAGAATCTGCGCCGGAAACGGCCGGAGATGGCCCATCAGCTTTATCCGCTGCTGGCAGGAATCCTGATTTTGTATCTGGGAAATCTGGGAATCAGCTTTTTCGATGGGTTCCCGGTGGATATTCTGGCCGGTGTGTTTAATGCCGTGCTGATGTTTTATACCCTGTATTCCGGCCATGTGTTTAAGCTGACCCTTCTGGTATCCAGGGCCAATTGCTACGCCCTTTCCATGGTGGTCAGCGTCCTGGTATTTTTCAATCTGGCCCAGGAGATAAACCGGTTTCTTCAGGAGAATGTCCGGGCTCTGGCTCAGTACCATGTGATCATTGCGGCAGTGCTGATTATGCTGCTGGCGCTGGTGATTTACAGCATGATGAATCTGTTATTTGACCGGCTTTTCATCAAGGAGGAACGGATGCAGAATGAGAGACTGAGTGCCTTCACCATGGAGATTTCCAAGAGCCTGAATCTCAATGAGATTTACCGGGCGTTAGTCAATGTAATTACGGAAACGCTGCAGGTGAAAAAGGTTTATATCTGCATGGAGGAGAATGACGGCAGCTATCAGGCCGTGTACAGCACCAGCCCTCTGGATGACAAGCGTTTTTCCATGGATGCGGGCCATCCGCTGATTGGCTGGATGCAGAGTCATGACCAGTGCCTGCTTCTGCGGGATTTCAAGCGGACGCTGGCCTATAAGGCCATGTGGGAGGAGGAGAAGAAGCGCCTCGACGAGATGAAGGTGGAGTGCTTCCTTCCTCTGAAAGACAATGAAGAGCTGGTGGGAATCGTCATGCTCAGCGGTAAGGAGAAGAAAAAGCCATTTGGCATTGACGATATGGGCTTTTTAAATTCCATCGAGTCCGTCAGCTCTATTGCGGTGAAAAATTCCCGCCTTTATGAAAGAGCATACAGCGAGGCCCGCACAGATGAGCTGACCACGCTGTTGAATCGAAAGTGTTTTTATGAGACCCTGGAGGACTGCTGCCGCCGGTGCGGGCGCAGCTCCCTGGCCCTGGTTATCTTTAATGTGGATGACTTTAAGCTGTACAACCAGCTTTATGGAAACCGGGAGGGCGATGAGGCGCTGCGCCATATTGCCCAGATCATTAAGGGGACGGTGGGAGAGAGCGGCTACGCGGCCCGCTGCAGCGGCAAGGAATTTGCGGTGATTCTTCCCGAATATGATATTTACTCGGCGCAGAACCTGGCAGAAAATATCAGCAACCAGATCCGGAACATGAACCGGAATTCCAAGGACGGATATTTAAAGACGCTGACGGTAAGCTGCGGTATCTGCGGCATGCCTTACGCCGCATCCTCGGCCCAGGAGCTGGTGCAGAATGCGGATCAGGCGGTGTACCATGTAAAGCGGGCGGGAAAGAACGGCATTATGGTCTTTTCCGACGGCATTATCCAGAGTGCAAAGAGCGGCAGCAGCCTGGAAAAGCACCGGAGCATGTACTCTGAGTACGCTTCCACCATCTATGCGCTCACGGCAGCTATTGATGCCAAGGATCATTACACCTTCCAGCATTCAAAAAATGTGGCTTACTATTCCGAGTGCCTGGCCAAGGCTTTGAATATGAGCGATGAGTATCGGGAGATCCTTAAAGAGGCGGCCCTTCTTCACGATATCGGAAAGATCGGCGTGCCCGAGCATATCTTAAACAAGCAGGGGAAGCTTACCGCTGAGGAGTACGAGGCTATGAAGGCGCACGTGGAATATTCGGTTGGAATTATCCGGCATCTGCCTTCCATGGATTACGTTATTCCCGCCGTGATCGGCCATCATGAGCGGTATGACGGCAGAGGCTATCCCAGAAGGATTGCCGGGAAGGATATTCCCCTGGCGGCAAGAATCCTATGCATTGCCGATTCCTTCGATGCCATGATCTCCAAGCGCTGCTATAAGCAGAGCATGCCGCTGGACCACGCCATCAATGAGCTGGAGCGGGGCGCCGGAAGCCAGTTTGATCCGGAGCTTGTGCCGGTGTTCATTCAGGAAGTGGAAAGCGGACGCATCCAGCTGGTGTACAGCAATGGGGAGGATGGGAAGTAAGGAA
>JAGHER010000049.1 GCA_017889125.1 Lachnospiraceae bacterium
GCCAGCCCCAGCATAATGGCGGCCAGATTCCCCATAGGCTCCCAGGTATAAACGCAGATGAGGGCCCCGGCGATGGAGGCGCAGGCGTAAATATGCTTGGTCAGGATGTAAGGCTTTTCCTGGGCCATCACGTCCCGCAGAAGGCCGCCGCCTACGCCGGTAATCACCCCCACGAATACCAGCAGGAAGGTCTGGTCATAGCCCGCTTCTCTGGCGGTGTTGATGCCCATGGAGGTAAAGACGCCCAGCCCCACTGCGTCAAAGACCATCATGATCTTATCGTAAACTGCGGTCAGGCGGCTGCCCATGGAGCCGTGGCCCAGATACAGGATCAGAAAGACAATGACGGAGACCGCCAGGGCAATCACCGTATTTAAGGGATTGCGGAAAATATTGGGCGGAGTGATGCCCAAAAGCAGGTCCCGGGTCATGCCGCCGCCTACCGCCGTGGTTACGCCCAGCACGCAGATGCCGAACAGATCCATCCGCTTGCGAATCGCCAGCATGGCCCCGGAGGAGGCAAAAGCCACCGTCCCCACGATTTCCATGAAAAAAAGTATTTTATCGGTATAGCTCATCTCAGAATTTCTCCTTGCCTGTGATTTTCTCACCTGTGATTTTTCTTTACCTGTAAATTCCCTTTGTCTCTAACGTTCAAGCGTTTTAACGAGGTCATCCTCATTATACCCGTAAGCCGCCGGATGGTAAAGGAGATATTTGTACCTTCCGTGAATCTCGTTACAGTTCACGCTTGACGTGAACTGTAACGGAATCCAGCCCATTCCAAATCGCCTGCGGCGATGGGCTGGATTCTTTGGCTACTTTTCATGTACTGGTCTGGCATTTTCAGCAAGTCAAGATGCCAAGCATGAACAGTAACTGAATCTCTTTCATGAATCAATTTGCGCCCATAAATCTGTTTGTAGTTCATGTCCGGGAATGGTATAATAACTGCACAGCGAAATACATTTGGCGAAGTCTTTTTGACTGGCATTTCGCCAAAAAAGGAGGTGCTCTTTATGCAAGAATTAAACTGGGCTGTCCTGGGAACAGGGGGGATTGCCGGGGACATGGCGAAATCCATGGAGGCGGCCGGCCGGCATTTTTACGCGGCCTGGAACAGGACGCAGCAGAGGGCGGAGGATTTTGCCGCCAGGTATGGGGTAGAAAAGGTGTACGCAGATCTGGAGGAGCTTCTTTCAGACCCGCAGGTAGACGCCGTGTATATAGCCACTCTTCACGATACGCATTTTCCATTGATAATGAAGGCGCTGGAGCAGGGAAAGCACGTGCTGGCGGAAAAGCCCATCACCTTGAACAGCCGTGAGCTTGCCGAAGCGGAGGCACTTGCCAAGGAGAAGGGGCTTTACCTGGCAGAGGCTATGACCATCTGGCATATGCCCCTGTATCAGGAGCTTTGGAAGCTTATGGAGCAGGGAGAGCTGGGAAAGGCTCAGATCATTACGGCGAATTTCGGAAGCTTTCGTGAATACGATATGAGCAGCCGCTTTTTTGCCATGGAGCTTTGCGGCGGCGCCCTTTTGGATATCGGCGTGTACGCCATCAGCGCAGTCCGAAGCTTCTTAGATGAGTGTCCCGGGACAGTTAAAAGCCAGATGAAGCGGGCGGCCAGCGGGGTGGATGAGCAGTCGGTGATCCTGATGGAAAATACCCAGGGGCAGATGGCCAATGTCTCCTTAAGCCTTCATTCCAAGCAGCCCAAGCGGGTGATGATCAGCTGCGAGAAGGCGTATATTGAGATTATGGAATATCCCAGAGCCGTCCGGGCGGTGATTACCGACGCGGTGACCGGCAGCCGGAAGGAGATACAGGCGGGAGAGGAAAAGCTTGCGCTTTTTTACGAGATTCAGGATATGGAGAAAGCTGTGGAGCGGAGCGACGCCTCCGGGCTTCACCTTACCTGGAGCCGCGATGTGCTGCAGATCATGACGGATCTGCGGAAGGAATGGGGCCTTCAGTACCCCAAAGAGATCTGGTAAACCCAGTCCGTGCTTACCGGCGCGGGGAAAGGACAGGATATGGAATTATTGATTATTATACTTCAGCGGGTAGATTATGAACGGCTTTCGATTGTTTTTAAGCAGCATCGGATTCTGGCGACAAAATTTGAGACAGAGGGCCTTTATCTGAACAAGCGGAACGTGACTCTGATGGTCTGCGTGGAGAAGGAGCGGGAGGAGGAAATCCTGCGCTACATCAAGCAGAACTGCACCGAGCGGGTGGAGGAGTGCAAGGTGTCCGAGTACAATGGCCGGACCATCGTGGATGTGGTCCGGGGGGTAAAGGTAGGCGGCGCCACCGTATTTAAGGTAGATGTCGATCAGGTGTGGAAATTCTGATCTGCGGGAAAAGAACATAAAATCGCCTCCAGTGCACAAAGTTTCCCATACCCAGGGCAGAAAAGGTATATTTGCCTCCTGCATTGGGAATAAATTGGAAAAGAAATGAAGTGAACAGGAGGCATACGATGTTTAAAGAAGCAGAGGAAAAGCTTGAGGAAAAGATCGAAGAGAAGGCAATGCTTCAGTTTCTGGGACGTTTTACCGATCATCCCTTCCTTGTACGGTTTAAGGACAGCGCCCATCAGATTGGCGAAGGAGAACCGGCTTTTACGGTGGATTTTAAGAAAGCCATCCCCATGGCAAAGCTTTTAAGCAGCACATCCCTGGCTCTGGGGGAGGCCTATATGGATGGAGATCTGGAGATAGAGGGGAATCTTTACCAGGCCCTGGATCATTTCCTGGGGCAGATGGGAAGGTTTTCTACTGATGAACACGCGCTGAAAAAGCTGATTTTTACTTCCTCCTCAAAAAAGAATCAGGAGAAGGAGGTCACCAGCCACTACGATATTGGCAATGATTTTTACCGGCTGTGGCTGGATGAGACCATGAGCTACTCCTGCGCCTACTTTAAGCATCCGAAGGACAGTCTGTATCAGGCCCAGGTGAATAAGGTGGATTACATCCTGCAGAAGCTCCATCTGGAGGAGGGCATGAGCCTTCTGGATATTGGCTGCGGCTGGGGATTTTTGTTAATTGAGGCGGCGAAAACGTACCGGATTCACGGCACCGGCATCACCTTAAGCTGCGAGCAGGAAAAGGAATTTAACCGGCGCATCCAGGAGGAGGGCCTTGGGGATTATCTTAAGGTGCTGCGGATGGATTACCGTGAGCTTCCAAAGTGCGGCATGACCTTTGACCGGGTGGTCAGCGTGGGCATGGCAGAGCATGTGGGCCGGGAGAATTACCCGCTTTTCGTGGACTGCGTGAACCAGGTGATGAAGGACGGGGGCCTTTTTCTGCTTCATTTTATCAGCGCCCTGAAGGAGCATCCCGGCGATCCGTGGATTAAGAAGTATATTTTCCCCGGCGGCATGGTGCCCAGCCTTCGGGAGATGGTCAGCCATATGTCTGAGGATGGGTTCCACATCATGGATGTGGAGAACCTGCGCCTGCATTACAATAAGACGCTTCTCTGCTGGGAAAAGAATTTCACTGAGCATCTGGAGGAGATCCACAGCATGTTTGATGAGCGCTTTATCCGCATGTGGGATCTGTATCTTTCAGCCTGCGCCGCCACCTTTCACAATGGAATCATTGACCTTCATCAGATTCTGGCTGTGAAGGGGATCAATAACGGGCTTCCCATGGTGCGGTGGTATTAAATGGTGTGACGGCATGAAGCGGTGCAGCGGCATGAAGCGGTGCGGCGGCATGAAGCGGTGCGGCGGCATGAAGCGATGCGGCGGCGTGAACCGGTGCGGCGGAGATTAACCGGCGGATTCATCCAGACACTTAGACACAAAGTAGCGGAGAGGAAGGCCTGGCTCCACCTTTTTCCACACGGCCACAATGGCCTCGGACTCCTCCGCGCCCACAAGGGGCACGAAAACCAGATTGTCCGCATTTGTCAATTTACTGGTAACGTAAGAAGGCAGGATCGAGATCCCTTCTTCTGCCGCAACCATCATCAGGATACTTTCCGAATCGGTGGAGCGAAACAGAAGGTTGGGGGTATATCCTGCCTTATTGTACAGCTCCATAAAGTGATTGTCGCCGAAGGAATCCACCGCCCCGGAGGGGGACATGTAAAGGATGGATTCGCCCCGCAGCTCCTGGCGGCGCAGGAAGGGACGGCGGGCCAGGGGATGGCTTCCATAGAGGGCCACCACCAGGGGAACCCGCTCCACCGTCCGGTATTCCACAATGGGCTCCTGGATCAGGTTGGTGCTGTCCCAGGTGAAGATGATGTCATAGTCGTCATTGAGCAGGCCTGACGCCAGCCGGTCTGTGTCCGCCCGGAAGCAGGTGATGAGGATATTGGGGTATTCCAGGTGAAATTCCTTCAACTGGTTGGAAAGGCTGCTGCGCTCATAGCCCTTGGTGTAGCCGATGCGCAGGCTTCCCACCAGCCCGGCAGAGGCCCCCTGGACCCGGCCTACGGCAGTGTCAATCCGCTCTAAGATAGCTCTGGCCTCCATGAGAAAGACGTTCCCTGCGGGGGTCAGCTGGATGGGACGGCAGGAGCGGTCGATGAGCTGCACATTCATGGAAAGCTCCAGGGATTGAATCTGCTGGGTGATGGCGGTCTGGGAAATATAATACTGGTTGGCGGCCTTGGAAAAGCTCCTGGTCTCTGCCACGGCCACAAAATATCGAAGCTGATTGGTATTCATCAGGTTATCCTCCCTAATATAACTTTTTCTTATTTTAATATGGAAAAGGGAAAGTTGCAATCCGCTATAGGCCATATTATAATAATTAAATGTTATGCTGCCAATGACAAAGGAAAATATGGAGACAGCGTACAGAAATGAAAATTTACTTGGGAGGTTTGGTATGGAAAGACAAAAATTCGGTTCACGGCTGGGCTTTATCCTGGTTTCTGCCGGATGTGCCATTGGTCTGGGAAATGTGTGGAAGTTCCCTTACCTGTGCGGGGAGTACGGAGGAGCAGCATTTATCTTGATTTATCTGGCATTCCTTCTGCTTCTGGGCATTCCGGTGCTGATCTGTGAGTTTTCCATCGGACGGGGAAGCGGAAAGAGCGTGGCCACCGGCTTTGAGAATCTGGAGCCGTCGGGTACACGCTGGCACTGGATGAAGTGGATCGGCATCATCGGCTGCTATCTGCTGATGATGTTTTACACCATGGTAGGCGGCTGGATGCTTTACTACTGCTGGCGGAGTATCCGGGGCGAGTTTGTGCAGGCATCTACGGAAGAGGTTGCCAATGCGTTTAACAGTATGCTTGGCAATGCAGGGACGCTGATTTTCTGGACGGTGCTGGTCTGCGTGCTGTGCTTTGCGGTCTGCGCCATGGGCCTGAAAAATGGCATTGAGAAGGTCTCTAAATTTATGATGGTGGCGCTTCTTGCGATTATGGTTGTGCTGGCGATTCGCTCGGTGACCATGGAGGGAGCGGAGGTCGGCCTGCGCTTTTACCTGATTCCGGATTTCAATAAGATGGTGGAAAATGGCATCGGCAACGTGGTATTTGGCGCCCTGAGCCAGTCCTTTTTCACCCTGTCCATCGGTATCGGCGCCATGATGATTTTCGGAAGCTACATGCCTAAGGACAGGGCGCTTCCGGGGGAGGCCATCAATATCACCATTTTGGATACTTCGGTGGCGCTGCTGGCAGGTTTTATCATTATCCCGGCCTGCTTTGCCTTCGGCATCGAACCTGGCGCAGGGCCCAGCCTGATCTTTATCACGCTGCCCAATATCTTTGCCCAGATGGCTGGCGGCCGTGTGTGGAGCGCCTTATTCTTCCTATTTTTGTCCTTTGCGGCGCTGACAACCATCATTGCCGTATATGAGAACCTGATCGCCATGATGAGCGATTTGTTTGGCTGGGAGCGGAAAAAGAGCGTGCTGTTCTGCCTTGTATCCATGCTGATTTTAAGTATGCCTGCGGTGCTGGGCTTTAATGTGCTCTCCGGCATTGCGCCTCTCGGGGAGGGAAGCACCATTATGGATTTTGAGGACTTCATTGTTTCCAATAATCTGCTTCCCCTGGGAAGCCTGGGCTATGTGCTGTTCTGTACCAGAAAGAACGGCTGGGGCTGGATGAATTTCCAGAAGGAGGCCAATACGGGAATGGGCCTTCATTTCCCTGCCGGACTGAAATGGTACGTATCCTGGTGTGTACCGGTGATTATCATGATCATCTACCTGAAGGGATACTATGATATGTTTAAGGGCGGCAGCCCTCTGCGTCTGGCATTCTGGATGGCAGTGGCCATCTGCATGCTGGGCTACGTGATCTTCAGTGCTGCGGGAAAGCCGAAAATGCAGGCGACTAAGCGTGGGCGGAAGTAAACGCAGACTGAGGGGTTGCGGAAATGGATGCAAATTTTGCCTGGAAAATAGAAAAAGTGCTGTAAAATTTGACAGATACATAGTGAAAATCAGATTCAGGGAAGCGCAGGGAAACTTGCACTTCCCTGAACTTCGAAGAGAGACAAAAGATTCCCGGAAGAGCTCCTGAAAACAGCCATCTGCCTGTGGAGGTCAATCATCCGCCTGTGGATGGGGATTGCGCTTTTTCCCAATCTGTAGTAAACTATTTCCAAGATGCCAAGGCGTGTCTGTTCCATACCCGAGGCATCTTCCATTTGCTAAATTATACGAAGACCCGGGCGCAGCCAGGGGGAAAAGGAGAAGATTCACATGAAGATTGCACTGATTAATGAAAACAGCCAGGCGGCTAAGAATGAGATGATCTGCGACAATTTAAAGAAGATCGTAGAGCCCATGGGACATACAGTATATAATTACGGAATGTACACCGCAGAGGATGAGACCCAGTTAACCTACGTGATGAATGGCCTTCTGGCAGCTATCCTTCTGAATTCCAAGGCAGCTGACTACGTAGTTACCGGCTGCGGCACCGGCGAGGGCGCTATGCTGGCATTGAATTCCTTCCCCGGCGTACTTTGCGGCCATATCGTTGATGCAGAGGATGCCTATATGTTCGCGCAGATCAATGATGGAAACGCCATTGCCCTTCCCTTTGCAAAGGGCTTCGGATGGGGCGCAGAGCTTCGTCTGCAGTACATTTTTGAGAAGCTTTTCGGCTGCGAGAGCGGCGGCGGCTATCCCAAGGAGAGAGTTGTTCCGGAGCAGAGAAACAAGAAGATCCTGGACGGCGTGAAGGAGATCACCCACAAGGACATGCTGACCATCTTAAAGGAGATCGATCAGGATTTCTTAAAGACCACCATCAGCGGCCCCAAGTTTAAGGAATATTTCTTTGAGAATTGCCAGGTTCCGGAGATTGCGGAATACATTAAGAGCGTTCTGGACTAAGGAAACGGTGATTTAGTCAGCGTTTCCCTAACGGAAGCATCGGATAAACCAGAGTCAGGAGGTATTGCCATGACGAAGATTATAACCATAAGCAGAGAGTTTGGAAGCGGAGGACGGGAGATGGGACGGCGGCTGGCAGACCGGCTGGGAATCCCTTTTTACGATAAGGAACTGATCCGGATGGCGGCGGATGACATCGATATTGAGGAGCATATCTTTGAGATGTACGATGACGCCTTTATGGAGAAGAAGGAAATCGAATACACGCCCTTTTCTTCGGTGTATGAGGTTCCCATGTCGGATCAGACCTTTATGGCCCAGTCCAGGGTGATCCAGCGGCTGGCCCAGCATGGCCCCTGCGTGATTGTAGGACGCTGTGCCGATATGGTGCTTAAGGATGAGCAGTGCCTGAATCTGTTTATCTACGCCAGCTTTAAGAAGCGGGTGCAGCGGCTGATGACCCGGGAGAATCTTCCTGATACGGAGCTTCGCCAGATGGAGCGGCGGGTTCGGGAGATCGACCGGAAGCGTCGGGATTATTATCAGTATTACACAGGCAATGAATGGGGCAAGCCCCAGAATTACCATCTCTGCCTGGACAGCCATAAGGCCGGGATGGACGCCTGCATCGACGCGGCCATCGCCTATATGGCCCATCTGGATTAAGGCACAAAAGGAAATTAAGACGCAGAAGGTAAATCAAAGCGCAAAAGGAAAATGCAGAGACTGCCGCATATCAGGCATATGCGGCGGTCTTTTTTTGGAGGAGAGAACCAATGGAATGCTGGATACCAGATATGGATCTGGAGCAGATTGCGGCCAGTGGACAGTGCTTCCGGATGGAAGGAAATGAAGGCGTATTTTCGGTGATTGCCGGGGAACGGTATCTGGAGATTGCCCTGGTTCCCGAGGCGCAGGCGCAGGGACAGGGATGCTTTCGGCTTTCCTGCAGCCAGGAGGAGTGGGACAGCTTCTGGAGCCGGTATTTTGATGCGGAGACCGATTACGGCGCTGCCAAGGCGGCCATAGATTTGCAGGACGAATACCTTTTGGAAGCAGCAAGAGGCGGCTGGGGAATCCGGATTCTGCGGCAGGATCTGTGGGAGATGATTATTACGTTCATCATTTCCCAGCGGAACAATATTCCGCGGATCCGGCGCTGTGTGGAGCTTCTCTGCCGCCGGTATGGAAAAGAAATGCAGAATTTCCGGGGGGAGACGTATTATGCCTTCCCCGGGCCGGAGGAGCTTTCCCGGGTCACAGAGGAGGAGCTTCGGGCCTGCAATCTGGGCTACCGGGCGGGCTATATCCTGGAGACAGCAAGGATGGTCAATGCGGGAGAATTTCAGCTGGAAGCCCTCCATGACATGGCGTATCCGGAGGCCCGGGCTGCACTGATGGAGTTAAAGGGCGTGGGGATAAAGGTGGCCGAGTGCGTCTGCCTCTTCGGCCTTCATCATCTGGAGGCCTTTCCCGTAGACACCCACATCGCCCAGGCGCTGGAAAATCACTACCCCCAGGGCTTTCCGCTGGAGCGATACGGCAGCCTGTCCGGAATCCTGCAGCAGTATATTTTCTTTTATGAGCTGGGGAAAGGGAAGAAATAAAGCGGGGACAGCAGGGGTAAGGAAGTTGTGTCCGGAGAAGCGTGGGGAAAACATAAGAAAAGACAGAATGAGAGAAAGGCGGTAAGGTATGCAAATCAGAAAAGCGGCGGAGAAGGATTTCCCGCAGATGCTGCCCATATACGAGCGTGCCAGGCAGTTTATGCGGGAGACGGGCAATCCCAACCAGTGGAAGGACTGTGATCCCAAGCCGGAGGTAATCCTTGAAGGGATTCGGGAGGGGAAGATGTATTTGGTGATGGCTTCGGAGTCAGATTTGGTGACGGGTTCAGAGACGAATTTGATGACAGGCGCAAAGGCGGATTTGACGCCCGGTTTGGCTGCCGAGCGGGCAGAAGAAGAAATTCTCGGGGCCTTTTACTTTGCCATGGAGGAGGAACTCACCTACCGGGGAATTTACGATGGAAAATGGATGAACGAAGAGCCCTACGGCGTCATTCACCGGGTGGCATCCGCAGGAAGCGGGAAGGGATTCGCCGGGGCCTGCTTTGCCTGGTGCGAAAAGCAGTGCCTGGCGGCCTCCTGCCGCAATCTGCGGATTGACACCCATGAAGATAACAAGGTGATGCAGCATGTGCTGGAGAAAAATGGGTTTACTTACTGCGGAAAGATTCACCTTAAGGATGGGGCGGAGCGGCTGGCTTATCAGAAGGTGCTGGGGCAGTGATTTTGGAGGTGCCGGGCCAGCGCTCCAGATAGGGAAAGCCCACTCAACATGACCGCTGAGCGGGCTTCCAATTGTGTCAAGCATGTTTTGCTAAGGAAACAAAAGCGTACTTTTACTCGCCGCATAATATATTCATCTGATAAAGTGTGCCAAGTAAGGAATAATCCAAATCAAAGCTGCTGCATAAAGCCGCTAATTGGGATTCGACAAGTTCCTGATCTATGTCATCGGCCAGCTGGATATAACCCTGATTTTTCTGCAGGTATTGTCTTACCTGAAATAAATGATCTTCATCTCCAGGTACAGTAGCGTCTTCCATATCGAGACTGGGCATACAAATGTAATCGTCCAGGCAGATAACTGAGTTGTTTAGCTTGATGCTTAACCCCTTCGTAAAGAACCCTTGTACACAGAAATCCATATTTTTTTCCAGATAATTTAAGTGGAATACATCGCCGATATCGGCATACTCCAGATAATTCCAGCCCAAAATAACCGGGACTGCTTTCGAATCAGAGAGAAGATAATCTGAGGCGTCAAACGATTCGCCTTTTTCAAGAGAGGATAACTGATTATCAAAAAGATTTTTGTTTGTCTGGAGTGTGTATAATGAGGTCACATAGCATTCTTGGCCATCAATGGTTATTTGCTGATTTTTTATCTGATCTCCTTTTCGATTATAAACTTTAACAAAACGATTGTCGCCATCAAAATACGAAAGGCTCTGTAATGCCTGGAAGGATAGTTCGTAATAATTAAATTGGCTATTCAACTCTTGGTTAAGCGCTTTTAAACGATCTGTGATGTCTTCTTCATTATATAAGGATAATCGAGTTTTTTCCTCGGCGTAATTATCGGTTAATCGAGCATAAGTGAATTTGGTTCCTTCTGCAGAAGATTCGGGCGGTTCATCGGTAGTTGCGGTGCAGGCATTAAAAGAAAAGAGTACAGTAAGACTGGTGATAATTGCAACGCAGATTGATAATGCTTTCTTTTGAAATTTCACGGCGTATTCTCCTCAAATTTAACATTACGATTCCTTCTTCCGTTTTCCATGATGTTTCCTTGCATTTCACTAGAAGCGACTAAAGTCCAATCATCGTTATTTCGACTAAATTCATACATATAGTTGATTCCTGTAATATCCTGTTTAAATGTATAAGCATGATCTTTATCGCTACTGATGTAGGTGATTGGTATTGTGTCTCCGTATTTTAAATCAATTTGGCGTCGGGCAGTTAAGAGCCCTTCGGCAAAGTATTCTTCTTCTGGAGGGTTAATTTCTTTATAGCCGGTTAGGTCGACGTTAAATGTTGAAAGAATTGCACGATCTCTTGATTCAATTAATGCTTCGGTTTCCAAATTCCGTGTGTCTTCGCCTTGGAAGGTGGTGGTTTGGTGATCTTGATTGTTAAGAAATACCGTTCCAGCAAGATGAATATTGCTGTTTCCCGGATTTTCAAACGTTATTTTATATGTACCATGTTCTTTTTTGTAAAATGTATAACTAACCATTCCGTTTTGGGAGGAAACATGTCGGTAAGCCCCGGAGGGTTCAAGGAGACCTGCTCTGAATTGGTCAGAGGAATAGTCGCTGTATATAACAATTCTAATGTCTGTGCCAACATCAACTGTCACAGTATCTACGGATATTGACTTCCCTGCTGCCAATGTCAGATCCACTGGATTGGCAGCTCTCGTTAATGCGGGAATAGAAATGCCGGCATCGGGCAGAAGAGGAGAATCGCTGACCTGCTCCACATATTGATCATCATTGGGAATCATTTCTATGCTGTTTGCTTCGATGGACTGTTCAGCGATGGCGTTATAAACCTGCATTGTGGTCCAGGATGCTCCATAAGCAGCCGCCGGGCAGGATAGTCCGGCAACTGCAAAAGCAAGAATCGTGGAAACCGTTTTCTTTTTCATCACATTTTTCTTCATAATAATATAAACCCTCCTTTGGAAAAATGCTTCGCTGTTGTTGGAAAATGAGGCTGTATAGGGAGCCTGGATGGAATACCTTGCCAGCTTAAGAAGCAGCCTGGCGTAATGTGCTTTCTGAACACGGGTCATCTGCTTTGCCACCTTTTCGTCGCAGGCCAGTTCTCCGTAATCATAAAAAAGACGGGAAAAGCAATAGATCAAAGGGTTGAACCAGTTTAATCCTTTAATCAGTGTGATAAAAAAGCGAAAAAGTGTGTCCCGGCTTTTATAGTGGGTTAGTTCATGAAGGAAAATCATGCTCCAGTCCTCCTCGGACAAAGATATGGCAGGAACAATGATTTTTGGCTGAAAGAATCCAAAGAGGAAAGGGCCATCAAGATAAGGGCAGAGGAAAAGCTGCGGTGTCTGCTTTACATTTAGACTGGCGGCTGCTTCATGAGCTGCCTTTACAGCAGGACCATCCTCCAAGGCTGCACAAAGCTTTAACAGCCTATGTAAGTAAAGCTGTTTTCTCATAGAAATTCCCGCACTAGTCAGCAATGCGCCCAACAGCCAGATCCCCAAGAGCCTGTATTCAAAGACATGACTGATATTTGTCATTTTTTTCATCGCAATGCCTTTCCAGCAGTGGATAAAATAAAACCCCAGAAAATCTGGTTGATTTTCAGCAGCAGGTACATAAGAATACATACCTGTCATAAAGATTCCCAGGAATATGGCCGGTGTGCAGAAATAGATCAGAGACAGCTTTAAAATAAAATATAGTGCCTGCGGCCCAGCATTATTCCCAAGTGTCCGGTCAAGGGCCGCAGCCAGAAGAAAGAGCAGGCTTCCGCTTAAGGTGGCTGCCCCCAGTAATAAGATAAAGTCAATCATTTTCCAATTCCTGAATCAGATTATTGATCTTTTGCAATGCTTCCTCGGACAACTCCTTTTTACCGCAAAAAGCGGCAATAAATTCAGGCAGATTTGTTAGACCAAAGGTTTTCTTCATTTTTTTCTTGATCAATGCCTGCCTGTATTCCGCTTCGGTGACCTGGGGCCTATACAGATAGTGCACGCCATCACGCTGCACATTTACGTAGCCCTTATCGGAAATGCGAAAAAGAATCGTGCTTTTCGTGCCCTGGGCGCCAGGAAAACTGCGGTAAATGTCTTCACTGGAAATTCCTTCTGGATGATTCCAGATCACCTTCATATATTCCAGTTCTGTTTCGGATAAGGATTTTCGATTCCCCAGAAATTCCAGGGGTTCTGACGGAAGTTTTACCATGGTAATCACCTCACTTTTTTTAATTACATTATACTATAATAATGTAATCATGTAAAGCGCTTTTTACAGACAAAGTGTATTGCTTTGCCTGCGCTCTGTGCTGCCCTCCCTAAGTGACACAGAAAGCCAGATTGCCAACTTTATTCTGGATAATCCAGAAGAGACATCGGCTCTCACTGTGCGCCAGCTGGCCCAGCGCACATTCTCTTCCCCGTCAAGCGTAGTGCGGGTCTGCCGACAGATCGGTTTTTCCGGCTATAAGGAACTGCGCCGGGCCCTGATCCTGGAGGTGGCAGCACTTGGAGAAGGGGGACACCACGCCGAGCAGGAAATCATACCGGGAGACAGCATTCCGGAGGTGATTGAAAAGATCACCTGCAAAAATGTACAGTGTCTCATTGACACCAGCCGTCTGCTTTCGCCAGAGGTGCTCAATGCCTGCGTACAGCTGCTGGCACAGGCAGACAGGGTGCTGCTTTTTGGCATTGGTGCATCGCTGTGCGCCGCCCGGGATGCCTACCTGAAATTTCTGCGCCTCAATAAAACCTGCATCATCAACGATGACTGGCATTCCCAGCTTTTGCAGGTCCGAAATTCCTCTGCCAGGGATGCAGCTCTGGTCTTTTCTTATTCCGGACAGACGGTGGAGATGATTGAATGCATGAAAGCCATGAAGGAAAACGGCACGCCCATAATTGCCATCACCCGCTATTACCCTTCTGATGTGGCTCAGTTGGCTGATCATGTACTCTACATTGCGGCAAACGAGACGCTTTTCCGCAGCGGAGCAATGTCTTCCCGGCTTTCGTAGCTGAATGTGATTGATATTCTATACACCATTTATGCTAGTCTGGATTACGAGAAGAATGTGTGCCGTTTGACGCGAACACATATCCTGAAGCCGGAGAAGGCGGAGGGAGATGGAGGGGAAGACAATTGAGACACATGCTTGAAATAATTGTTAAAAATCGGTAGAATATAGAATAAAAGTGGTGAGGGAGAATATAATGCTTCTTATTGGAATTTGTGATGATGAAAAAGGGACTTGTACCCAATTAGAAAACCTGCTATATGAATATGGGAAGAGACACGGAATTCATATGCAAGTCAACACGTGGTATACGGGAGAAACATTATGTGAGTTTTTGAAGAACGGCAGCACATTAGACATGCTTTTTTTAGACATAGGATTGATTACAACGGATGGGATTAAGGTGGGAAGTTTTATAAGAGATGAATTGGAGAATATGGAGACTGCAATTGTTTATATTTCTTCAAGCAACAATTATGCTATGCGTCTCTTCCGTATTCAGCCATTAGATTTTTTGATTAAACCAATTGAACCAGAACAAATAGAAGATGTAATGAACCGTGCAATGAAGCGATATATTAAGAAGAATCAATTGTTTGAATATCATTTTAGAGGTAATTGCTTTAAGATACCATATAAAGATATTGTTTACTTTTATAGCGATAATAAAAATATTAATATAGTTCTTAAAGATAAAAAAATTCAATTCAGAGGGAAATTAAAGAAAATTGCGAAGGATGTACCAAATAATTTTTTCCTAATACATCAGTCATACTTAATTAATTCAGATTTTGTTATGGAATATTCCTATGAAAAAATAAAAATGCAAAATGGTAATGAATTAAATATAAGTCAAAGATACCGAAAACAAGTCAAGGAACAAATCATGAATAGCGAATGGGAGAGTATAAAGTAAAGAGATGTTAGATATTTTTACAACATTGAGCAGCAATTTGTTTCGTACTTTTATATTAAAAAAATTTATGACAATATTTTTTACTGAGGAAATTGAAAAAGATATAAATGAAAAGCTTGTTTATATATCATTTTTTGCAGTGACTTCTTTAATTCATTTGACGTTTCACTTTCCTCCAGCAAACATATTAACCAATATTTTTATGATCTATGTTGTTACACAGATATATAAAGGTGATAAAAAGAAGAAAATTTTGATTACGATTTTGATCTATGGTATTAATATGATTTGCGATGTTTTTTCGGTATATTCATTTGCAAATTATATTGTCGGTGAAGAATACAGTCAAATTTCTCCATATGTCACAGTTCTTTTAATTAGTGTTTGCGAGTTTATTATCGAACGATTTGTTATAAAGAAAAGATATGCGCCATTTACACCACCGTACTGGCATATACTGATTCTAATTCCACTAATTAGTATAGGGATTTTATTCGTTTTGCTGATGAACAATTTAAACAATCGAATTATATTAATATCTGTCAGCGCCGGGATTTTGTATATTAACATGCTCATCTTTTATTTGTATAACGCTATAATGAGTGCATATTTAAAATTAGAAGAAAATAATTTATTTGAACGGCAAGTGGAAAGCTATGCAAATCAGCTGGATGTTTTAATGCTGTCTGAAGAAAAGAACCGTGCGCTTTGTCATGATATGAAACATCATTTAAATGAACTAATGATGATGGCAACTAATCATGAGAATGATGAAATTATTGAGTATATTAAAAATATGCAGATGTTCATGACAAATGCAAAAGAGTACATAAATAGTGGTAATAAAGGAATTGACAGTATATTAAACTATATGTTGAGCCGAGCGAATAAAAATTTAACTAAAGTGGAGTATAAAATAAACATTCCAAAAGAAATAAAAATTCGACCATTTGATTTAAATGTTATATTTGGTAATTTACTCGAGAATGCAATAGTAGCAGCGGAAAATTCTGAAAGAAAATGGTTATCACTTTGGGTTTATTATAAAAAGGGAATGTTGTTTATAGAAATAAAAAACAGTTATAATCAGATTCTGAAAAAAAGAGGGAATAGTTATCTTTCGACTAAAGAGGAAGTTGGAGAGCATGGTATTGGATTACAAAATGTAAGTAAGGTAGTAAGTAATTATCATGGAAGTATGCAAATATCCGACGAAAATAGTATATTTGATGTAAAGATTATATTGTATACTACATTGGACGAATAGAAAAATATATTAATGAGATGAAGTAGAGGAGTTATTGCTTTATAGATGAATAATAGCTATAAAGCAATAACTCCATTTTTGTGGAAAAGAAAGACCAATCTATGCACGTTGGAGTTTTCAATAGTGAAACGGAGACATGTGAAGAAAAAGGCACATGTTATTGATATTTGGCTGCACATATATTTTTGTAAGAATATAAAAATGCTAGATGAGTATTCCAGAACTTTTTGAAATATAAATTTGGTGGCAGAGTGTTGCTTTGGTATACCAGACCTCCGCTTTTTTGTATACATACTCATAAGAGACTGAGTAGTTTTGAAAATCTATGGCTATGTGGTAGTTCATTTGGATTGTGGCGGATTTCCACTGGGCAAACTCATTGGAAATTTCTTGCAGGGAATAAACGGAATTTATTGCATAGGAATGAGATGAAAAGGACGGAAAATGCATTGTACCTATGATTTTCGCCTTTCAACATACGATTTTCGCCCAGGTTGAAAAAATATGCCTCAAAAATGGTAAAATGTAAACGCATATACAAGGCAGTACTGAAGTAACTGCATATGTGGAATTTTTAGGTGGGGAGACGGTGTAGGAATTGGCTATTTTGATCAACATGTAGCAGAGTATACATCTGAACAAACGGTTCTGTCTGATTTCTGGGGTGCATTTCAGACCTCCCTCAGAATGAGATAAGAAGCTTTCTAAGCAGTCTGTCCGGGGGTGAGAGGGCACGTTTAAGTTTTGCAAAAATCTTCATGAAAAGACCGAATGTACTGTTACTGGATGAGTCGACAAATCATATGGGCTTATTGGGAAAAGAAACACTGGAGGATATTTTGGAACAATATAAATGAAGGCGGTGTGAAGTACTTGAAAGGAGGCATAGCGGCTGATCGCTGCCCGGCGGTCTACAGTCGTTTGGAAGAGTATGAAAAAAGTATACGTACTTGATGCAGTAAAAATTGTGTTTCAGGCAGATGCGGCAGCGGCAGGCTTTTTTTTACTGCTGAGATTTCTGCAGGCGTTGGTTCCCACCCTTCAGACGCTCAGCGTTGCCGGTTTTATCGATCAAGTAACTGCGGCAGGGAGGTCTGGAGTTCATAACCGTGGTCTGCTGTTTTTTATTCTCATTCTTGTTGCGCTGGTTGCCTTTAATTGGCTATCTAAAAGTATCACAGGACTTTTGGAGCAGCATATGGAAATGCGGTTGAGAACCACCTTTAAGTCTCAGCTTGTGGAAAAGATCAGTCGTCTGAATTACGATGCTATGGAAAATGGAAGAGTAAGAGATCAGATTTCACGGGTTAACAAAGATGCAGAAAAACGGATACGGGAAGCATATGCAAGACTTCTCAGGTTATTGGAACTGATCTTAAAGGCTGCAGGCGTTCTGATCATTCTATTTACACAGGTTTGGTGGCTTGCGTTTTTTATCCTGGCTGTTTCTGTTCCTTGCTTTTACATATCGATGAAGAGCGGAAAAGAAGATTATGACGCTCAGGCTGATGTGACAAAGGTAAACCGAATGAATGAATACTATAATGAAATGTTAAAAGGCAGGGAGTATGTGGATGAACGGACGGTGTTTGGCTACCATCGGGAATACAGGGAACGTTTCCTGCAGCAGTATGAAGAGGCACGTAAATATACTACGGGAATCCGGCTGAAATGGTTTATCAAGATGAAGGCGGGCAGCATGGCGGTTATTGCTGTATCCGCTGCGGCACTGGCCGTTATGATCCCTCTGACCTTAGATGGAGTATTGAGCACAGGTATGTTTGTGGCCCTGATGAATGCAATATTTGGTATCGTACAGAATATGTCCTGGGATTTGACTTATAGTATTGATCGAGTTGCATGGTATCAGAACTATTTTCGGGAGCTTTCAGAGGTGCTTTCCATGTCAGAAGATCAGACGATAACGGACGGAAAGAAAAGTGCGGAGTCAAAAGAAAAAGAAGCTGCGGTGTTCCGAACACTTGAATTCCGAAATGTTACCTTCCGTTATCCCGGGACATCTCCGAATATTTTGAAGAATCTTTCGTTTAAGATTGACGCGGGTAAAAAATATGCCTTTGTTGGAGCCAATGGTGCCGGGAAGACAACCATTGTGAAACTGATCAATGGTCTGTATCCGGATTATGAGGGAGAGATTCTGGTTAATGGGGAAGACATTCATCATTTTGAACGGGGATTCCTTTCCAATGTTTTTCAGGACTTTGCCCGATATCCGGTGAGTGTCAGGGAAAATATTACAATCGGACGAAAGGATCAGGTTTCAGAGGAAGAACTCTTACAGGTGGTGAGAGAGGTTGGCTTGGACAATACGGTAGAAAGACTTGAAGATGGACTGGACACAGTTCTGGGAAAAGTAAAAGAAGAAAGCCTGGATCTTTCCGGTGGAGAATGGCAGAAGGTGGCGTTGGCAAGATGTGCGTTGTCCAAAGCACCGGTGAGAATTTTGGATGAACCTACTTCAGCGATGGATCCTGTTTATGAAAACGAGATTTACCAGAGATTTCAGCAGATCAGTCAGGGAAAAACAGTGCTGCTGATCAGCCACAGGCTTGCATCGGTGAAGATGTCGGATTTTATCTTTGTGATTGCAGATGGAGCTGTGGCTGAAGCAGGAAGTCACTGGGAATTGATGGAGAAAAATGGCCTGTATCGGACGATGTATGAAGAGCAGGCAAAATGGTATGAGAAAGACAGGGAAGGAGGGGAGGATATACATGAATCGTAATTTTTTTCAAACATTTAGGAAGGCCTATCCGCTTGTTTACAAACCGGTGTGGAAAGAAAACCTGCTTTTATCTTTCGTCGATATTTTTCATGGATTGTCTTTTGCAGCGGTGGTTATCCTGACCCAACGTTTTTTTGACAGCATATCTGAGGGTATAGCAGGCACTGCTGCTAGAAAAGAGGTAATCATTGCTGCTGCTGCGCTGATTGCCTGCCAGATCGTAAGCCAACTCCTGAATGGATTTGTAAATTTTTATGCGGATGTGGTGCGGGAAAAGGGATATGGACGTATTTGTGTGCTGCTGCAGGAGAAGGTTAGCAGGCTGCGGCCGGTGGACTTTGAAAAAAACAGCTTTTTGACGAATCTTGAGATGGCAGATCAAGGGGCGAAGGATGCCTGCGAGATGGTGGATACGGCAAATTCGGTTATCACATTCTATGTCCCATATTTTATGCTGATGGGCATCTATATGGTTCGGTTGGACTGGGGGCTGCTTTCCGCCCTTTTGCTGGTATTCCTTCCGGTTCTTTTCACGAATTTGGTAAAAATGCATTTTGGGGACAGGATCGAAAGACAGATTGCCCCGGTGCGCAGGGAGGCAGAAGCTTATGAACGGCCCCTGACTACCCTGGAAAATTATCGAGAGACCCGGGTGCTTGGAGCGGCTTGGTATTTTCTGCGCCTATACAGGGAGGCGGTGGGAAAATGGAACCAGACCGCATGGAAATATCGGAAGAGAGAAGCGGCGATCAACCTGGGCCTGAACTGTTTCAGTTTTCTTGCATACGGCGGGATACTTCTGCTGTTAGTTTCTGGCTGTGTTCGCGGAGATATCTCTGTAGGCGCTTTCGCTGCGGTTTTTTCCTCGATTGATGTAATGTTCCTTCTGATGGAAGAAATTTTTCGGGATAGTCTTGGATGCCTTTCCCAGAATATGGGACGAGTAAACAATTTTCTGAATCTCATGGAAAGCCCGGAGAGCAGACAGGTAAGTGTGGAAATGAAAAATGGAACCATTTCCTTTGATGATGTATCATTTCGGTATCCGGAGGCGGAAACAGACTGCTTGAAGCATGTCAGCTTTCGGATAGCGGATGGAGAGACGGTAGCTGTAGTTGGAGAAAATGGTGCCGGAAAGACTACTTTGGCCCGAATCCTTCTAGGAGTCTATCCAGCGGATAGCGGAAGTGTAACGATAGGAGGGGTGGTTCTGGATGAGAAGACAAACTGTTTTCATTCTGTAAGTGCTGTTTTCCAGAAATTCAATCGATATAAGCTGTCTTTGGAAGAAAATGTTCGAATTTCTGACCTTCACAGCACGGAAAATTGGGAAGAGACGCTCCGGAAAGTTGACAGTGGGTGGAAAACGGATTTTCAGGCGGATGCACAGACGGTTTTGTCCAGAGATTTTGATGGTGTCGATCTATCCGGAGGACAATGGCAGAAGATTGCCATTGCGAGAGGAATTTATAAAAAATCGAAAATCCTTCTGCTTGATGAGCCCACATCTGCAATCGATCCCATACAGGAGAGCCGGCTTTATCAAACCTTTCTCCGTGCTGCAGAGGGCAGAACCTGTGTGATCATCACACATCGGTTAGGGCTCGCGAAAATTGCGGATCGTGTGATTGTCCTGAAAGAGGGTAAAGTGGTGGAAAATGGAAGTCATAAAGAACTCTTGGAACGAGGGGGAGAATATAGCCGAATGTGGGAGGCTCAAGCGGGATGGTATCTTAGCTGAAGGATTCACAATCGGATATGATACCCATCTGCTCCTTTTTACAGTTTCTTACACGGACGTTTATCTGTGGAATGGATACAGTTGGCATGATCCAATTTCTACGGATTCCGGTCGATATACTGAAAGCCCAAAAAGCAGGATGAAAAATTGTGCAAAGCAAATAAAAATGAAAAAGCCTAAGACGGAAAAAGTATAAAATTTTAAATCATAATTTTGGTAAATATTCAAGAAAATGGTAAATCTGTTAAAAAGCATTTGTATGTACCCGACAAGTCGGGTATAATTAGCTGGCATGTAAGTACTTACATCCGGCAGATGAGATGCGGAAGAGGATATCCGCTTGCAGGCCAGCGGGGGGAGGGCATGGCAGACGTAAAACATATCTTCCCGAAGCCGGATGTAAGAGAATGGGAGGAAAAGAATGGGCAAATGGAAACGAAAATCCCGGCAGATGACCGCGGCGGCCATGGCGGCTGTGCTTATGATGAGCAGCTCCGCCTCCACCCTCGCTGTGCTGGGACAGGAAGGTACGTCAGTGAGCCGGAGTACGCGGACGGCCAGCAGCTCTGATGCGGGCAAAACCAGCCAGTCTGGTCAGAGCGGAGGAAGCGCAGGAAAAGACACCGGCTCTTCCAAGGCGACAAATTCGGACGCCGGGAAAAACGAAAGCTCCGGCGGAGGCTCGGGAAGCA
>JAGHER010000266.1 GCA_017889125.1 Lachnospiraceae bacterium
CGGATCACGGACACCGGATGGCAGAGATTGTCCAGGGGCTTCATGGAATTGACGTCATTGCTGACGCAGGCCTCCCCCAGGAGAGCCTTAAGCTCTGGATTCCCCTGCCCTCTCTTATGGCCGGGTACGTCAAAGGGGACTACCCGGCTTTTGTGAAACCGTTCCAGTGCCTCATAGATGGGGGCGCTGGTCTGGGATAATTGCTTTCTTTCCATAGTGCTTTTTGTCCTTCCCTAGAAAATGTTCCGGCCGCTGAAAATCTCAATCATCTCCCGGCGAAGGCTGGAATTGATCTCCAGACGGGTCTTCGGCGGAAGCTCGTAAACGTCGGTATTGAACAGGTAATTCTGCAGATCCCGCTCCTTAATCAGCATCTTGGTGTGGAACAGGTTTGCCTCATAGACATTGATATCCACCGCGTCATAGGCCCTGCGGATCTCCGGGCTGATAAAGTCCTGAATGGAGGTAATATCATGGTCGATAAACAGCTTGGAACCGTCCTCCTTCCGGGTAAAGCCCCGCACACGGTAATCCATGGTGATAATGTCTGAGTCGAAGGAGCCGATCAGATAGTCTAGGGTAGAAAGGGGCGTAATCTCCCCGCAGGTGGCCACGTCGATATCCACCCGGAAGGTGGCCAGGCAGGTGTCCGGATGATATTCCGGATAAGTGTGCACCGTCACATGGCTCTTGTCCAGATGGGAAACCACCGTATCCCCGATGGGCACCATGGAATTTTCCGCCATCAGGATGGTGACGGAGGCTCCCTGGGGCTCGTAATCCTGCTTGGACACATTCAAAACCTTGGCCCCGATCATGTCCGTCAGCGTCAGCAGAATATTCGTCAGACGCTCTGAATTGTACTCCTTGTCGATGTAGGCGATGTAATCCTTCTGCTCTCTGGCCGTCTTGGCGTAACAGACATCGTAAATATTAAAGCTCAATGCTTTCGTCAGATTGTTGAACCCATACAGCTTCAGTTTTCCGCTCATCTCTTCCCCTGCTTTCCCATTTGTTTTTGCCTTGTTTTGAGTTGGCTGCTTTCTGTTCTATCTTAAACAAGAAAAAGCGCAGGTGACATCACATCACTTGCGCTGAAAATACCCATTCTGGCTGCGGGGATACCGGATAAACCGGACAGAAAGAGCCCCCGTAAGGCCGATTTTCCATATTTTCAACAGAATCAGGTTTTTTGAGTCTATATAGCAAATACTTCACTTTTACTACTCTTATTGACCGTTTCACAAGTTGATGTGTTTTAACACCGGTTGAAAGTAACCAACTTATAAAATTAAATAAAATTCTCCAATCAATAATGCAACAAAAAGTTGCCATTTAATCGCTATATGAAAACAAACCCAATCCTGTTTTCATAACTAGATTTAAGTTATCATAAGAGCCGAAAATTGTCAATCCTTCCCGGAAAATTATTTTCAACTTTGTAAAAGCACTTAAGAAAGGCCGCCGCATAAACTGAAAGTAAGGAATCGGAAGGTGGCTTTCTTTGAAAACTTTTCCAAAACCATTATCCGCCGGCGAAGAGAAGGAATATCTGAAGCGCTGCAAAGAGGGTGATCAGGAAGCCAGAGACGTGCTGGTTCTGCGGAACATGCGGCTGGTGGCCCATGTGGTGAAAAAATATCAGGGAACGGATTACGATATGGAGGATCTGATCAGCGTGGGAACCATCGGCCTGATTAAGGCGGTCAATACCTTTAAAACCGACAAAGGCTCCCGCCTGGCCACCTATGCCGCAAAATGTGTAGAAAATGAGATTCTAATGCTTCTGCGTGCCGGAAAAAAATACAGCCGGGAGGTCTCCCTTTTCGAACCCATCGGCGTAGACAAGGACGGGGAAACCGTAAGCCTTGTGGATGTCATCGAGATGGATAATAAAGAAGCCGTGGAAAACCTGATCTTTGAGCAGGATGTGAAAGATTTGTACCGCTCCTATGAGCGCTGCCTTAAGGATACGGAAAAGAAGGTGGTGGGCATGCGCTACGGCCTGTATGGGAGGAAGGCTCATACCCAGAGGGAGATCGCCAAGGAACTGGGCATCTCCCGCTCCTATGTGTCCAGAATTGAAAAGCGGGCGCTGGAAAAGCTGAAAAAGGATATGGACGCCTGATGCCGGGAACCTAAAACGTCTTTTCCAATTCCCACGTCCACCGCTTCGCCGCCCGATTTGGATGGGGCATGCTGACCACCAGCGTTTCCTTCTCCCGGCAGATTTTCTTTGTCCGGTAGCGCCACAGTCCCGCCTGCTCATCCGGCGGGCACCAGGGACTGTCATCCTGAAAAATTTCATCTCGAAGAAAATCCGCTGTCAATCCCCAGCCGCCTGCAAGGATGATGTCCGGCTGGTACAGGCAAATCTGCCGTTTCAGCAAGTCCCGGTCAAGAAATGCTTCCTTCCGCACCAGGCTGCGGTTCGCCCTGGAGCCGCCTGCGTATTTTTTCAGATTCACCACGGCAAGATTTCGCAGCTGGTCATTCAGCACTTGCCGGGAAACCGTATCCAGCATCTCCCCGGTGAAAATCATGGCGGCCCATCTGGCCACATTATTCCAAGTCCGGTAATAGGTATCGCTGCCTCCGTTCCGCAGAAAGTCCGCCAGGCTTCCCTGCAGGCCATTGGTTTCTTTTAGAAGGATCAGCACATGCTTTCCTTCCGGGAGGCTGTTCCAACGATCATGGTCGATGATGCCGTCCTCATTGAAATAGGGGTATTGGCTGTGCTTTTCCTGCCAGCGGGTTTTCCATTCTGCCATCAGAAGGCGCTCTTGCTCGCGCAAATCTTGTTCACGTAAATTTTGCTTACGTAAATCTCGCTTATGGAAATCATGCTTATGAAAATCTTGCTTATGAAAATCTTGCTGGTGGGATTTTTCCTCCATCCGATTCATTCCCATTACCTCCCATGCTTTTTCTGCCCTTCATTATAGACCATATGGATAAAGCATGCCACAAAAAATGGGTAAACCGCCTTTAACAAAAATCAGCGCACAATCCTTTCTTCCCGCAACGTCTGGCTGCTGGCTGCTGGCTGGAAATGATTGTGCGCTGATTATTTTTCTCTGCTAGTTCTGATTTTTTGCGGCTTTTCTTCTCCGGATGAAATGCACGGCCAGGCCGATAATCAGGAGAAGGGATGCGATATTGACAGCCAGAAGGACACCATCTACGGAGCCGTCACCGGTCTTCGGCAGGAAGGCAAGGGGGACATTATCCGGAAGGATTTCCTGGATTAATTCCGTAATGGGATTGCCCGGCGCCTGAGGAACTGCTTCATCGGTGATCGTGGTGGTTCTTGTCAAATCGCTTCGGCCTCCGCCACCGCCTCCTCCGCTGCTGCCGCCACCGCCTCCAGGGCCAGTTTCACCGCCAGTGCTGTCAATTTCCTCTGCAGTGAATACCCAATAGATTATGCCGGAAGCATCCTGAAATTCATTTCCCATGGTAATGGGAATCTGAAGCATGACCTCCAGATTTACATTGTCATTCTGGTTAAAGCTTCCCAGGAGCACATTTTCCGTCAGCCCGGCAGTCTGCTCTGCTGTAGCTTCTGACAGAACTGTATCGCCCTGCTTTACCGTCAGAGTCATCTGCTTTAAGAAGCCGTTTATGGTCTCATCGGTGGACTCTGCTTTCAGGTAAAGCTTGACGCCGCCGCTTTTGGTCACGGTATTTTTTACGGTAATGGTCTGGGTCAGCGTATCTCCCGGCATCACGCCCTTGAAATTCTGGAAGAGATCCGTATTCTCCGGAACCATAACAAAAGCATCAGCCCCACCCTGATAGGTCACCTGGGA